>NZ_JACIUW010000030.1:0-37203 GCF_014145825.1 Stenotrophomonas sp. I18B00994 | reverse complement strand
GGCCGCTGGCCGGCAACCGCATCATTCACGCATTCCCGGGTTGCCGGCCAGCGGCCGGCACTACCGCCAACGTGATCCCTGCCAACGCTGCAACCCACGCGCGATCCGTGCCACCGCCTCCTGCAACCGCGGCACTTCCTGGGTATAGGCCAGGCGCACGTGCTGGTTGGCGCGATGGAAGCCGAAATCCAGCCCGGGCGTGAATGCCACGTGCTCGGTTTCCAGGAAGTGGGCGCAGAACGCCTGTGCGTCATCGGTGAATGCGCTGACATCGGCGTACAGGTAGAACGCACCCTGCGGCTCGACTTCGATGCGGAAGCCCAGCTCGCGCAGCGCGGGCAGCAGGAAGTCGCGGCGCTGGCGGAACGCTTCGCGACGCTGTTCGAAGATCGACATCGCTTCGTCGCTGAAACACGCCAGTGCGGCATGCTGGGCGATGCTCGACGCGCTGATGTACAGGTTCTGCGCGAGTTTCTCCAGGTCCGGCACGGCTGCTGGCGGTGCCACCAGCCAGCCCAGCCGCCAACCGGTCATGCCGAAGTATTTGGAAAAGCTGTTCAGCACGAATGCGCTGTCATCCACCTGCAGCACGCTGGGTGCATCCAGGCCATAGGTGAGGCCGTGGTAGATCTCGTCCACCACCAGGTGACCACCGCGCGCGTGCAGGGTCTTCGACAGGGCGGCCAGTTCGTCGGCGGAGAGCACGGTGCCGGTCGGGTTGGCCGGTGAGGCAACCAGCGCGCCGACGCTGTCGGCATTCCAATGCTGTTCCACCAGCGACGGTGTGAGTTGGTAGGCAGTGTCCGGGCCGACCGGCACCAGCTGTGCGCCGCCTTCAACGAGGCGCAGGAAGTGGCGGTTGCACGGATAACCAGGGTCGGCCAGCAGCCAGTGGCGGCCGGGATCGACCAGCAGGCTGCTGGCCAGCAGCAGCGCACCGGAGCCGCCGGGGGTGACCAGGATGCGTTCGGGGTCGATGTCCAGCCCGTAGTGGCTGCGATAGAAGCCGCTGATCGCCTGGCGCAGGGCGGGCAGGCCACGTGCGGCGGTGTAGCGGGTATGGCCGGCGGCCAATGCGGCCTGGCCGGCACGCACGATCGGTTCGGCGGTGGTGAAGTCCGGTTCGCCGATTTCCAGGTGGATCACGTCGTGGCCGGCCTGTTCCAGCGCTTGCGCGCGGGCCAGCAGGGACATCACGTGGAACGGGGCGATTTCATGGCTGCGCCGGCTGTAGCCCGGCGTATGGGGCAGGGTACTCATGCAGCCCATGGTACGCCGCGCACCGGGGTCACGCGCTCTGGCAGTGCCGGCAGGCATGGCCACCATGACGTTCCGCAGGGTTGCCCACCGTCCTTCCGCAACCCAGACTCGGGCGCAAGGACGCCATTGCATTGCCCCTCAAGGAGCCCTATCTCATGAAATCCACCCTCTGCCTGTTGCTTGCCAGCCTGATGACCACCACTGCCACCGCCGCCACTCCGCCCGTTCCGCCGGATGCCGCCAAGCATCCGCATGTGGTCAAGGCGCCGTTCGGCGCGACCCGCAACGATGACTATTACTGGCTGCGCGACGACAAGCGCGGGAACAAGGACATGCTGGCCTATCTGCAGGCCGAGAATGCCTATGCCGACCAGCTGCTGGCGCCGCTGAAGCCGCTGGAAGACACCCTTTACAAGGAGATCGTCGGCCGCATCAAGCAGGACGATTCCAGCGTGCCGGCGCGCGAGCGTGGCTACTGGTACTACAGCCGCTTCGAAACCGGCCAGGACTACCCGATCCACGCACGCCGCAAGGGCAGCATGGAGGCCGCCGAGGAAATCCTGCTGGACGTCAACGCGATGGCTGCCGGCAAGGGCTATTTCAGCGTCGGCTCGATGGAAGTCAGCCAGGACAACCAGCTGCTGGCCTGGGCCGATGATGATGTCGGCCGCCGCCAGTACACCATCCGCTTCAAGGACCTGGCCACCGGCAAGGTGCTGCCCGATGTGATCACCGGCAGCTCGGGCGACCTGGTCTGGGCCGACGACAACCGCACCGTGCTGTATGTCGAGAACGATCCGGAAACGCTGCTGACCGTGCGCGTGAAGAAGCACGTGCTGGGCACCCCGGCCAGCGCCGACACCGTCGTCTACGAAGAGAAGGACGACAGCTTCTACATGGGCATCGGCCGCACCCGCGACGATCGCTTCATCACCATCGGCGTGCACAGCACCGTGTCCTCGGAAGAGCGTTACGCGCCGGCCAGCGACCCGACCCACTTCACCGTGCTGGCGCCGCGCCAGCGCGATGTCGAGTACGACGCCGACCACTACGATGGCCGCTGGGTGATCCGTACCAATGACGGTGCCAAGAACTTCAAGCTGGTCACCGCACCGACCGATGCGACCTCGCGTGCGCAGTGGAAGGACTGGATCGCGCACGACGATGCGGTGTTCATCGAAGGCTTCGAACTGTTCGATGGCTACACCGCCATCGCCGAACGCTCCGAGGGCCTGGAACGCATCCGCCTGCTGTTCAAGGATGGCCGCAGCGACTACGTGAAGGCCGACGAGCCGGCGTACTCGATGGGCCTGGGCGACAACACCGAGGCCGATACGCCCTGGTTGCGCTACGTCTACACCTCGATGACCACCCCCACCACCGTGTTCGAACTGAACACCGCCACCGGTGAGCGCCGCCAGCTGAAGGTGCAGCCGGTGATCGGCTATGACGCGTCGAAGTACGAAACCGACCGCGTCTGGATCACCGCACGCGATGGCGTGAAGGTGCCGGTGTCGCTGGTCTACCGCAAGGGCTACCAGAAGGATGGCAAGGGCGCGTTGTTCCAGTACGCGTATGGCAGCTACGGCATGTCGATGGATCCGTATTTCAACCAGACCGCGGTGAGCCTGCTCGACCGCGGCGTGGTGTATGCCATCGCCCACATCCGCGGTGGCCAGGAAATGGGACGCGACTGGTACGAGAACGGCAAGCTGCTGCACAAGCAGAACACCTTCAACGACTTCATCGACGTCACCCGTGGCCTGGTGGCGCAGGGCTGGGCGGCGAAGGATCGCGTGGCGGCATCCGGCGGCAGTGCCGGTGGCCTGCTGATGGGCGCGGTGGCCAACCAGGCGCCGCAGGACTACCGCGTGATGGTGGCCCAGGTGCCGTTCGTCGATGTGGTGACCACCATGCTCGACCCGACCATTCCGTTGACCACCAACGAGTACGACGAGTGGGGCAACCCGGAGCAGAAGCAGTTCTACGACTACATGCTGTCCTACTCGCCCTACGACAACGTGAAGCAGCAGGCGTACCCGGCGCTGTTCGTGGGCACCGGCCTGTGGGATTCGCAGGTGCAGTACTGGGAACCGGCCAAGTGGGTGGCCAAGCTGCGTGACGACAACACCGGCCACTACCCGATCCTGTTCCGCACCAACATGGAAGCCGGCCACGGCGGCAAGTCGGGGCGCTTCCAGCGCTATCGCGAGCTGTCCGAGTCGTACGCGTTCGTACTGCAGCAGCTGGGCATCGCCCAGCCGTGATCGCGACAGGGTGCCGGGCACTGCCTGGCACCCTGAACCGGTATCCTTGCGGCCATGAGCGCGCCAGATCCTTCCGTCCCTCGCGGTGCCACCACGCCACCGCGCGTGGTGCGTTTCCGCTGGGCGTGGTGGCTGCTGGCCTATGTCAGCCTCGGCACCGGCATCGTCGGCATCTTCGTGCCGGGCCTGCCGACCACCGTATTCATCCTGATTTCGGCCTGGGCCGCCTCGCGTGGCTCCGAGCGCCTGCACAACTGGCTGCTGCAGCATCCACGCTTCGGCCCGGCCATCGCCAACTGGCAGGCACACGGGGCGGTCAGCCGCTACGGCAAGTGGATGGCCACGATCACCATGGCGGTATGCGCCGGCATCATGCTCTGGTGCGTGCCGATTGCCTGGGTGAAGTGGTTCTCGATCGGCAGCATGACCGTGGTGGCGATCTGGCTGTGGACCCGGCCGTTGCCGCCCCCCGCGGATTGAGCACCTGCGGTAGTGCCGGCCGCTGGCCGGCAACCCGATCCCCTGCACCAACCGCTCAGCCGCCAATGGCTATACTCGGGGCATGAAGATCCCCCATCGAAACGCCATCCTGATTCCGCTGGCAGCGGCTTCGCTGCTGTTCCTCGCCGCCTGCGGCAACAAGGGCCCGCTGGTACTGCCGCAGAAGCCGGTGCCGGTGGAAGAAACCGTCGAACCTGTTGCCGAGCCCGCTACCGAAGCGACCCCGGCGCAGACCGAAGGCAGCGGCACCCCGGCCACGACCGTGGAGCCGGCTGCACCGACCACGCAACCGGCGCCTGCGCCTGCGAAGAAGGTGGGCGGCGGGAATGAGTAAGGCCGGTTCCAAGGCCCTGCGCTTCAGCAAGATGCATGGCGCGGGCAATGATTTCGTAGTGATCGACCTGCGTGACGGCACCGCGCCGCCCACGCCTGAACTGGCCGCGCAGCTGGCCGACCGCCACACCGGCGTCGGCTGCGATCAGATCCTGACCATCGAAGCGCCGCGCGCGGAAGGCTCGGTGGCGTCGTACCGCATCTGGAATGCCGACGGCTCCAATTCCGAACAGTGCGGCAATGGTGCGCGCTGCATCGCCGCCTGGCTGGTGCGCGAAGGCAGTGCGCAGGGCGACCGCTTCGTCATCGACAGCCCGCTGGCCAGCCATGAGGTGGAAGTGCTGGGCGATGGCCAGTTCGCGGTGACCATGGGCGTGCCGGCGTTCGAGCCGGCCAACGTGCCGCTGGTGGGTTTCGCCCACGCGCGCGAGGAATACCTGCTGCCGCTGCAGGGCGAAAGCGTGCGTTTCGCTGCGGTGTCGATGGGCAACCCGCATGCAGTGATCGAAGTGGGCCTGATCGATGCTGCACCGATCGAGCGCGTCGGTGCGCTGCTGCAGCAGCATGCCTCGTTCCCGCGCTCGGTGAACGTGGGCTTCGCCCAGGTGATGGGCCCGGCGCATGCACGCCTGCGTGTGAATGAACGCGGCGTCGGCGAAACCCTGGCCTGCGGCAGTGGCGCCTGCGCCGCTGCGGTGACCCTGATGCAGCGCGGCCGCCTGCAGCGTGATGCGCGCATCAGCCTGCCCGGCGGTGACCTGCGCATCCAGTGGCCGGGCGATGGCCAGCCTGTGGTGATGGCCGGCCCGACCGCATTCGTCTTCGAAGGGGAGTGGATGGCATGACCGAAACCGTCGACAAGCTCGGGGCCCACGAGGTCGCTGCCTGGTTGCGGCGACATCCGGGCTTCCTCAAGCAGTTCCCGGACCTGGCCCTGACCCTGGTGGTGCCGCGTGACGACGGCCCGACCGCGTCGCTGGCCAGCTACCAGCTGGAGGTGCTGCGCGAGAAGAACCGCGAGCTGGCACGACGGTTGGCCGACCTGGGCGCGACTGCCCAGGTCAACGAACGCCTGGCGGTGCGCACGCACCAGCTGACCCTGGCGTTGATGAAGCAGGACAACGCCGCCGACACCCTGCGTGCGATGGCGGCCTCGCTGCAGGAAGATTTCGCCGGCGACCTGGTGCGATTGGTGGTGCACACACCGGTGGCCGGGCTGGAACAGGCCGACTGGTTGCAGGTGATCGCCGCCGATGATCCGCAGCTCGGCCCGTTCCGCGACTGCCTGAAGGACGGCGAGCCGATCTGCGGCCGCCTGCAGCCGGAAAAGAATGCCGTGCTGTATGGCGTGCGCAGCGAGGAAGTGCAGACCACCGCGCTGCTGCCGTTGCCGGGCGTGGGCCTGATTGCGGTGGGCAGCCACGATCCGAACCGTTTCTATCCGGGCATGGGCACGCTGTTCCTGCGCATGATGGGCGACGCCCTGGTCGCCGGCCTGAAGCGCTTCCCGGGCTGAGCAGGACACGACGATGAGCGCGGTACAGGCCTTCCTGCAGCATCTGCAGGTGGAGCGGCGGATGTCGGCGCATACGCTCGATGCCTACCGCCGTGACCTGGACGCGCTGTCGGTCTGGGCCGAGCCGCGCGGTGTTGCAGTGGAGGCACTCGATGCCGACGCGCTGCGCCAGTTCGTCGCCGATGAGCACCGCCGTGGCCTGTCGGCCAAGAGCCTGCAGCGCCGCTTGTCCGCCTGCCGCAGCTTCTATGCCTGGCTGCTCAAGCACGGCCGCATCGAGGTCAGTCCTGCAGCAACGCTGAAGGCGCCGCGCGCGCCGCGCCGGTTGCCACAGGTCCTCGACGCCGATGAGGCCGTGCAGCTGGTCGAGCTGGAGCCGGAAGGTGAACTCGGCCGCCGTGACCGCGCGCTGCTGGAACTTTTTTATTCTTCCGGCCTGCGCCTGAGCGAAGTCTGCGCGCTGACCTGGCGCGATCTGGATTTCGACAGCGGGCTGGTCAACGTGCTGGGCAAGGGCAATCGGCAGCGCCGCGTGCCGTTCGGCCGGCCGGCGCGCGAAGCGCTGCAGGCGTGGCGCGCCGAAAGTGGCGGTGGTCCGGCCTCGCCGGTATTTCCCGGCCGCAACGGACCGATCAGCCAACGCGCGGTGCAGATCCGCATCCGCCAGCTGGCGCAGCGCCAGGGCCTGTTCAAGCACGTGCACCCGCACATGCTGCGGCACAGTTTCGCCAGCCATATCCTGGAATCATCCGGTGATCTGCGCGGCGTGCAGGAGCTGCTGGGCCATGCCGACATCGCCACCACCCAGATCTACACCCACCTGGATTTCCAGCACCTGGCCAAGGTCTACGACGCGGCGCATCCGCGCGCGAAGCGTCGAAGCAGCAGCGAGGGCAGCGGAGAAAGCTGAACGTTGCCCGTGCGGCAGCCGGTCGCGGGTGGCTTGAAGGGCGCAGGGCAGTCCCCACCTCTGGTTCTGTCACCCCGGAGGCATCATGGACCCCAGTCAGAACCCCAACGTTTTCCACGCCACCACCATCGTCTGCGTCCGTCGCGGCGAGCACGTGGCCATTGCCGGCGACGGCCAGGTCACGCTGGGCCACACCGTGATGAAGGGCAATGCGCGCAAGGTGCGCCGCCTCGGTCGTGATGGCCAGGTGCTGGCCGGCTTTGCCGGTGCCGCCGCCGATGCCTTCACCCTGTTCGAGCTGTTCGAGGCCAAGCTGGAAAAGCACGGCCAGTTGCAGCGTGCTGCGGTCGAACTGGCCAAGGATTGGCGCACCGAGCGCCGCCTCGGAAAGCTTGAAGCCCTGTTGGCCGTGGCCGACAAGGAAACCTCGCTGATCATCAGCGGCACCGGCGATGTGATCGAACCGGAGGACGGCATCATCGCCATCGGCTCGGGTGGTTCCTATGCGCTGTCGGCTGCACGCGCGTTGATGGCACACACCGAACTGGATGCGCGCACCATCGCCAGCGAAGCGATCGGCATTGCCGGCGATATCTGCATCTACACCAACCGCAACGTGGTGGTCGAGGAACTCTGAGGGTCGCGCCGGCTGCTGGCCGGCAACCTCATGATCCCCCACACGCGTGCCTGGTTGCCGGCCAGCGGCCGGCGCGACCGACAACGAATTCGTGAGCACATCCATGTCGAAGATCGAAGTTTCCTCCGCCACCATGACCCCGCGCGAGATCGTGCAGGAACTGGACCGGCATATCGTGGGCCAGCACGACGCCAAGCGCGCCGTGGCCATCGCCCTGCGCAACCGCTGGCGCCGCATGCAGCTGGTGCCTGAGCTGCGCAATGAAGTGATGCCGAAGAACATCCTGATGATCGGCCCGACCGGCGTCGGCAAGACCGAGATCGCGCGTCGCCTGGCCACGCTGGCCAACGCGCCGTTCGTGAAGGTCGAAGCCACGCGCTTCACCGAAGTCGGATACGTCGGCAAGGACGTCGAGCAGATCATCCGCGACCTGGCCGATACGGCAGTGAAGCTGTACCGCGAACAGGCCAAGGTGCGCGTGCGTACCCAGGCCGAGGAACGCGCCGAAGACCGCATCCTCGATGCGCTGCTGCCGCGCCGCAGCGGTGGCATCGGCTTCGATCCGGAAGTCGCCCGCAACGAACCGTCGGCGCAGGACAACGAGACCCGCATCAAGTTCCGCAAGATGCTGCGCAACGGTGAGCTGGACGAGCGCGAGATCGAACTCGACCTGGCCGCCAATGTCAGCATGGACATCATGACCCCGCCGGGCATGGAGGAAATGGGCCAGCAGCTGAAGTCGATGTTCGCCAACCTTGGCGGCGGCGCGAAGGCGCACAAGCGCACGCTGACCATCAAGGCCGCGCGACCGCTGCTGATCGAGGAAGAGGCCGGCAAGCTGGTCAATGAGGACGATATCCGCACTGCGGCGATCGAGGCCTGCGAGCAGCACGGCATCGTCTTCATCGACGAGATCGACAAGGTCGCCAAGCGTGGCGATAACGTGGGCGGCGGCGATGTCTCCCGCGAAGGCGTGCAGCGCGACCTGCTGCCGCTGGTGGAAGGCTCCAACGTGTCCACCAAGTACGGCACGATCAAGACCGACCACATCCTGTTCATTGCATCCGGTGCGTTCCACCTGGCCAAGCCCAGCGATCTGATTCCGGAGCTGCAGGGTCGCTTCCCGATCCGCGTTGAACTGGGTGCGCTGAGCAAGGGTGATTTCGTGCGCATCCTGACCGAGCCGAAGGCCGCGCTGACCAAGCAGTACGAGGCGCTGCTGGCTACCGAGGGCGTCAAGGTCAGCTTCACCGCCGACGCCATCGAGCGCCTGGCCGAAATCGCCTTCCAGGTGAACGAGCGCCAGGAGAACATCGGTGCCCGTCGCCTGCATACGGTGCTGGAGCGCCTGCTGGATTCGCTCAGCTACGAGGCACCGGACCGCGATGGCGAAAGCCTGGCGATCGACAGCGCCTACGTCGACAAGCACCTGGGTGAGCTGGTGCAGGACCCGGACCTGAGCCGCTACATCCTGTAATGCCTGTTGGGGTCGGATCCCTCGCCCCAGCGAGGGCTCTGACCCCGCCCGCTGCAACAGAAAAGGCCGCCGCAGGGCGGCCATTTTCTTGTGCGGTCAGCGCGACTGCCGGGTGCGGTAGTCCCGCAGCACCTGGTCGATCACCGCACTGGTGCGGGCGGCGCTGATGCCGGTCGAGGGCGAACGGCCGTTGCCGCGCAGCTCGTCCACGAGGGAGGCGATCAATGGCTGCTGGACCGATGGCGGGTTCGGGACGTCGAATGCCTGCATGCCCGCTTCGGTCTCCAGAACCACTGGAACGTCCTCGAAGGTGGCAAAGCGCAGCTGCCCGCGGTCGCCGGTGATCTCGACCTCATCCTGGCGGCGGAACGCGCAGAAGCTCCATTGCGCGATGCCGTGCGCCCCGCTGCCGGTACGGAAGCACATCGAGACACTGTCCTCGGCGGCGTAGGCGCCGGTCAGCGAACTGGCCAGGCCACGCACGTCGCTCAGCGGCCCCAGCAGATGGTCGAGCAGGTCCAGGGTATGCGAGCCCAGATCGACGAACAGCCCGCCGCCGGCGATCGACGGATTGGTCCGCCAGAAGTCGGGCGATGCGGCATTCGCCGAATGCGGCCGATGCAGGGTGGCGCGAACGCTGCGCGGTGTACCGATCGCGCCGCTGTCCAGCAGCTGCTTCATCTGCGCGAATCGGGGCAGGGCGCGGCGGTAGTAGGCGACGAACACGGGCACGCCACGGCGTGCACTGGCCGCGATGATGCGCTGGCACTCGTCGTGGTCCATGGCCATCGGCTTTTCGATGTAGACCGGCTTGCCCGCGGCGATCGCCTGCAATGCGTACTGCATGTGCGTGGAGGGCGGTGTTGCAACGTACACCGCGTTCACGTCCGGATCGCCGATCATCGCGTCGGCATCCGTGTACCAGCGGGGCACCGCGTGGCGCCGCGCATAGTCTTCGGCCAATGCGGCATTGCGGCGCATGACCGCCGCCACCCGCGAGCCGGGTGTGCTGGCCAGGGCGGGGCCGCTCTTCTTCTCGGTGACGCTGCCGCAGCCGATGAAGCCCCACACCACGTTGTCCAGGATCATGGGTCTGTCCTCACAGTGGGGCTGCGGTGGCGGCAGTAAACCCGCTCATGCCTCGGGCAGCGGCTCGGGCACGGTGCCGGGAACGAACACGCCGTCCTTTACGTAGGCGGCCAGGGTCATGTCCAGTGCGAGCATGCCATCGCGCTTGAGGTCCATCAGTTCCGGTTCGACCATCGCACCGTGCAGTACGCCCAGCACGGTGGCGTGCAGCATGCGTGCGGCGATCTTCGGGTCTGCACCCTCGCGCAGCTGGCCCAGGTCCTTTGCCCGGCGCAGGGCACGTTCCATCCGCTCCAGTCCATCGCGGAAACCGGCCTGCTGCAGTTCGGTCAGCACCTTGGTGTCGGCCGAGGCATCGCTGCGCAGCATGATCTCCATGGTCTTGCGCAGTCGCTCGTCCTCGGACAGTTCGATGAACGAGTGGATCATCACCGCGCGCAGGTCGTGCACCGGCGTGTCGCGCTGGTCGGTCGAGGTGCGCTCCAGTTCCTGCATGAAGGGCAGGTGCACCCGTTCGACGATCGCGGCCAGCACCTCGCTCTTGTTCTTGAAGTGCCAGTAGACCGCGCCACGGGTATAGCCGGCGCGGGCGCCGATCATCTCCAGCGTGGTACGGGCCACGCCGTGTTCATGGAAGCAGGCTTCGGCGGCGTCAAGGATGCCTTCCCGGGTTGCCTGGGTGTCCTCTTTGGTCTTGCGGGCCATGGATGGGTACGAGTGCGGGTGAAACGTGGCTGAATTGTACCGGTTTACAAACAAACAAGCATGTATGTATATTTCGCTCCCATCATTCCCGTCGTGTGCGTGGCAGGCCGGTCCGGCTCCCGCTCCACCCGGGTGGGCGCTGTTCTCACGGTCTTCACCTTTACCGGTCGAAGGGTCCGCCGGATCAGCGCCGGCTGAGATCCTTTCCTTCAAGAGCCTTTCCGTCATGTTGCTGAGCCGAATCCGACCCTTTGCACTGTCGCTGGCCATCGCCGCAGCCGTGGCTGCCTGCGGCGGCCAACCCCAGGCCCCCGAGCAGGGCCCGGGTGACGTCACCGTGGTCACGCTGAAGTCCGAGACCGTGGGCCTGACCCGCGAACTGCCGGGCCGTACCAACGCCTACCTGGTCGCCGAAGTGCGCCCGCAGGTCAATGGCATCGTTGCCAAGCGCCTGTTCACCGAAGGTGGCATGGTCAAGGCCGGCGAGCCGCTGTACCAGATCGAGGACGCCAGCTACCGCGCCCAGGCCAACAGTGCCCGCGCCCAGCTGGCCCGCGCCGAGGCCACCGCCAACGCCGCCCGGCTGAGCGCCAAGCGCATCACCGAGCTGGCCAAGGTCGATGCGGTCAGCCAGCAGGACCTGGAAAATGCCGTGGCCGCGCAGAAGCAGGCCGAGGCGGATGTCGGCGCCGCGAAGGCATCGCTGGATGCGGCCAACGTCACCCTGGGCTACGCCCGCATCACCGCGCCGATCAGCGGCCGCATCGGCAAGTCCAGCGTCACCCAGGGTGCGCTGGTCAGCGCCGGCCAGGCCAATGCACTGGCTACCGTGCAGCAGCTGGACCCGATCTATGTCGACCTGACCCAGTCTTCGGCCGAGCTGCTGCAGCTGCGCCGCGAACTGGCCGCCGGCCGCCTGCAGGACAACCAGACCCTGCCGGTCAGCATCCTGATGGAAGACGGCAGCACCTTCGAGCACAAGGGTACGCTGGAGTTCTCCGAAGTCAGCGTCGATCCGACCACCGGCAGCTTCGGCCTGCGCGTGAAGGTGGACAACCCGGACGGCCTGCTGATGCCGGGCATGTACGTGCGTGCGGTGATCGGCGGCGGCGTGCGCAGTGATGCAGTGCTGGTGCCGATGCAGGGCATCGCCCGCGATCCGAAGGGCGACACCACCGCGATGGTGGTCGGCAAGGACAACAAGGTCGAAGTGCGCCCGGTCAAGGTCAGCCGCACGGTCGGCGACAAGTGGCTGGTCGAGGACGGCCTGAAGGCCGGCGACAAGGTCATTGTCGAAGGCCTGCAGAAGATCGGCCCCGGCATGCCGGTCAAGGCCACCGAGAAGGGCGCTGCTCCGGCCAAGCCGGCAGCGGCCGCCCAGCCTGCCGCCCCGGCCGGCGACGCGAAGTAAGCGGAGAACCCCATGGCACGCTTTTTCATCGATCGACCCATCTTCGCGTGGGTGATCGCCATCATCATCATGCTCGCCGGCGGCCTGGCCCTGTTCAAGCTGCCGGTCTCGATGTACCCCAACGTCGCACCGCCGGCGGTGGAAATCAGCGCCACCTACCCGGGTGCATCGGCCAAGGTGGTCGAGGACTCGGTGACGCAGATCATCGAGCAGAACATGAAGGGCCTTGATGGCCTGATCTACTTCTCCTCCAACAGCTCGTCCAACGGCCAGGCCACCATCACTCTGACCTTCGAGAGCGGCACCAACCCGGACATCGCCCAGGTGCAGGTGCAGAACAAGCTGCAGCTGGCCATGCCGCTGCTGCCGCAGGAAGTGCAGCGGCAGGGCATCAACGTGGCCAAGTCCAGCTCGGGCTTCCTGAACGTCATCGCGTTCGTGTCCGAGAACGGCAGCATGGACGCCAACGACATCGCCGACTACGTCGGTTCCAATGTTGTCGATCGCCTGAGCCGCGTGCCAGGCGTGGGCAACATCCAGGTGTTCGGTGGCAAGTACGCCATGCGCATCTGGCTGGATCCGAACAAGCTGCATACCTATGGCCTGTCGGTTGCGGAAGTGACCGCAGCGATCAAGGCACAGAACGCGCAGGTGGCCATCGGCCAGCTTGGCGGTGCACCGTCGATCAAGGGCCAGCAGCTCAACGCCACCATCAACGCGCAGTCGCGCCTGCAGACCCCGGAACAGTTCCGCAACATCATCGTGCGCGGTGCGCAGGACGGTGCCGAGCTGCGCCTGGGGGATGTCGCCCGCGTCGAGCTGGGTGCCGAGTCCTACGACTTCGTCACCCGCTACAACGGCCAGCCGGCCAGCGGCCTGGCGGTGACCCTGGCCACCGGCGCCAACGCGCTCGATACCGCCGCTGGTGTGAATGCCGCGCTGGAAGACATGAAGAGCTTCTTCCCGGCCGGGCTGAAGGCGGAGGTCCCGTACGACACCACCCCGTTCGTGCGCGTGTCGATCAAGGGCGTGGTGCAGACCCTGATCGAAGCGATCGTGCTGGTGTTCGTGGTGATGTACCTGTTCCTGCAGAACTTCCGCGCCACCCTGATCCCGACCATCGCCGTGCCGGTGGTGCTGCTGGGTACCTTCGGCGTGCTGGCCATGCTCGGCTTCTCGGTGAACATGCTGACCATGTTCGCGATGGTGCTTGCGATCGGCCTGCTGGTGGACGATGCCATCGTGGTGGTGGAGAACGTCGAGCGCATCATGTCCGAGGAAGGACTGTCGCCGCTCGAGGCGACCCGCAAGTCGATGGGCCAGATCACCGGCGCGCTGGTGGGCATCGGCCTGGTGTTGTCGGCGGTGTTCGTGCCGATGGCCTTCATGAGTGGCTCCACCGGCGTGATCTACCGCCAGTTCTCGGCCACGATCGTCTCGGCGATGGCATTGTCGGTGCTGGTCGCGATCGTGCTGACCCCGGCGCTGTGCGCGACCATGCTCAAGCCGCTGAAGAAGGGTGAGCACCACGTTGCCCACCGCGGCCTGGCCGGTCGCTTCTTCAATGGCTTCAACCGTGGATTCGACCGCACCAGCGAAAGCTACCAGCGTGGCGTGCGCGGCATCATCCATCGCCCTTGGCGCTTCATGGGCATCGTGGCGGCGCTGTTCGTGCTGATGGGCGTGTTGTTCGTGCGCCTGCCCAGCTCATTCCTGCCCAACGAAGACCAGGGCGTGTTGATGGCGCTGGTGCAGGCCCCGGTGGGTGCCACCCAGGAACGCACGCTGGAATCGATCGCGGCACTGGAAAACCACTTCCTGCAGAACGAGAAGGATGCGGTGGACTCGGTGTTCTCGGTGCAGGGCTTCAGCTTCGCCGGCATGGGCCAGAACGCCGGCATGGCGTTCGTCAAGCTGAAGGACTGGAGCGAGCGTGACGCCAACAATGGCGTGATGCCGATCACCGGACGCGCGATGGCGGCCCTGGGCCAGATCAAGGATGCCTTCATCTTCGCCTTCCCGCCGCCGGCCATCCCGGAACTGGGCACCGCCTCGGGCTATACCTTCTTCCTGAAGGACAACAGCGGCCAGGGCCACGAGGCACTGGTGGCCGCGCGCAACCAGCTGCTCGGCCTCGCCGCCGGCAGCAAGAAGCTGGCCAACGTGCGCCCGAACGGCCAGGAGGACACGCCGCAGTTCCGCATCGACATCGACGCGGCCAAGGCGACCTCGCTGGGGCTGTCGATCGACCAGATCAACGGCACGCTGGCCGCCGCGTGGGGCAGCTCGTACATCGACGACTTCGTCGATCGTGGCCGCGTCAAGCGTGTGTTCGTGCAGGCCGACCAGCCGTTCCGCATGGTGCCGGAGGACTTCGATCTCTGGTCCGTGAAGAACGACAAGGGTGAAATGGTGCCGTTCAGTGCCTTCGCTACCAAGCACTGGGATTACGGTTCGCCACGCCTGGAACGCTACAACGGTGTGTCGGCCATGGAAATCCAGGGCGAACCGGCCCCGGGTGTCGCCTCCGGTGATGCCATGGCCGAGATCGAACAGCTGGCCAAGCAGCTGCCGGCGGGCTTCGGCATCGAATGGACGGCGATGTCGTACCAGGAGCGCCAGGCTGGCTCGCAGACGCCACTGCTGTACACGCTCTCGCTGATGATCGTATTCCTGTGCCTGGCCGCGATGTACGAAAGCTGGAGCGTGCCGACCGCAGTGCTGCTGGCGGCCCCGCTGGGCATCCTCGGCGCGGTGCTGGCCAATACCTTCAAGGGCCTGGAACGCGATATCTACTTCCAGGTGGCGATGCTGACCACGGTGGGCCTGACCAGCAAGAACGCGATCCTGATCGTGGAGTTCGCCAAGGAGAACCTGGAGAAGGGCGCAGGCCTGATCGAATCGATCATGCATGCCGTGCGCGACCGCCTGCGTCCGATCGTGATGACCTCGCTGGCCTTCGGCATGGGCGTGGTACCGCTGGCGATCTCCACCGGTGCCGGTTCCGGCGCCAAGCAGGCGATCGGCACCGGCGTGCTCGGCGGCATGATCGTCGGCACCGTGCTCGGTGTGTTCTTCGTGCCGCTGTTCTTCGTGGTGGTGCAGCGCGTGTTCAAGCGCAAATCCACGACGTGACCTGAAACGGTCATGCCGGCCTCAGGCTGGCGTTGTCGAAACGGTAGTGCCGGCCGCTGGCCGGCATGACCTCCTGCCATCCGGCAGTACCGATGGAAGTCATTCCCATGAAAAGTGCATCCCTGTTCCTTTCCATTGCCGCTGTGCTCGCGCTCGCCGGCTGCTCCACCCTGGTGCCGAAGAACACCGCTGTCGCCCCGGCGATCCCGGCGCAGTGGCCGGCCGAGGCCGCGCGGGGCGAGGTGGCCGATGTCGCCGCCGTCGGCTGGCGCGACTTCTTCACCGATGCGCGCCTGCAGCAGGTGATCGACCAGTCGCTGCAGAACAACCGCGATCTGCGCGTGGCCGTGCTCAACGTTGAGCGCGCGCGCGGCCAGTACCGTGTGCAGCGCGCTGATCGCGTGCCCGGCGTGGCCGTTACCGGCCAGATGCAGCGCCAGGGCACCGACGCCGGTGTCAACGAACAGTTCACCGCCGGTGTCGGCGTGGCCGAGTTCGAGCTGGATCTGTTCGGCCGCGTGCGCAATCTCAGTGAAGCCGCGCTGCAGCGGTACTTCGCCGTCGCCGCCAACCGCCGCAACGCGCAGTTGAGCCTGGTGGCCGAGACGGCCACCGCATGGCTGACCTACGGTGCCGATGCGCAGCGGCTGAAGATCGCCGATGCCACGCTGAAGACCTACGAGGATTCGCTGCGCCTGGCCGAGGCCCGCCACGAACGTGGTGGCAGTTCGGCGCTGGAGCTGACCCAGACCCGTACCCTGGTCGAGACCGCGCGTACGGACGCCGCACGCCTGCGTGGCCAGCTGGCCCAGGACCGCAACGCGCTGGCGCTGCTGGCCGGTGGCCAGCTGGATCCGGCGCTGCTGCCGGACAGCATCGAGCCGCAGCTGCTTGCACTGGCACCGCCGCCGGCCGGCCTGCCCAGCGACGTGCTGCTGCAGCGCCCGGACATCATGGCCGCCGAACACCAGCTGCTGGCGGCCAACGCCAACATCGGTGCGGCACGCGCGGCGTTCTTCCCGAGCATCTCGCTGACCGGCAGCATCGGCAGTGGTTCGAGCGAACTGTCCAACCTGTTCGACAGCGGTACGCGCGTGTGGAGCTTCCTGCCGAAGATCACGCTGCCGATCTTCCAGGGCGGCAAGCTGCGCGCCAACCTGGCCATCGCCAACGCGGATCGTGATATCGCTCTGGCGCAGTACGAGAAGTCGATCCAGGTGGGCTTCCGCGAAACCGCCGATGCGCTGGCGTTGAATGTCAGCCTGGACGAGCAGGTGAGTTCACAGCAGCGCCTGGTGGAAGCGGCCGAACAGGCCAACCGCCTGTCGCAGGCGCGCTACGACGCGGGCCTGGACAGCTTCGTGACCCTGCTGGATGCACGTCGTACGGCCTACAACGCACAACAGACCCAGCTGCAGGCGCAGCTGGCGCAGCAGGCCAACCGCATCACCCTGTACAAGGTGCTGGGCGGTGGCTGGCACGAGCGCAGCTGAAGGACAGCCGGCCAGCGGCCGGCTCTACCCTGATGATCGATGGTAGTGCCGGCCGCTGGCCGGCATTGTCATTCCCGGGCCCGCTACACCGCTTCATCGTCGCGCCGCGCTGCATGGCAGGCGCGAACGCGCGCGAGCGCATCACCGGCTTCGCGCGCCATCTGCTCGTACTCGGCGCGGATCTCTTCCAGGCGCGCTTCGTCCAGTTCTTCCAGATCCAACAGTTCGTTGTTGGCTTCGGCCGTCGCCCGGATCAGCTCGTCCAGCTTGATCTGCATCGCGGCGGTGTCCGCGTTCTGCGTGTGCTGGATCAGGAACACCATCAGGAAGGTGATGATGGTGGTGCCGGTGTTGATCACCAGCTGCCAGGTGTCGTTGAAACCGAACACCGGGCCACTGATGCCCCAGATCACCACGATCGCTACTGCAGCCAGGAAGGTCCACGGCGAGCCGGTGGCGGCCGCGGCCTTCTTGGCGATCGTATTGAACAGGTTTCGTACTTTCATCGTCGTCGTCCCACTCAGGTGACGAGGATGATCGGCAGTGGCCCGTGCAGGCGCCGTGCAGCGGCGGTCAGGCGCGCATGCGCTGCAGCCGCGGTGCCTGCAGGCTGCGCACCGGACTGCTCTGGTAGACGTGCTGCCAGCAACGGTCGACGAATTCGCGGGCCTGGGCTTCACTCAGTCGCGGCATGATCTGCAGGGCGTACTGGGTCTGGAACATCTCGTCACGTTCGGCCTCGCTGGCGCGCGGCTGGGTGATCAGCGAATCGCAGGCAAACTTGATCCACGGCACGTACGAGCCGAACGAGTTGTGCGGCAGTGCGCCTTCGGCATGTTGGCGGCGCCAGTGATCCAGCTCGGCGTCAACGTTGATGACCGGAGGAATGGTTGGGACTTCAGCGTGCATGACAATCCAGTTCGGTTGAGTGGAAAGGGAGTGGGGGTTCATCGGAGTGTGGCGTATGTGGCGGTGCATGCCGCGTCAGCGCGATGTGGAGCTGGCGTTGTCATGTCCGATCAACTGCGCATGCTCGACGGCACCGAGATCTTCGGCCAGGGTGGCCATCGCGTTGCACAGGCGCTCGTGGTCGAGCGGATGGCGACGGACCAGCTCCAGTTGCATGCGCTGGTAGGCGGTCCAGAACAACGCGCCGCGCCGGTGCAGTGCATATTGCCGCTGCAGGCGTTCGCGGATCGGGTCGAGGATCGAGTCTGGTGCAGGTCGTACGGCGTGCGCGCACATGGCTGGCTCCGCCGGGGAAAGAAGTCCCGGTAACCCCACCCTAGGCGCGGCAGCCGGGCGGGGTGTTATCGCAGCGTGTGCACGTTGCGCAGCTGACTGTGCACTGGTTCACGGCAATGGCCGCAAACGCTGCCGGCACTAGGGCGTGCCGGCACTGAAGCGTTCATTAAACGGGTTCAACAGGACATTGCGTGGTGATCATTCACCGATGTCTTCATTCCAGATCTCCGGGTACTGCGCAATGAAGCCGCCCAGCAGGTCCACGCATTCCTGGCTGTCCAGGTCGACCACGTTGACGCCATTTTCCCGCAACCAGTCGATGCCGCCCTGGAAGGTGCGCGATTCGCCCACCACCACGGTGCCGATGTTGAACTGGCGCACCAGGCCAGAGCAGTACCAGCACGGTGCCAGGGTGGTGACCATGATCGTGTCCTGGTAACGGCGCTGGCGGCCGGCCTTGCGGAACGCATCGGTCTCGCCGTGCACCGACGGGTCGCCTTCCTGCACGCGGCGGTTGTGGCCGCAGCCAAGCAGGCGGCCGTCGTTGTGGTACAGGGCCGCGCCGATCGGCACGCCGCCCTCGGCCAGGCCCTGGCGGGCTTCGGCGATGGCGGTCTGCAGCAGGGCCTGGTAGTCGGGCGTGGTGATCATGCGGGGCTCCGGTAAGTCGTGGCCCGCCATGATACGGGCAGGGGGTGCCGCTGGCCCCCGGCGGTGCGATAATCGGGGCCATGAGCGAATCCCCCTACAAAGCCGGTACCACCCATTTCGGGTTCCGCGACGTCGCCGCCAAGGACAAGCAGAAGCTGGTCGGCCAGGTGTTCACCTCGGTCGCGCGCAACTACGACCTGATGAACGACCTGATGAGCCTGGGCGTGCACCGGGCGTGGAAGCGCTACTACGTGGCCACCGCGCAGGTGAAGCCGGGCGACCGCGTGCTCGATCTGGCGGGCGGCACCGGTGACATCGCCGCCCTGCTGAAGGAGCGCGTCGGCGCCGAGGGCTCGGTGGTGCTGGGCGACATCAACGCCGGCATGCTGTCGGTCGGCCGTGACCGCCTGACCAACCGCGGCCTGGTGCTCGGCCTGGACTACGTGCAGTGCAACGCCGAGGCCCTGCCGTTCCCGGACAACAGCTTCGACCTGGTCACCATCGCCTTCGGCCTGCGCAACGTGACCGACAAGGACGCTGGCCTGCGCGAGATGTACCGCGTGCTGAAGGTGGGCGGCCAGGCCCGCGTGCTGGAGTTCTCCGAAGTCACCGCGGACTGGTTCAAGCCGATCTACGACTTCCACTCGTTCAAGATCCTGCCGAAGCTGGGCAAGCTGTTCGCCAATGACTCGGACAGCTACCAGTACCTGGCCGAGAGCATCCGCAAGCACCCGCCGCAGGATGAACTGAAGGCGATGATGGGGCAGGCCGGGTTCGAGCGCTGCCACTACAAGAACCTGACCGGCGGCATCGTTTCGATCCACTCCGGCTACAAGCTGTAAGCCCTGCTCTGGTGGGTGCCAACCTTGGTTGGTGCTCGCCCGCTGCGGTGATCCGCTCTGGTGGGTGCCGACCTTGGTCGGCACGGACCTGCCGCATGCGTTGATGGATCCGTGCCAACCAAGGTTGGTACCTGCCTGTAGATGCCAACCTTGGTTGGCATGCGCCCGAGGCTCAGGATCGGCTTGCCTGCCATTACCCCGCACCGCGCAACGCCTGCCGGGCCGGAGGGAGGTACCATTGGGGTTTGATCCCCGTAACGGTCCCGATTCATGCGTAATCCGCTGATGCTCCTTCCGCTGGCCGTGGCCCTGGCCGCCGGCTGCTCCCAGGAGGCGGCCGCGCCCGCCGCCGCCCCGACTGCCGCAAAGGCCCCTGCCGCCCCCGTGAACGCCGAGAACCGCAGCCACGACGAAAGCTCGTACGCCGAGCCGGACAAGGTCGTCATCAAGGACATCGCGCTGGATCTGAAGCTGGACTTCGACCAGAAGCAGATCGGCGGCACCGCCACCTACACCCTGGAATGGAAGCAGAAGGACGCCAGGCAGCTGGTGCTCGACACCCGCGAGCTGACCGTGTCCAAGGTCGAGGCCGTCGCCGCCGATGGCGCGCGCAGCCCGCTGAAGTTCGAGCTGGCCGCCGCTGACAAGGTGTTCGGCAGCAAGCTGACCATCGAGGCCCCGGAACAGCCGGCCAAGGTGGAAGTGACCTACCACACCGCGCCGACCGCATCGGGCCTGCAGTGGCTGGCACCGTCGATGACCGAGGGCAAGAAGCTGCCTTTCATGTTCAGCCAGTCGCAGGCCATCCACGCCCGTTCGTGGGTGCCGCTGCAGGACACCCCGAGCGTGCGTTTCACCTACAGCGCGCACGTGGTCTCGCGCCCGGACGTGATGGTGCTGATGAGCGCCGACAACGATCCGAAGGCGGCGCGTGACGGTGACTACACCTTCAAGATGCCGCAGCCGATTCCGTCCTACCTGCTGGCCATCGCGGCCGGCGACCTGGTGTTCGAGCCGATCTCCGGCCGCTCCGGCGTCTGGGCCGAGCCGACCATGGTCAACAAGGCCGCCAAGGAATTCGAAGACACCGAGAAGATGATCGGTGCCGCCGAGAAGCTGTACGGCGAATACCGCTGGGGCCGCTACGACATGCTGGTGCTGCCGCCGTCGTTCCCGTTCGGCGGCATGGAAAACCCGCGTCTGACCTTCGCCACCCCGACCGTGATCGTCGGCGACAAGTCGCTGGTCTCGCTGGTGGCCCATGAGCTGGCGCACAGCTGGTCGGGCAACCTGGTGACCAACGCCAGCTGGAAGGACATCTGGCTCAATGAAGGCTTCACCACCTACGTCCAGGGCCGCATCACCGAAGCCCTGTACGGCAAGGAGATGGCCGAGATGGAGAAGCAGATCGACCAGACCGACCTGCTGGCCGAAGTGAAGGACATGAGCCCGGCCGACCAGGCACTGGCGCTGCCGCCGCTGAACGAGCGTGATCCCGACGAAGCCCTCAGCCAGGTCGCCTACGTCAAGGGTGCGTGGTTCCTGGAATTCCTGGAGCAGCGCTTCGGCCGCGAGACCTTCGATCCGTTCCTGCGCGGCTGGTTCGATGACCACGCCTTCCAGAGCGCGAACACCGACCAGTTCGTCGCGTACATGAAGAAGAACCTGCTGCCGAAGAATCCGTCGGCCGTGACCGAGGCCGAACTGAAGGCGTGGCTGGACGAGCCGGGCATCCCGGCGTTCGCGGCCAAGGCGCAGTCACGCAACTTCAGCAGCGTCGATACCGCGCGCATCGCATTCGCCAGCGCCGGCACCGTGCCCAGCAGCCAGGTCATCGCCGACTGGAGCACCCAGGAATGGGTGCGCTTCATCGACGGCCTCGGTGCGACCCAGCCGCTGGACAAGCTGGCCACGCTGGACAAGGCCTTCCACTTCACCGGCACCCCCAATGGCGAGATCGCCATGCGCTGGTACCCGCTGGCGATCCGCAGCGGCTACGAGCAGGCCAATGAAGGGGCGGCTGCATTCATCGAGCGCGTCGGCCGTCGCAAGCTGATCCTGCCGATCTACGCCGAACTGGTGAAGACCCCGAAGGGTCTGGAACTGGCCAAGCAGGCCTTCGAAAAGGCCAAACCGGGCTACCACCCGATCACCACCGCCTCGGTCCAGGACATGCTGGCCAAGGCTGAAGCCAAGTAAGCGGTAGTGCCGGCCGCTGGCCGGCAACCGGTCACTGCTTCACCACCAACGGCGGGGAAACCCGCCGTTGGTGTATCCGCTTTTCGCTGCCGATAGAATCGGGATGCACTCGCATAGGACCTCCGCCATGAAACGACTGATCCTGCTCACCGCCTGCACCCTGGCCCTGGCCGCCTGCAGCAACCCGGAAGAGGAACGCAGGGCGCAGGAAGCCGCTGCGGCCGCCGCGCAGGCGCAGAAGGAGGCCAAGGCCGAAGACGTGGCCAAGCAGTACGACATGGCCGTGGCCGCGCAGGACTGGGAACGCGCGCGCCTGCATGGTGCCTCGCTGCTGGACCAGTACAAGGACACCGCCGCCGCCGAGCGCATCGCCGCAGGCTTCGACGAGGTCAAGGCCAAGGGCGACGCCGCGCGCGACCTGCGCCGCATGCAGGGGCTATGGCAGTACAACCAGATTCCGGTGGGCAGCAAGGGCAACCAGGTCTCGGCGCAGATCTACAGCAAGGAACGGGTGGACGTGGATGGCAGCGGCGCCAAACCGGTGCAGCTGGTGTTCCGCGATCATCCGGAGTGGAAACGGCATGCCTACCTGGTGCTGCAGGCCGGTGATTTCCGTTGCCCGCAATGCACGGTGAAAGTGACCGTGGATGACGGCAAGCCGGTACCAATGGCGGCCTGGCGCCCGAAGACCGATGAAGCCATCGCCCTGTTCATCACCGATCAGAAGGCACTGTGGAAGCTGGCGCGCAAGGGCAAGTCGATCAGCATCGAGTTCCCGGTCAAGGCCGGTGGCACGCGCACGGCCGTGTTCGAAACCGGCGGTGTCGACGCCAGCCGCATGCCGCAGTGGTGGCAGTGAGGGTTGCGACGGGCAGCGCAGTGCACGCGTTGTCCGCGATCCGGCACTGGGTGTTCGACATGGACGGCACGCTGACGGTGGCCGTGCATGATTTCGCCGCGATCCGCCGCGCGCTGGAGATCGCCGCGGAGGAAGACATCCTCGACCATATCGCGGCATTGCCCGACGCACCGGCGCAGGCCAAGCGCGCGTGGCTGCTGGATCACGAGCGCGCTCTGGCCGAGGACGCGCTGCCAGCGCCGGGGGCGGTGAAGCTGCTGCGCGCGCTGGCGGCGGCGGGTTGCCGACTGGGCATCCTGACCCGCAACGACCATGCGCTGGCGAAGCTGACGCTGGAGGCGATCGGGGTCGGGGCGTTGTTCGACGACGCCGACATCATCGGCCGCGACGAAGCGGTGCCCAAGCCCTCGCCGGATGGCCTGCAGCAGCATCTTCGTCGCTGGGGCATCGGGGCTGCGCACGCGGTGATGGTCGGTGACCACGCCTACGACCTGGAGTGCGGGCGCGCCGCGGGCACCCACACCGTGCTGGTCAATCTGCCGGAGAACCCGTGGCCCGGCAGCGCCGACTGGCATTTCGCCGATTGCCGCGCCTTGCTGGCGGCCTGGCAGCAGAAGGGGTAGTGCCGGCCGCTGGCCGGCAGTGTCGACCAAGGTCGACACCCACCAGAACACCCGTGGCCAGGCTGGCGGCCTGGCAGCAGAAGGGGTAGTGCCGGTCGCTGGCCGGCAGTGTCGACCAAGGTCGACACCTACCAGAACACCGGTGGCCAGGCTGGCGGCCTGGCAGCAGAAGGGGTAGTGCCGGCCGCGGGCCGGCAGTGTCGACCAAGGTCGACACCTACCAGAACACCGGTGGCCAGGCTGGCGGCCTGGCAGCAGAAGGGGTAGTGCCGGCCGCTGGCCGGCAGTGTCGACCAAGGTCGACACCTACCAGAACACCCGTGGCCAGGTTGGCGGCCTGGCAGAAGGGGTAGTGCCGGCCGCTGGCCGGCAGTGTCGACCAAGGTCGACACCTACCAACAGCATTCCCAGCAGCGCATCGGGTGGAAAGCCCCCTTGTTGTTCAAGAGGGCGCGCCGAAGGCGCGGGGACAAGGTGGAATGCGCGGGCAGTTCGGCTTACGCGCCCAGCGCGTAACCGAACTGCTGCTTGAACTGCTCGTTGAACTCATCGAAGGTGAAGCGCTGGTTCTGCGTGCCCGGGTGCTCGACCTTCAGCGCGCCCATCAGGTTGCCCATGCGGCCGATGGTCAGCCAGTCGTAACCCTTCTGGATGCCGTAGATCAGGCCGGCGCGGAAGGCGTCGCCACAGCCGGTCGGATCGACCACGCGGCGTTCGTGCGCCGGCGGGATGTCGTAGCTCTTTTCCGGGGTGTGGATGACCGCACCCTTCGGGCCACGGGTGGTGATGTAGGCCTTGACCCGGCTGACGATCTCCTTCTCGTCCCAGCCGGTGCGCTCCTGCAGCAGGTTCGACTCGTAGTCGTTGACCACCACGTAGTCGGCCTGATCGATGAAGGCGCGCAGCTCGGGGCCGTTGAACAGCGGCATGGCCTGGCCCGGGTCGAAGATGAACGGAATGCCGTCCTCGTGGAATTCCTGTGCGTTCTGGATCATGCCTTCGCGGCCGTCCGGGCCGACCAGGCCCAGGGTCACGCCCGGCACGCCGCGCACATGGTTCTCGTAGGAGCGCATCATCGCGCCCGGGTGGAAGGCGGTGATCTGGTTGTTGTCGTGGTCGGTGGTGATGAATGCCTGCGGGGTGAACAGCTCGTCGATCACGCGCACGCGCGACAGGTCGATGCCCAGGCCTTCGAAGTATTCGCGGTACGGGCCGAAGTCCGAACCCACGGTGCCCATCGGGATCGGCTGGCCGCCCAGCAGGTGCAGGTTGTAGGCGATGTTGCCGGCGCAGCCGCCGAACTCGCGGCGCATGCGCGGCACGAGGAAGGACACGTTCAGGATGTGCACCTTGTCCGGCAGGATGTGATTCTTGAACTGGTCCGGGAACACCATGATGGTGTCGAAGGCAAGAGAACCACAGATCAGAGCGGACATCGATGTAAGCCTATGCGGTGAATTTTGGGGTGGGCCGGCCCGGTTCAGCGGGCAAGCAAACGGCGCCCTTGGGCGCCCGACGGCGCAAAGGTTACCCGCTGGTGCCGCTCAGGGCCAGAACCGGGTGATGCCCGATCAGGCCGAAAGCCTGTGAAGACGCGGGTTCAGCTAGTTTTTTCCTTGCTCGGCGGCAGGCGGGTTGCTAGGCTTGTCGGCCTCGATTTCTGCCCATTTTTTCGCCATCCCGCGGCGGGCACGACACCCCTCAGGACTCCTTCCTCAGATGTTCAAGAAACTCCGTGGCATGTTCTCCAACGACCTGTCCATCGACCTGGGCACGGCCAACACCCTCATCTACGTGCGCGGGCAGGGGATCGTGCTGAACGAGCCGTCGGTCGTGGCCGTGCGCCAGGACCGTGCCATCGGTGGCACCCGCTCGGTGGCAGCCGTTGGCGCCGAGGCCAAGCAGATGCTCGGCCGTACCCCGGGCCACATCACCACCATCCGCCCGATGAAGGACGGCGTCATCGCCGACTTCACCTACACCGAGGCGATGCTCAAGCACTTCATCAAGAAGGTGCACAAGTCGCGCGTGCTGCGCCCGAGCCCGCGCGTGCTGGTCTGCGTGCCGGCCGGTTCGACCCAGGTCGAGCGCCGCGCGATCAAGGAATCGGCCGAGGAAGCCGGTGCCCGTGACGTGTACCTGATCGAAGAGCCGATGGCTGCCGCGATCGGCGCCGGCATGCCGGTCACCGAAGCCCGTGGCTCGATGGTCATCGACATCGGCGGCGGTACCACCGAAGTGGCGGTGATCTCGCTCAACGGCATCGTCTATTCGGCCTCGGTCCGCATCGGCGGCGACCGCTTCGACGAATCCATCACCAACTACGTGCGCCGCAACCACGGCATGCTGATCGGTGAAGCCACCGCCGAGCGCATCAAGGTCGAGCTGGGTTGTGCCTACCCGCAGGCCGAGGTGCAGGAGCTGGAGATCTCCGGCCGCAACCTCGCCGAGGGCGTGCCGAAGATGATCAAGATCAGCTCCAACGAGGTGCTTGAAGCCCTGCACGAACCGCTGTCGGGCATCGTCAGCGCGGTCAAGCTGGCGCTGGAGCAGACCCCGCCGGAACTGTGTGCCGACGTTGCCGAGCGCGGCATCGTGCTGACCGGCGGCGGCGCCCTGCTGCGTGACCTGGACCGCCTGATCTCCGAGGAAACCGGCCTGCACGTGCAGGTGGCCGACGATCCGCTGACCTGCGTGGCCCGCGGTGGCGGTCGTGCGCTGGAACTGGTGGACATGCACGGCAACGAGTTCTTTGCGCCGGAATAAGCCGTCCCGGCCGTTCCCGCCCGCCGCGCCCTTCCGGGGTGCGGCCCGCCGCGATGGCGGGCCGGCACCGGCGGGGCGTCCGCGTGTTTCCCTTCCGCCTTCTGCCAGTTGAATCGTTGCCGTGCCGCCCTACGCCGGTCCTCCCGTTGCCTCCCGATCCGGTGATGCCGCCAGCCCCCTGCGGTTACTGGCCTATCTTGCATTGGCCATCACACTGATCGTCCTTGACGATCAGGCGGGTTGGCTGGCGCGCCTGCGCGAGCAGGCCAACAGCCTGGTGCAGCCTGTGTGGGCACTGGCGGGTCTGCCCGGCAAGCTCGGCAACCAGGTCAAGGATTCCGCGGCCAGCCACACCCAGCTGGTCACCGAGAACCGTGAACTGCGCAACCAGCTGCTGCTGGCCAACGCGCGCCTGACCCGTCTGCAGACCGCGGCGCTGGACAACGCCCAGCTGCGCGAACTGCTGAACGTGGCCGAGCGCAGTGGCCTGGACGTGCAGCTGGCGCCGATCCTGGATATCGACCTGGACCCGGTGAAGCAGCGCCTGGTGCTCGACGCCGGCAGCCGCGAAGGCGTGCACGTCGGGCAGGCGGTGATCGATGCCGGTGGCCTGATGGGGCAGGTGATCAGCGTCACCGGCGGTACCTCCACCGTGCTGCTGCTGACCGACCCCGACCACGCGGTGCCGGTCACCGTGGCCCGCAACGGCGTACGCCTGATCGTCTACGGCCGCGGCGACACGCTGGAGCTGCGCGACATCCCGCTCAGCGCGGGTGTGGAAGTGGGCGATGAGATCGTCACCTCCGGCCTCGGTGGCCGCTTCCCGGCCGGCTTCCCGGTCGGCACCATCACCGGCCTGCGCCCGGACGACACCCATGCCTTCCTGGTCGGCGAACTGAAGCCAGCCGCCCAGCTGGATCGTGGCCGTGATGTGCTGCTGCTGCGCCCCGGTGCGGCGATCCGCATTCCGCCGGAACTGCGCCTGCAGCTGGAAGAAACCACTCCGGGTGGCCCGGCCACCGGCGCCACCGTGCCTGCGGGAGCCGCGCCAGCGACAACGACGCCAGCTCCGGTCAGCTCCCCGGTAGTGCCGGCCGCTGGCCGGCAACAGCCCTCGTCGCAAACGAGGACTGTTGCCCCCGCATCCTCGCTTGATCCTGCTGCTCCGGTAGTGCCGGCCGCTGGCCGGCAACAGCCCTCGTCGCAAACGAGGACTGTTGCCCCCGTATCCTCGCTTGATCCTGCTGCCCCGGTAGTGCCGGCCGCTGGCCGGCAACCGACCACGCCGGAGGCCCAGCGATGAGCCGCCTGCGCGACAACCCGTGGGTATTGCCGGCCAGCCTGGTCGTAGCCCTGCTGCTGGGCCTGCTGCCGTTGCCGGCGCTGCTGCAGCCGCTGCGCCCGTACTGGCTGGCGCTGGTACTGGCGTACTGGGTGATCGAGACGCCCGAGCGCGTCGGCCTGGGCATCGCTTTCGCCAGCGGCGTGGTCGCCGACCTGCTGTACGGCGGCGTGCTCGGCGAACAGGCGCTGCGGCTGGTGATGCTGGCCTTCATCCTGCAGCGTTTCCGCGCCCGCATCCGCTTCTTCCCGATGTCGCAGCAGATGCTGGCCATCGGTGGCCTGTTGTTCAACGACCGCATCGTCAGCGCGCTGGTCCACATCCTGGTGGGCGAGCCGACCCTGCCGTGGTCGTACTGGTGGGCGCCGCTGTTGGGCATGGGCCTGTGGCCGCTGGTGTTCGTGCTGCTGGACGCAGTGCGCTTCGGCAAGCGCGGGCGCTGAGCCATGATCCCGCGCCGCCAGGTCAAGAACCCGCACGCCGAAGCCGAACAGTTCCGCCGCCGTGCGGCGCTGGGTTTCCTGGGCGTGCTGGTCTGCCTGCTGGGCCTGGGCGGCTGGTACTTCAAGCTGCAGGTGCTGGATCACGACGTCTACGCCACGCGCTCGGAAGCCAACCGCATCAAGCCGCGGCCGGTGGTGCCCGGGCGCGGCATGATCTACGACCGCAACGGTCGCCTGCTGGCCGAGAACGTGCCAGCGTTCCGCCTGGACGTGACGCCGGACAAGGTCAAGGACATGGACGCCACCCTGGAAGGGCTGGCGAAGATCATCAGCATCAGCCCGGAAGAGCTGGAAGCGTTCAACAAGTCGCGCAAGGCGCGCCGCAAGTTCCTGCCGGTCACGCTGAAGCTGCGCATGAGCGACGAGGAGATGGCGCGCTTCGCCGTCGACCGTTGGCGCTTCCCCGGCGTCGAGCTTGAGCCCTACCTGACCCGGCGTTATCCGTACGGTGACCTGTTCGCGCACATCATCGGCTATGTCGGCCGCGTCGACGACAAGGACCTGGAGATCCTCGGCGAAGGCAATGCCGCGCTGACCCACATTGGCAAGTCCGGCCTGGAGCGCTATTACGAGCAGCAGCTGCGCGGCAAGGTCGGCTACGAGCAGGTCGAAACCAACGTGCAGGGCCGTGCCATCCGCACCATCGGCCGGGTGGCCGCGCAGTCCGGCGCCGACCTGCGGCTGTCGATCGACGCGGACCTGCAGCGTGCCATGGTGGCCGCCTTCGGCGACCAGGAAGGCTCGGCAGTGGCGATGGACCCGCGTACCGGCGAGGTGCTGGCGATGGTCAGCCTGCCGTCCTACGACCCCAACCTGTTCGTCAACGGCATTTCCCATGCCGACTTCAAGGCGCTGAACGAGAACCCGTCGCGGCCGCAGTTCAACCGCCTGGTGCTCGGCGGTGTCGCTCCCGGTTCCACGCTGAAGCCGCTGATCGGGCTGGCCGGCCTGGACTCGGGCGTGCGCCGCCCGGAAGACAAGGTGCTGTCCACCGGCATGTTCTACCTGCCCGGCACCAGCCGTGGCTGGGGTGATGCGCATCGTGGCGGCCATGGCTGGACCGATCTGCGCAAGTCCATCGCCGAGTCGGTCAACACCTACTACTACAAGCTGGCGCTGGACCTGGGCATCGAGCGCTTCGACCATTACATGGAGTACTACGGCTTCGGCCAGCCGACCGGTATCGACCTCACCGGCGAAATCGGCGGCATCCTGCCGTCGCCGGCCTACAAGCGGAAGACCCGCAAGGAAGCCTGGTACCCCGGCGATACGGTCAACATCAGCATCGGCCAGGGCGACTGGAAGGTCACCCCGCTGCAGTTGGCGCGCGGCGTCAGCGCGCTGGCCGACGGGCAGCTGCGCACCCCGCACCTGGTGATCCAGCAGCGCGACGGCTTCGACAGCGACTGGACCGCGACGCCGCCCGGCGAGAGCAAGCCGGTCAGCCCCAACCCCAACAACGTGCAGGCGGTGCGCGAGGGCATGATGGCGACCATGCGGCCGGGCGGCAGCGGCTGGCGCGTGGCGGTCGGTGCGCCGTACGTGATGGCCGGCAAGACCGGTACCGCGCAGGTCATCAGCCGCAAGGGCACCGCAGCGGTGAACCCGAAGAGCCTGCCGATGCACCTGCGCCACCGCGCGCTGTTCGTCGGCTTCGCGCCGGTCGAAAACCCGGTGATCGCGATCGCGGTGGCGGTGGAAGGCGGTGGCTATGGTGGTTCGGCTGCTGCGCCGATCGCCCGCAAGGTGTTCGATGCCTACCTGCTGGGCAAGATGCCCGAGGGCATGCAGCCGCTGGACAGCGAGCGTGGTACCACCGCCATCGGTGCCACCGCGTTCGACAACGAAGACGCCGGCGCACGCCAGGCCGGTGATCTGGCGGCCGCGCAGCTGGGCGAACACCCGGTGCAGGTGGGAGCCCCCGCCCCCGAACCGGCCCCTGCGCCGCAGCCGGGCACGCCGGCCGCTGCCGCACTGCCGGCCACGCCACGCCCGACGGTTGCGGAGCCCGCACGATGAAAGTGTTCCTGCGCTGGGCCGGCGACATGCTGCGCCGCTTCTTCAGCACGCTGGACTGGGTGTTGTGCCTGGCCTTGGGCGCGCTGATGGTGATCGGCCTGGCCACCTTGAAGAGTGCCGGTGGCGACGGCCTGGTGATGGCCCAGGGCGCGCGTTTCGCGGTGGGCATGGCTGCACTGTGGGGCATCTCGCGGGTGCCGATCCTGCGCATCCGCTCGGCCACGCCGATGATCTATGCGATCTCCATGATTCCGCTGCTGGCGGTGTTCGTGCTCGGCACCGGCAAGTACGGCCGGCAGTGGCTGGACCTGAAGTTCTTCTACCTGCAGCCGGCCGAGCTGCTGAAGGTCAGCCTGCCGATGATGGTGGCCTGGTACCTGCACAAGATGCCGCTGCCGCCGCGCTTCAACACCGTGCTGGTGGCCTTGATCATCATCGGCGTGCCGACCGGCCTGGTGATGTTGCAGCCCGACTTCGGTACCGGCGTGCTGATCGCCGCCAGCGGCGTGTTCGTACTGCTGCTGGCAGGCCTGCCGTGGTGGTGGGTCGGGCTGGGCGTGGGCGGCGTGGCTGCGGTCGCGCCGGTGGCCTGGTTCTGGCTGCTGCGGCCGTACCAGAAGGACCGCATCATGATGTTCCTGGACCCGGAGATGGATGCACTGGGGGCCGGCTGGAACATCATCCAGTCGAAGATCGCGATCGGGTCCGGCGGCTTCGATGGCAAGGGCTGGGGCGAGGGCTCGCAGTCGCACCTGAACTTCATTCCCGAACAGACCACCGACTTCGCGTTCTCGGTGCTGAGCGAGGAATTCGGCTGGATGGGTGTGGCCCTGGTGCTGACCCTGTACCTGGTGGTGATCGGGCGTTGCCTGTGGATCGCCAGCCAGTCGCGCGATTCCTATTCGCGCCTGTTGGCCGGCGCTACCGGCCTGGCGTTCTTCGTCTATGTACTGGTGAACGGCGGGATGATTTCCGGCCTGCTGCCGGTGGTGGGCGTGCCGATGCCGCTGATCAGCTACGGCGGTACCTCGGCGGTGTCACTGCTGGCCGGCTTCGGCCTGGTGATGGCCGTACGCAGTCACAACCCGGTGCACGGCGGCTACGGCTAGCACCGGTCGCGCGCTTCGTCGCGCTTCCATCTGCTCGATTGCTTCCGCTGTTCTGTAGAGTCGAGCACGGCTTGACTCTACAAGCGCACGCGCACCCTGACAGCTTCACGCAAGCACGCATTGCTACCGTGCCCGCGTGGAATGGAAACGACTGCTTGGCGGCTGCCGTGAGGTGGCGCGCACGATCGATCTGCCGTTGCTGATCGCGTTGCTGATCCTGATGGGCGCGGGCCTGGCGGTGCTGCACAGCGTGTCCGGTCCGGTGGCTGGGCAGGCGGCGCGTTTTGCCGGTGGCCTGGCGTCGATGTGGCTGCTGTCGCGCGTTTCGCTGCTGCGGCTGCGCGCGTGGACGCCGGCAATCTATGCGCTGTCGATGCTGCCGCTGATGGCGGTGTATGTGATCGGTACAGGCAAGTACGGGCAGCGCTGGCTCAATCTCGGCGTGTTCTACCTGCAGCCGTCCGAACTGCTCAAGCTCAGCCTGCCGCTGATGATGGCCTGGTACCTGCATCGGCAACCGCTGCCACCGTCGCCGCGCACCGTACTGACCACCACCGTGCTGATCGGTGTACCCGCCGTGCTGATCCTGATGCAGCCCAACCTGGGCACCGCCACGCTGGTTACCGCCAGCGGCGTGTTCGCGCTGCTGTTGGCCGGATTGCACTGGGGCTGGGTGGCAACTGGCGCGACGGGCCTTGCCGTTGCCGCGCCGCTGGCCTGGTTCGGCCTGCTGCGGCAGTACCAGAAGGATCGCGTGCTGACCTTCCTTGATCCGTCGGCGGATCCGCTTGGCACCGGTTGGAACATCCTGCAGTCGCGCATCGCGATCGGCTCCGGTGGCTGGGACGGGCGCGGCTGGGGGCAGGGCACCCAGGCCACGCTGGACTTCCTGCCTGAGTACACCACCGACTTCGCGTTCTCGGTGCTGGCCGAAGAGTTCGGCTGGATCGGCGTGGCCACCGTGTTTGCGCTGTACCTGTTCGTGGTCGGCCGCTGCCTGTGGATCGCGGTGCACGCCCGCGACACGCACGCACGGTTGCTGGCCGGCAGCCTGGGCTTGGCGTTCTTCGTGTACGTACTGGTGAACGGCGGGATGATTTCCGGCCTGCTGCCGGTGGTGGGCATTCCGATGCCGTTGATCAGCTATGGCGGCACCTCGGCGGTGTCGCTGCTGGCGGGTATCGGGCTGGTGATGGCGGTGCGCGGGCACCGGCCCGTGCACGGGGGATAGGGTTTCCAGCCAACGGCGCAGCCCCTCGTGGGTGGTGTCTGGGTGGTCGCGGAAAGCAGAAGCCGCGGGTGGGCCGGTCGGGTTGGGTACGCGGGGGACGCCGTGAATCCGTCCCTGGAGGCTTGACAGCCGCATCCATGCGGCTGACACCCCCACGTACCCAACCCGACCGCCCTCTGACAGATTTTGGCGGTCTGCCACCCACGGAGAAAAAAGAGAAAAGCAAAAGCGGGTCGCGGCGCTGCGCTTGCTTGTGAGCCGAGCATGGTTCGGCTCCACACAAGACAATGAAGCGACCCGCCAAGCCGCTTTTGCTTTTGATCTTCTCTTTCTTCTCCGTGGGTAGACACGCACGGAACCTGTCCGTGGCCGGGTAGATGGGCTGCGCAGGGGCGTGAGCCGCATGGATGCGGCGACCGAGCTACATGGACGTACTTGCAGCGGCCCCTGCGCAGCCCATCTACCTGGCCTCACCCGTTAACTGCTTTTCGCGGCGACCCACGAGGGGCTGCGCCGTTGGCTGGAAACTTCCTGACTCTGCGCAACGCTCGCTGTGGAAGCGTTCTCACAACGATGCAGGACAGCACACTCGCTGACCAAAGTCCGCAAAAAACGTTAGCTGGTTCACATTTTTACGCCGCGTTGATCTTGATCAATGGACTTGTCGTAATCGGCCTGCACAATGGCGGCCCGTTCGGCACGGCGCGCCGTCTATCGTTGCAGCGCGAGGGGGCGCCGGGCGGGAAGCAGTACTGATCCAACGGATACAAGGAGCGCGGGGCACTGCCACTGGGGAGCGGCAGCCGCGCAGGTATCGACCGGATCCGGTCGCCGGTTGCGTCTGCGGGGATGGGGACGCAACCGGCCACCTCTATCTGAATGGGGAAGCACGATCACGACGCCTTCACATTTCCCGCTGAACACGAGCAAATCGTTGTGATTCATGGTGTTAGGGGTTTTAATTCATCCATGACCTGCTAACCTGCGACGATGATTCGACGCACTCTGGCCTGCATGCTCACCCTCGGCCTGGTCGCCTGCGCGACCCAGCCGAAGTCCCCACCGTCTTCACCCCAGGCCAGCAGTACGCCGCGCCAGCCCGCCACCAGGGCCCATGGGCCGGCCGAGGCTGCACCCGAAGCAACTGCGGCTACCGCGCCGCCGGTCGATCTCACCCCGGTGCCATTCGAGGTCGCGCGGGCCCGCTTCATTGCCGATACCGCCAAGCGCTATGGCCTGAAGCCGGAGCAGATCAGCAGCGTGCTCGACCAGGCGCAGGTGCGCCAGCCGATCATCGCCGCGATGTCGCGCCCGGCCGAGCGGGTCAAGCCGTGGAACGAATACCGGCCGATGTTCATCAGCAAGGCACGCATTGATGGCGGCCGCGCGTTCCTGGCCGAACACCGTGCCGAACTGGATCGCGTGCAGCAGCGCACCGGCGTGCCGGCCGAAGTGATCGTGGCGATCATCGGCGTGGAAACCAGTTACGGAAAGAATGCCGGCAGCCATCGCGTGCTCGATGCGCTGTACACGCTGGCGTTCTACTACCCACGCAGCGGCGACCCGGCCAAGCTCGAACGCGAAGTGCGCCGCGAACTGTTCTTCCGCGATGAGCTGGCCAAGCTGTTCGAGCTGGGCCGTGAAGAGAAACTGGACATCACCACGCTCAAGGGCAGTTATGCCGGTGCGATGGGCATGGGCCAGTTCATGCCGTCCAGTTACCTCGATTACGCGGTGGACGGCAACGGTGATGGTCGACGCGACCTGTTCAACAGCTACGACGACGTGTTCTCCTCCATCGCCAACTACTTCGTGAAGAAGGGGGGCTGGGTGCGTGGTGGCCAGGTTGCGGTACCGGCCACGCTGGCCACGGGCCGCGAGGAGTTCAACCCGACCGAATGGATGCCCACCTGGTCGCTGGCCGACCTCGCACAGCGCGGCTACCAGCCGAGCACGCCGGTGCAGCCGGGCGCCACCGCCACCCCGATCACCCTGGAAGGCAGCACCGGCAAGCAGTACTGGCTGGGCTTCCAGAACTACTACGCGATCACCCGCTACAACCTCTCGAAGATGTACGCGATGGCCGTGTTCCAGCTGTCCCAGGCCATCGCCGGACAGGAGCTGCCCCCGGCATGAACATCAGATGGTTGGTCCCGAGCTTGATCGTCTTCGCGCTGGCGGCCTGCAGCAGCGCGCCGAAGAAGCCGGCCACGGCCGGCCATGGTGGCAAGTCCAGCGGCACGCTGGTGCAGGGCCGTGGTTCGCGACCGGCGCACTGCCCGGAAGGTTCGCCGTATGCAGCGGCCAAGGAAGACCTCAGCACCCGCGGCAATTACACCGCTGGTGGCCTGTACAAACCAGGCGTGCGTGACAGCACGCCCGACTACATTCCCAACGTGGCCTGCATCCCCGAGCCGGAAGTGACCGCCGAGGAACGTTCGGCCATCGGCAACAAGTCGCCGTACGTGGTGCTGGGCAAGTCGTACAAGGTGCTCGACGACACCCATGACTACGTCGAGCGCGGCACCGCGTCGTACTACGGGGCCAAGTTCCATGGCCGCCTGACCTCCAACCGCGAGGTCTACGACATGTACCAGTTCACTGCCGCGCACAAGACGCTGCCGCTGCCCAGCTTCGCCCGCGTGACCAACCTGGACAACGGCGAGTCGGTGATCGTGCGTGTCAACGATCGTGGCCCGTTCCATGACGGCCGCGTGGTCGATCTCAGTTATGCCGCCGCCGTGCGCCTGGGCATCACCCAACGCGGTACCGGCAATGTCGAGGTGCGCGCGCTGCAACCGGGCGAGAGCAACCTGATGGCGCAGAAGCCGTCGCGTCGCGAGCGTCGTGCGGCTGAAGCGGCTGCCGCCACCGCGGTGGCCAGTGCGCGCCCGGCGCCGGCGCCACGTGCTTCCACCGACAGTGATATCGATCGCCTGGTCAACCGCTTGCCGACCGATGGCGCCCCGGCCCGCGGCCAGCCGGCCACCACCCGGGGCGTGGCCAGCACCGCGCCGGATGTGGCGGTCAGCAGCCTGCCGCCAAGCGCGCCGGTGGTGCGCAACTCCGCGCCGGCTCCGGCGGTTGTCGCCAGCACGGCCCCGCGCGCGGTGGCACCGGCACCGGTGCGTGCCGCCGCGGCGGCGCCGAGCCTGTCGCAGCAGATGGTCGGCGCGGTGATGGTGCAGGTCGCCAGCTTCTCCAACCGCGACAACGCCAACCGCGCGATGGGCCAGCTCAGTGCCGCCGGCATCGTCGGCGCGACCATCAGCGACATCGCCGCCGGTGGCCGCACCCTGTTCCGCCTGCGTGTTCCGGCAAGCGACCATGCCAGTGCGGCGGAACTTGTCGGGCGCATCGCCGGTCTGGGCCTGGGTTCGCCGCAGATCGTCAAGGACTGATCCGCCCGGGCCGGTGCTGCCGGCCCATGCTCCCCCGGCCTTACAATGGCCGTTACGTTCCACCCTCCATTCCCGGCCGTCCCCTGGAGCCTGCTGTCCAATGAATTTCCGTTCCGCCGCCACCGCCCTGGCCGCCACCCTGGTGGTGGGCCTGGCTTCCGCCCAGACGCCGCTGCCGACTCCGGCCACGCCGGCGTCCGCCGCCGCCCCGGCCACCGTCGCCACTCCGCCGGCCCCGGCGCCAAGCGTGTCCAAGGCCTGGGTGCTGATGGATTACGCCACCGGCCAGGTGCTGGCTGGTGAAAACATCCACGAGCAGCTGGCCCCGGCCAGCATCACCAAGGTGATGACGTCGTACGTGATCGCCGCCGAGGTCAAGAACGGCAAGGTCCGTGCGGATGACCAGGTGATGATGAGCGAGCGCGCCTGGCGCGAGGGCGGCGCTGGCACCGATGGGAGCTACAGCGGCTTCCCGGTCAACCAGACCGCGCGCCTGGAAGACATGGAAAAGGGCATGGCAATCCAGTCCGGCAATGATGCCGCGATCGCCCTGGCCGAACATGTGGCCGGCAGCGAAGAGGCCTTTGCCTCGCTGATGAACAGCTACGCCGCCAAGATCGGCATGAAGGACTCGCACTTCGTCAACGCCCATGGCCTGACCGCGCAGGGCCACCACAGCACCGCCTACGATCTGGCGCTGCTGGGCCGCGCGATGGTCCGCGATTACCCGGAAACCTACGCGTACAACAAGATCAAGGAATTCCAGGTCGGCAACATCAAGCAGCCGAACCGCAACCTGCTGCTGTGGCGCGATGGCAGCGTGGACGGCATCAAGACCGGCCACACCTCCGAGGCGGGCTACTGCCTGATGAGCTCGGCCCAGCGTGGCGACCAGCGCCTGATCGCAGTGGTGCTGGGCGGTGCGTCGGAGAAGCAGCGTGCCGATGACAGCCTGGCCCTGCTGAACTGGGGCTTCCGCTTCTTCGAGACCCACCGCCTCTACGAGCCGGGCAAGGCCGTGGCCGAGCACAAGGTCTGGAAGGGCACCACCGACAAGGTGCAGCTGGGCGTGGCCCAGCCGATGCTGGTCAGCGTGCCGCGCGGCCGCTACAACGACCTGAAGCCGAGCATCGACGTGCCCAAGACCCTGGAAGCACCGTTCACCGCCGGCCAGCAGATCGGTACCGTGAAGGTCACCCTGGATGGCAAGGTCATCGCCGAGGCACCGCTGGTGGCCGTGGCCGCCGTCGAGCAGGCCGGCTTCTTCAAGCGCCTGTGGGACAGCTTCTGGATGTGGTGGGAATCGGAATGATCCACGCCCTGGCGTGGTGAAGGAAAAGGCCGGCGAATGCCGGCCTTTTCCGTTTCGGGATGCCGGCTCCGCATGATTCCCGCCGGATGTGGGTAGTGCCGGCCGCTGGCCGGCTCCTCATGGACCCATCCGGATGTGGGTAGTGCCGGCCGCTGGCCAGCTCCCCATGGACCCATCCGGATGTGGGTAGTGCCGGCCGCTGGCCGGCTCCCCATGGACCCATCCGGATGTGGGTAGTGCCGGCCGCTGGCCGGCTCCTCATGGACCCATCCGGATGTGGGTAGTGCCGGCCGCTGGCCGGCTCCCCATGGACCCATCCGGATATGCCGGCAGCCGGCCAGCGGCCGGCACTACCCTCAGCCCCTCG
>NZ_JACIUW010000003.1:0-370366 GCF_014145825.1 Stenotrophomonas sp. I18B00994 | reverse complement strand
GAACCATGTAGACTACGTGGTTGATAGGTCAGGTGTGTAAGTACAGCAATGTATTGAGCTAACTGATACTAATGATCCGTGCGGCTTGACCATATAACCTCAAGTTGCCTTGGCTTTACGACAACGTCGTAAGAGCATCCAAGTGCACGCTACGTCACAAGAACTACGAGAGGCAGGCGCCTTATCCAGCTGTATCGGATGGCGACGCTCCAACCGCCTCCCTGGTGAAATTAGCGCTGTGGAACCACCCGATCCCATCCCGAACTCGGAAGTGAAACGCAGCTGCGCCGATGGTAGTGTGGCTCAAGCCATGCGAGAGTAGGTCATCGCCAGGGTTTACACCCAAAACCCCGCTGCTCACGCAGCGGGGTTTTTCTTTGTGCGCCCGAAATGCCGGTGCCGGCCGCTGGCCGGCAACCCGATGGCATTACATCGCCCGGCAGATCCACGCCATGCGTGGATGCTCCCTGCGAGGAGCCACGGCGCCAACCAAGGTTGGCCGCTACCCACAGAAAGCGCGTACAGCAATCGATTGCCGGCCAGCGGCCGGCAACTTTGTGCGCGGTAAACACCGGGTAGTGCCGGCCGCTGGCCGGCAACCCGACGGTGTTACATCGCCCGGTAGATCCACGCCATCCGTGGATCCCCCTGCGAGGAACAGCGGTGCCAACCAAGGTTGGCCGCTACCAACAGCAGGCCCACACAGCAATCGGTTGCCGGCCAGCGGCCGGCACTACCAGGGGCAGGTCACGCATAAAAAGACGGCGCCCTGCGGGCGCCGTCCTGATCAGGATCGAATGGAAGGCCCGGGTCAGGCGGCCTGGGAGACCTCGAGCGGTTCCTGCTGGCGGAATACCGAGACTGCTTCGGTCAATGTGCCGGCCTGGTTCTGCAGCTCGCGTGCGGCAGCGGTGGCTTCTTCCACCAGCGCCGCATTGTGCTGCGTGGCCTGATCCATCTGCACCACGGTCTGGTTGATCTGCTCGATACCGATCGACTGCTCCTGCGACGCCGCGGATATCTCGCGCATCAGGTGGCTGACATCCTCCACGCCGCCGACGATTCCCTGCATGCGCTGGCCGGCATCGGCCACCAGCTGGGCACCTTCGCCCACCTGCCGGCCCGCTTCGTCGATCAGCTTCTTGATCTCCTGTGCGGCCGCCGCCGAACGCTGTGCCAGCACGCGCACCTCGCTGGCCACCACGGCAAAGCCTCGGCCCTGCTCGCCGGCGCGTGCCGCCTCCACCGCTGCGTTCAACGCCAGGATATTGGTCTGGAAGGCGATGCCGTCGATGACGCCGGTGATGTCGCCGATCCGCTTCGAGGCACCTTCGATGGCCTGCATGGTATCGACCACCCGCTGCATGGCCGTGTTGCCGTCACTGGCAGCGCTCTGCGTGGAGGCGGCCAACGCACTGGCCTCACGCGCATGGGCGGCGTTCTGGCGCACGGTGGCGGTCAGTTCCTCCATCGATGCTGCGGTCTCCTGCAGGTGCGCGGCCTGGCGCTCGCTGCGCTCGGACAATGCGCCGTTGCCGGCCGCAATCTCGCTGGCGGCGGTACTGATCGACGCCGCACATTCCTGGATGCGGCCGACCATGCGTGCCAACTGCCCGGCCGTGGCATTGGCATCGCGTTGGATGGCAGCGAAGGCGCCGTGATACTCGCCGTGCATGCGCCGATCCAGATCGCCGTTGGCCAGTGCCGAGAGCATCTGCCGCACTTCGTTGACGGTGCTGCCGAGCGTATCGAGCAGCTGGTTGATGCCACCGGTCAGGCCATCGAGGAAGCTGGCGCCTTCAGTGGCCTGCAGGCGCTGGTCGAGGTCACCGGCCGCTGCCGCTGCGACGATGCCGGCCACGGCATTCTCCAGCGCGAGCTCATGGGTGCGGTCATGCCATTCCACGGCGAAGCCCAGGCGCACGCCCTGCGCGTCGAACACCGGTGTGACCACCTGCGCGAAGTGCACCGGGCCGATCTGCACCTTGCCGTTGTGCGCTACCTGCAGGCCGTTGAGGATCGCGCGGATGCGGTCCGGGTTGGCGTGGAAACGATGGATGCTGCTGCCGACCAGGCGCTCGGCGTCGAAATCGGGGAAGGCCTGTCGCAACGTCGCCTGCTGGTTGCGCAGCAGTGCCACCACCGAGCGGTTCACGTAGCGGATCACATGGTCGTTGTCGGCGATCATCATCGCGGTGCGCGAGGCATCGAGGGCCTGGCGGATCTGCGCGTTCTCGGCATGTGACGCGGCTTCGCGCCCACGCTGGGCCTGCACGTGGCGTGCAGTGTCGGCCAGGGCATGGGCCAGTGAACCCGGCGCATAGGCGCCGGTATCGGCATGCGCGCCAAGATCGGCACCGGTGGCGATATCGCGTGCGAGCGCGGCAAGCCGACGCGGGCCGTGGCCGAGGGCCTCGGTCTGCTGCCGAAGGCGCAGTGCGACCTGGCCGAGGAACAGGGTCAGGCCCGCGAGCATGCCGGCCTGCAGCAGCGTCGGCCACAGCGCGGCACCGCCCTGTAGCGGTGCCAGCAGGGCGAGGGTACCGACGCCACCGGCCAGCCACACCGGAAGGCGATCGCGATGGCCCAGCAGCACGCCCAGCAGCAGGGCAATCGGCAATGCCGGTGACAGGCTGATGATCGCGCACAACACAGCCAGCTGCAGCGACAACAGCAACGCCAGACCGTTGCGGGCGACGGCCCGGCCCGCCTGGGCCCCGCCCAACCACGCGGCTGGCAGCACGGCGACGGCCGCCAACGCGGCAGCCTGCACCTGCGGGCCGCGCAGGGCCAGCGCCAGGCCAGCCAAGGCCAGTACCGCGCTGCCGATCAGCAGGCGGCGGTCAGCGCGGTGCGCGAGCTGCTGCAGGTGCGGCAGGCGGGCGGTATCGGGGGGACGGGAGGATGCAACGGACATCGGCGACTCCTGGATCAGCAGACGACAACGGCCACGCCGCGGCGCACGCAGGAGTGCGTGACCAGGGCGCGAGCCGGGAATTCGGGGAATGCGACGCGATCAGCGACGCGGAGACGGGACACCGCGGCCACATCCTGTGGGTGACGGTGCAATGGAGCAGGCATGCGGACTTCCTTGCAGAACCAGACACACGCCGCAGGCCCGACCGGACCTGCGTGCTGCGGACGCAGGGGACCGCAACTGATGTATCGGCCGCAGACGCGCAGAGTGAAGCGCGCGGATACCTTTGCTCAGCCCGCGTTGTCGTTGCTGAAGAAGCGCAGGATCACGCCTGCGATCTGTTTTGGATCTTCCATGTGCAGGTGATGGTTGCCGGGAAACACCGCCAACCGCCCATCGCGCAGGTGCTGCAGGCGATCGCTGCGCATCGGCTCGGGGTAGTAGGACTGCGCTGGCGTGGCATAGATCACCTGCGTCGGGCAGGCGATGGCCTGCAGCAGGTTGTCGATCTGGCCTTCGCTGAGACGGATCGCAGTGGGCAGCATCAGGCGCGGATCGCTGCACCAGCGGTAGCCACCCTCGACCGGTTCCACGCCGCGCTCGACCAGCAGCCGTGCACAGTGCTCGCTGAGCTGGTTGGTCATCATCCGTGCGCGGATCGGCGCGGCGAGGTCGGGGAACACGCGCAGCTGCTTGCGTGCCAGCGCCCGCGTCGCGTTCACGTGTTCGCGCAGGCGATGCGCGGTGTCCTCTTCGGGGCCACGCAGGCCACCGAGTGCTTCGATCGCCACCAGGCGCTCGACGCGGTCACTGACCGAGGCGGTGAGGCTGGCGATGCCGGCGCCCATCGAATGGCCGAGCAGGTTGAAGCGGTCCCAGCCCAGTGCATCGGCGACGTCGAGCACGTGGCAGATCGCGGCGGCCGTGGTGTAGCTGGCACCGGCCGGCAGATGTGCACTGTGGCCATGACCGGGCAGGTCGATGGCAACCAGCTGCAGCGACGACAGGTGCGGCGCCAGCGGCACGAAGCTGGCCGCGTTGTCGAGCCAGCCGTGCAGGGCCAGCACGCGCGGGCCATCGCCGTGGTTGCGCAGGCCGGCGACGCGCGCGCCACCGACCTCCAGTTCAAACGGTTGCAGACTCATGCCAGCGAGGCCACGGCCAGCCGCGCAAGCGCGCGTGCGTGCTCCGGTTCGGCGTTGAGGCAGGGGATGTAGCGCATCGTCGCGCCGCGCTCGGCCAGTGTTTCGGTGAAGCCCATGGCGACCTCTTCCAGCGTCTCCAGGCAATCGGTGGCGAAGCCGGGGCACACCACGTCGATCTGCTTCACGCCGGATTCGGCCAGCGCCCACAGGCTGGGCTCGGCATACGGCTGCAGCCAGCGCTCGCGGCCGAAACGCGACTGGTAACCCATCTGCCACTCGTCCCTGCCCAGTTCCAGCGCCTTGGCGATGGCCTGTGCGCTGGCCTCGCAGCGCTGCGGATACGGATCGCCGGCATCGGCCAGGCGCTGCGGGATGCCGTGGAAGGAGAACATCAGCATCTGGCCGCGACCGTGCTGTTCCCAGTAGCGACGGATCGAGCCGGCCACGGCCTCGACCCAGCCCGGATCGACCGAATAGTCGCGCACCAGGCTGACGGTCACGCCAGGGTTGCGGCGCTGCCAGGCATCGACGCGGTCTTCGACCGAGGCAGTGGTGGTGGTGGAGTACTGCGGATACAGCGGCAGCACCACGATGCGGCGCGCACCGTCGGCTGCCAGGCGGTCGAGCTCGCTGGCCAGCGCCGGTTCGCCGTAACGCATCGCATGACGCACTGTCAGGGTCGGCAACAGGGCCTGCATCGCCTGCGCCAGCTGGCGCGTATGCACCATCAGCGGTGAGCCGTCGGGCAGCCAGACCTGGGCGTACTTGGCCGCCGAACGACTGCTGCGCAGGGGCAGGATCAGTCCGCGCAGCAGCGGCTGCCACAGCAGTGGCGGGATCGCGACCACGCGGCGGTCGGACAGGAATTCAGCCAGGTAACGGCGTACGGCGGGGGCCGTCGGCGTCTCGGGCGTGCCTAGGTTGACCGCCAGCACGGCGGTATCGGGTGCGTCGAGCATGGCGGTATTGTCGCCGATCCGGTGTCGCGCCGGGATGCAGGGTTCGGATTGCAGGCATAGCGCGCATCAATGTGAGCAGGGAACGCTCATTGGGGATTCATGACAACGCTACTAATTTCAGTCACTTGCTATATCTTCCTATGGACTGACTTCTGGAGCCTGCCATGCGTCGCCCGATCCAAGCCCTGCTGATCGCCGCCAGCCTGCTGTCCAGCCAGGCCATGGCCGGGCCGCAGGAAGACCAGCGTGCGCGCAATGCCGTGCGCGTGCTGGCTGAAATCCAGGAAATCCCTGAACAGGGCATTCCGGATAAATTGCTGGACGAAGGCCGCGCGGTCATCGTCATTCCCGACACGATCAAGGCCGGTCTGGTCATTGGCGGCCGTCGTGGCCACGGCCTGATGTCGGTGCGCATGCCCAACGGCGCCTGGTCCAACCCGGTGTTCGTGAAGCTCACCGGCGGCAGCATCGGCTTCCAGGCCGGCGTGCAGTCCTCCGATGTGGTGCTGGTGTTCCGCAACGACCGCAGCCTGGACAACCTGGTCAACGGCAAGTTCACGCTGGGTGCCGACGCTGGCGTCGCCGCCGGTCCGGTGGGCCGCAACGCCGCCGCGGCCACCGACGGCCAGCTGAAGGCCGAGATCTGGTCCTGGTCGCGCGCCCGCGGCCTGTTTGCCGGCGTCGCGCTGGATGGCGCGGTGCTGCAGATCGACGATGCCGCCAATCTGGACGCCTACGGCAGCAACACTACGCCGCGGATGATCTTCGAAGGCCGCGCCGCCGGTTCGCCGTCGATGGATGTGGTCGCCTTCCGCGATCGCCTGGAAGAGGCCACCTACGCGGCGCGCAACAACCGCAGCGGCAACGGCGGCAGCGCGCCGCGCCCGGCTGCCGCCCCGGCCGCTGCCCCGGCGCCTGTTCAGGCAGCACCGGCTGCGCCGGCTGAGGCCACCACCGCGCCGCTGCAGAACGTGCCGCAGACCCCGCCGCCGCAGCAGCAGGGCTTCCAGCCGGTGAATGACGGCGAGATCCGTACGGAAACGCTGGGCGGAAACTGACTTTCGTCACGCGCGCCGGCTGACAGCCGGTGCGCTATGCTCGACAGCCTGATCACTAACGTAACGAGCGTCTTTATGGGCAGTTTCAGCATCTGGCATTGGTTGGTCGTGCTGGCCATCGTCCTGCTGGTGTTCGGCACCAAGCGCCTGACCAGCGGCGCCAAGGACCTCGGTTCGGCGGTCAAGGAATTCAAGAAGGGCATGCGCGACGAGGACAAGCCGAACGCGCAGCTGGGCGATGAGTCGCGCAGCCAGGACGCGTCGCGCACCGCGCAGGACGAGCACGACCGTAACGCTCGCTGATCCGGAGCGGTTGCGGTGTTCGATATCGGCTTCAGCGAACTGCTGGTGATTGCAGTGGTCGCCCTGGTGGTGCTCGGTCCCGAGCGCCTGCCCAAGGCGGCCCGCTTCGCCGGCCTGTGGGTGCGTCGCGCCCGCAATCAATGGGATTCGGTGAAACAGGAACTGGAGCGCGAACTGCAGGCCGAGGACATCAAGCGGCAGATGCAGGACGTGCGCCAGGGCATGCAGGACACCGAGAACCAGCTGCGCGCCAGCGGTGAAGCGATCCGTCGCGAAGCCCAGCAGGCGCAGCAGCAGGGCGATGACCTGGTGCAGCACGTCCGTGCACCGGCGCCCGCGGATCTGCCGCCGCACATGAGCGCCGCGCCCGATGCCGTTGAACCAGCGCAGGACGGTGGTGCCGCCGAGCCGGTTTCGGCCGCGCCCGCTGAAGCTGGTACGCCGCCGCCGGCGCAGAGCCCGGAGCGCCACCCATGAGTGAACAGGATTTCGGCGAGAGCTCGCTGGTAGAACACCTGGTGGAACTGCGCGGCCGGCTGGTGCGCGCATTGCTGGGCCTGGGCGTGGTGCTGCTGGCGCTGCTGCCGTTCACCCAGAAGCTCTACAATGCGCTGGCCGAACCGCTGGTCTCGCAGCTGCCGAACGGGCAGACGATGATCGCCACCAACCCGGCCGGTGCCTTCTTCGCACCGCTGAAGCTGACCTTCTTCGTCGCGTTGTTCGTGGCGGTACCGTGGCTGCTGTACCAGCTGTGGGCGTTCGTCGCGCCCGGTCTGTATGCACGCGAGAAGCGCCTGGCGGTGCCGCTGCTGGTGTCATCGGTGCTGCTGTTCTACACCGGTTGCGCCTTTGCGTATTTCCTGGTGCTGCCGGCGGTGTTCCACTTCCTCACCACCTTCAGCCCGGACGTGATCGCAATCACACCGGATGCGAATGCCTATCTGGACTTCGTGCTGGCGATCTTCTTCGCCTTTGGTGGCAGTTTCGAACTGCCGGTGGCGATGGTGATCCTGGTGCTGCTGGGCTGGGTGACGCCGCAGCAGTTCAAGGAAGGCCGCGGCTACGCGATCGTCGGCATCTTCGTGCTGGCGGCGGTGCTGACCCCGCCGGACGTGGTGTCGCAGCTGATGCTGGCGATTCCGATGTGCCTGCTGTACGAGCTGGGCATCCACGCCGCGCGCTGGCTGGTGCCGTCGTCGGTAGTGAAGAAGCCCGCCGCCTGAAAGACAAAAAGGGGACGGAGGGGATTAAGTCGTTAAAGGCAAAAACGACTTAATCCCCTCCGTCCCCTTTTCTATCCACGCATGGCGTGGATCTACCTGCGTTCTGGTCAGGCGTGGAACACGTCGCTGGAGGTCGGCGTGGTCGGGATCGGCGGCGCCGCGCGGCTGCCGCGGTGCACGAACATCTGCTTCCACGCGGCGTAGACCGCGCCGACATACAGCGGCATCAGCACCGTGGTCAGTACCAGCTGGGCGATGAAGGCGGCGGCCAGCGGGCCGCCGATCAGCATCGCGATCTGGATCACGATCACGAACAGGATGTACATGCAGAACGCGGCGATCAGGCCGAGTGCGGCGAACACGATCATCGCGCCGATGTTCTCGATGCAGCCCTGCAGGCTCAGGCGCAACGCGTGCATGCCGCTCTGCTTGTCGAACACCACCAGCGCCGGCTGGGTGAACATCGCCAGCGACAGCGCGACCGCACTCAGGAACACCAGCAGCATCCACAGCGCGATGCGCTTGGCCGGCAGGTTGGCAACCAGCGCGGCGGCATCGTCCGGCTTGATCTGCTGGCCACTGCGGCTGATCTCTTCCATCTTGGTCATGACCTCGCTGAAGGCGGTGAAGCCCTCGCGGCCGATCATCAGGAACAGCAGCGCGCCCAGCAGCAGCACCGCCAGCACCTGGATCGCCAGCGGCACCAGCAGGTGGCTGACGCGGTGGTCGCGGATCGGCTGCAGCAGGTGCGAGGCCAGGCCCGGGCGGCCTTCATCGATCTCGCCCACGGCATACAGCATGCCGCCGAACATGATCGGCGAAATGGCCAGCGTCATCAGCTGCACGGCCATGCCGGCAGCGCCGGGAATCAGCGTCGACAACAGCGTGACCACCCAGCTCACCAGCAGCCAGGTCAGGCCGATCCGGGCCAGCTGCAGCGGCGCACGCCGGTACAGCGAGAACGTATCCAGCAACCACTGGGCGCCCGCCGAAGCCGGCAGCTTGCGAATCTCTTTCATGGACATCCGGGAAGGACAGGAGGGGGCCGGGCGGCTGCCCGTGCCGCCGATTATCCCTGTTTTGCCGCCGGCTGGGCTGAAGACAGCCGCGCCTGGCGGACGAAGCGGCGCAACAGCTGGCGGGCCAGCGGCGCGGCGCTGACCGCGCGCTCGATGCTGCGGGCGCAGCCGCCGTGGCGGCCGATGCAGTCGGCGCGGGCACGCACGTAGCCACGCATGTGGTGGGTGGCGAACTCCGGATGGAACTGCACGCCCCAGGCCTGGCGGCCCCAGCGGAAGGCATGGCAGCCATCCAGCGGTGAACGGGCCAGCACCTCGGCACCATCGGGCGCGCGCAGCACGGTCTGCAGATGGGTGGCATGGGCGGCAAAGTGCTGCGGCAGGCCCTGGAACAGCGGGTCCTGCGCGGCCTGCGGCTGCAGTTCCAGTTCGATCGTGCCGGACTCGCGGCCGGCCGGGTTGTAGGCCACCTCGCCACCCAGCGCATGTGCCAGCAGCTGGTGGCCGTAGCAGATGCCGAATACCGGCAGGTCGTCGTGGGCGGTCTGGCGCAGCCACGCGGCGCTGCGCTCGCTCCAGTCGGCATGGTCGGTGACGAAGGCGGCCGAGCCGGTCACCAGCACGCCGGCGAAGGCATGAGGGTCGGGCAGAGCGCCACCGTGCTCGACATCGACCACCACCGTCTCGTGTTCTTCCAGCCCGGCGGCGACGCGGATCCAGTGCGGAAAGCGCCCGTAGCGGCGCAATGACGGCACCGGTCGGCCGGTTTCAAGGATCAGGAACGGGGCTGGGTTCATCCGGGGGCGGCAGCACTGACAGGACTTCCTCGATTGTAGTCAGCCCCTGCGCCACCTTTTCAAGCCCGGCCTGGCGCAGGGTTCGCAGCCCTTCAGCCCGCGCGGCACGGGTGAAACCGGCCAGGTCCATGTCGGCGCGGATCTGCCCGCGCAGCCGCGAACCCAATGGCAGCAACTCATACAGCCCGATGCGGCCGAGGAATCCGGTGCGCCGGCATTCCAGGCAACCGACCGGCCGACAGGGCGTGGCGGCATCTGGATATGCAGCATGGCTATCAGCCAGCACCGCCCAATCGGCCGCGCCGAGGCTGTGCGGCTGCTTGCAGTGCGGGCACAGCGTGCGCACCAGGCGCTGGGCGAGGATGCCGTTGAGGGTGCTGGCCAGCAGGTAATGCGGCACGCCCAGGTCGAGCAGGCGGGTGACCGCCGAGGGCGCGTCGTTGGTATGCAGGGTAGACAGCACCAGGTGGCCGGTCAGCGAGGCCTGCACCGCCATCTGTGCGGTCTCCAGGTCGCGGATTTCGCCGATCATGATGATGTCCGGGTCCTGCCGCAGCAGGGTGCGCACGCCGCTGGCGAAGTCCAGGTCGATGTTGGCCTGCACCTGCATCTGGTTGAACTCGGGCGCGATCATCTCGATCGGGTCCTCCACCGTGCACACGTTCACGTCCGGCGTGGCCAGCCGCTTCAGCGTGGAATACAGGGTGGTGGTCTTGCCCGAGCCGGTCGGGCCGGTGACCAGCACGATGCCGTGCGGGCGCTCGACCAGCGCATTCCAGCCGGCGGCCTCCTGCGGGCTGAAACCGAGCTGGTCGATGCTCTTGAACGCGGCATCCGGGTCGAAGATGCGCATTACGCACTTCTCGCCGAAGGCGGTGGGCATGGTCGACAGGCGCATCTCGACCTCGCGGCCACCCGGCGAGCGGGTCTTGATGCGGCCATCCTGCGGGCGCCGGCGCTCGGCCAGGTCCATGCGGCCCAGCACCTTGATGCGGCTGACCACGGCGGTCATCACCGCCGGCGGTACTTCGAACACCTTGTGCAGCACGCCGTCGATGCGGAAGCGCATGCGTCCCATCTCGCGGCGCGGCTCCAGGTGGATGTCCGAGGCGCGCTGCTCATAGGCGTACTGCAGCAGCCAGTCCACGATGTGCACGATGTGCTGGTCGTCGGCATTGACGTCGCCGGTGCGGCCCAGCTCCACCAGCTGCTCGAAGCTGGGCAGGGTGGTGCTGGCCTCGCCGCGCACATCGCCACGGGCGCCGCGCACCGAGCGGGTCACCCCGTAGAACTCCATGGTGTAGCGGTGCAGGTCCAGCGGGTTGACCACCGCCAGCTCGATGCGGCGGCGGGTCAGGTGCTGCAGGTCACGACGCCATTCCTGCACCAGCGGCTCGCTGGTGGCTACCAGCACGCGCTCGGCATCCACCGCCAGTGGCAGGAAGCGATGGCGGCGGGCGTAGGCATGCGACACCAGCGCGGTCACCGCAGCGACGTCCACCCGGGTCGGGTCGATGCGCAGGTAACGGCTGCCGGTGCGCTGCGCCAGCCACTCGGTCAGGCGTTCCAGGGTCAGTTCGCCGCCGCCGGTGGCGGCCAGCTTGAGGTTGGACAGCAGTACCAGCGGATGCACTTCACTGGCGTTGCGCGCGCCCTGTGCGGAAAACCGCATGCGCTCGCGGTCCTGCTCGGCCACCAGGCCATCGGCGGTCAGGGCCGCGGCAATCTGCTCGAAATGCAGCCGTCCCCAGGGCAGCGGGACGCCGTCCGCCTCGCCGGGCGTGCCTGCCGGCAGCCGATGTTCCATCTGCCTGCTCCTCCCGGGTACGGAATGCCCCGCAGGTCGGCCGTTATACTAGCGCACCCCCTTGCCGGCCAAGACTCGTACGCATGTCCGCGACCCCGACCGTTCCGATCACCTTCCAGGGCCTGATCCAGACCCTGAACCAGTTCTGGGCCCAGCAGGGCTGCGTGCTCATCCAGCCGCTCGACCTGGAGGTGGGCGCCGGTACCTTCCACCCGGCCACCTTCCTGCGTGCGATCGGTCCGGAAGGCTGGAATGCGGCCTACGTGCAGCCGTCGCGGCGCCCGACCGATGGCCGTTACGGTGAGAACCCGAACCGCCTGCAGCGCTACTACCAGTACCAGGTGGCGATGAAGCCGGCGCCGGACAACATCCAGCAGCTGTACCTGGATTCGCTGAAGGCACTGGGCATCGATCCGCTGGTGCACGACCTGCGCTTCGTCGAGGACAACTGGGAATCGCCGACGCTGGGCGCGTGGGGCCTGGGCTGGGAAGTCTGGCTCAACGGCATGGAAGTGACCCAGTTCACCTACTTCCAGCAGGCCGGTGGCCTGGAATGCCGCCCGGTGCTGGGCGAGATCACCTACGGTCTCGAACGCCTGTGCATGTACCTGCAGAACTGCGACAACGTCTACGACCTGGTCTGGACCTACGGTCCGGACGGCCAGCCGGTGACCTACGGTGACGTCTACCACCAGAACGAGGTGGAGCAGAGCACCTACAACTTCGAATACGCCGACGTGGAAGAAATGTTCCACCGTTTCGACGCCTGCGAGCGTGAGGCGCAGAAGCTGGTGGAAGTGAACCTGCCGCTGCCGGCCTACGAGCAGGTGATGAAGGCCAGCCACACCTTCAACCTGCTGGATGCGCGCCGTGCGATCAGCGTGACCGAGCGCCAGCGCTACATCCTGCGCGTGCGCGCGCTGGCCCAGGCGGTGGCCAGGGCGTACTACGAGCAGCGCGAGAAGCTGGGCTTCCCGGGCGCGAAGAAGGCCTGACGGTCCTCCCGCACCGACCCGCTTTTCATCAACTACCCGGGGCGCCGGACGCGTTGCGCGCTGCGCCCCCACCACAGGATCGAACCGATGAGCCAACTGTCCCCCCTGCTGATCGAACTGGGCACCGAGGAACTGCCGGTCAAGGCGCTGCCGGGCCTGGCCCAGGCGTTCTTCGACGGTGTCGTCGAAGGCCTGCGCAAGCGCGGCGTCGCGCTGGAACTGGACGATGCGCGCCCGCTGTCGACCCCGCGCCGACTGGCCGTGCTGCTGCCGGGCGTCGGCCTGGAACAGCCGGAGCAGCACAGCGAAGTGCTGGGCCCGTACCTGAACATCGCGCTGGACGCCGAAGGCCAGCCGACCAAGGCGTTGCAGGGCTTCGCCGCCAAGGCCGGGATCGACTGGACCGCGCTGGAGAAGACCACCGACAACAAGGGTGAGCGCTTCGTGCACCGCGCGGTGACCCCGGGCGCGAGCACCGCCAGCCTGCTGCCGGAGATCCTGCACGAGGCGATCGCGGCGATGCCGATTCCCAAGCCGATGCGCTGGGGCGACCACGCCTGGGGCTTCGCGCGCCCGGTGCACTGGCTGGTGCTGCTGCACGGCGCCAACGTGGTCGAGGCCGAACTGTTCGGCCTGCAGGCCGGCCGCGTCAGCCGTGGCCATCGCTTCCACCATGACCAGGCGGTGTCGCTGGCGCAGCCGCAGGACTACGTTGAAGCGCTGCGCGCCGCGTTCGTGCTGGTCGACCCGAGCGAGCGCCGCGCGCGCATCGTCGCCGAGGTCGAGGCCGCTGCGGCCAAGGCCGGTGGCAGCGCCCGCATCACCGACGACAACCTGGAGCAGGTGGTGAACCTGGTCGAATGGCCGTCGGCGGTGCTGTGCAGCTTCGAGCCCGCGTTCCTGGCGGTGCCGCAGGAAGCGCTGATCGAGACGATGGAGATCAACCAGAAGTTCTTCCCGGTGCTGGATGCCGCAGGCACGCTGACCGAGAAGTTCATCGGCATCGCCAACATCGAATCGAAGAACGTGGCCGAAGTGGCCAAGGGCTACGAGCGGGTGATCCGTCCGCGTTTCGCCGATGCCAAGTTCTTCTTCGACGAGGACCTGAAGCAGGGCCTGGTGTCGATGGGTGAGGGGCTGAAGACGGTGACCTACCAGGCCAAGCTGGGCAGCGTGGCCGACAAGGTGGCGCGCGTGGCTGCATTGGCCGAAGTGATCGCACCCCAGGTTGGCGCCGATGCCGCGCAGGCCAGGCGGGCTGCCGAACTGGCCAAGAACGACCTGCAGTCGCGGATGGTCAACGAGTTCCCGGAGCTGCAGGGCATCGCCGGCCGCCACTACGCCGTGGCCGGTGGCGAATCGGCCGAGGTGGCGCTGGCCATCGACGAGGCCTACCAGCCGCGCTTCGGTGGTGATGACATCGCGCTGTCGCCGCTGGGCAAGGTGCTGGCGATTGCCGAGCGCGTCGACACGCTGGCCGGTGGCTTCGCCGCAGGCCTGAAGCCGACCGGCAACAAGGACCCGTTCGCCCTGCGCCGCAACGCGCTGGGCCTGGCCCGCACGATCATCGAAAGCGGCTTCGAGCTGGACCTGCGCGCGCTGCTGGCCAGCGCCAACGCCGGCCTGGCCGCACGCAACGTGCAGGCCGACGTTGGCGAGCTGTACGACTTCATCCTCGACCGCCTGAAGGGTTACTACGGCGACAAGAACGTGCCAGCCACGCACTTCAATGCGGTGGCCGAACTGAAGCCTGTCTCGCTGTATGACTTCGACCGCCGCCTGGACGCGATCGGCACCTTCGCCGCGCTGCCGGAAGCCGAGGCGCTGGCTGCGGCCAACAAGCGCATCCGCAACATCCTCCGCAAGGCTGAAGGCGCCATTCCGGCCCAGATCGACCCGGCGCTGCTGCAGGAAGACGCCGAGCGCGCGCTGGCTGAAGCGGTCACCGCGGCCATCGACGACACCGGCACCAGCCTGCACCAGAAGGACTATGTGGCCGTGCTGGCACGCCTGGCGCGCCTGCGTCCGCAGGTCGATGCGTTCTTCGACGGGGTGATGGTCAATGCGGAAGATCCGGCGCTGCGTGGCAACCGCCTGGCGCTGCTGACGATGCTGGGCGAGCGCCTGAGCAAGGTGGCAGCGATCGAGCATCTGTCGAGCTGATGCCCGTATCGGTAGTGCCGGCCGCTGGCCGGCATTGCCACCGCGCATCGCATCGACCTGTGGATTGCCGGCCAGCGGCCGGCACTACCGGAACACTGTCGGCGGATGTCCATCGGGATCATTGCCGGCATCGCGCAGGATGCCGGCATCCTCGCCTGCGATCACGAGGATCGCCCCAAAGGCGCGTATTTTGACCGCCACTTAACAACCGATCCCGAATGACGTGATGCATTTCGCATCGTCACCTTCGGTCGGTATGCTGTGCCGCATGCAGCCAAAGAAATACGCCCTGCCGCTGATGGTCCTGTCGCTGGCCGCCACCTCCGTGGCCCACGCGCGCGGCACCATCGACAAGGTGGACATCAAGGGATTGGACAAGGGCGACGACGCCGCAATCATCGAGAACATCCAGGAATCGCTGTCGCTGTACGACACGATCGGCAAGGAACAGGGCGAATCGCGCCTGGAGTACCTGCTGTCACAGGCCGAGCGGCAGACCCGCCAGGCACTGGAACCCTTCGGGTACTACAACCCGGTGATCAAGGTCGAGGCGCCGCGTGAGGACGAGCATGTGCGGGTGCTGATCCATGTCGACAAGGGCACCCCGGTGACCGTTCGCCGTGAGCACATCGACATCACCGGGCCGGCGATGTATGACCAGTACCTGCAGGATGACCTGGCCGCATTCAAGCCCCGCAAGGGCCAGCGCTTCGAGCACACGCAGTACGAAGCCAGCAAGATCACCATCACCCGTCGCCTGGCCGAGCGTGGCTACTTCGATGCCGACTACACCCAGCGCCAGGTGCAGATCACCCGCGCCGACAACGCAGCCGACATCGACCTGACCTGGGACAGCGGCCGCCGCTACAACATGGGGCCGGTGCGTTTCGAGCAGGATTACTTCGTCGACAAGCTGTTCGACCCGCTGGTGTACTGGGAACAGGGCAGCTACTTCCACGAGGGCAAGCTGGACCGGCTGCGCGAGTCGCTGACCAAGCTGGACTACTTCAGCGTGATCGACATCCAGCCACGGCCCGACCAGGCCGATGCCAACGGCGAAGTGCCGGTGGATGTGAAGCTGACCCGCGCCAAGCGCACCATCTATACCGCGGGTCTGAGCTATGGCAGCGAGAGTGGCCCGGGTGTGCGCGGCGGCATCGAGCGGCGGTTCCTGAACAACCGCGGGCACAAGATGAACACGCAGCTGGACTATGCGCAGAAGCGCAAGAGCCTGGTGACCAGCTACCGCATCCCCGCCTTCAACTGGCTTGACGGCTGGTACACCTTCGCCGCCAGCGCGTATGACGAGCAGACCGATTACATCGACCTGCGCAACTTCAAGCTGATCGCCAGCCGCAGCGGCGAGATCAACGAGCACTGGACCGCGATCGCCTCGATCAACGCACTGCGCGAGCGTTGGCGCTATGCCTCCGGCACTGAATTCACCGATGCCGTCTACAACACCTCGACGCTGGTGTACCCGCAGATGGTTGCCGACTACGTCAACGTCGACGACGAGATGTTCCCGCGCAAGGGCATCAGCGGTACTGCGACGATGCGCGCCGGTGTGGAGGGCGCGGGTTCGGACACCAGCTTCGTACAGGCCAACGCCGTGCTGCGCTGGTACATCCCGGTGGGTGAAAGCAACCGCCTGATCCTGCGCGGCGAGGGGGGTACCACCTGGACCAGCGATCTGGTGGCGATGCCGCCGAGCCTGCGCTACTTCGCGGGTGGTGACCGCAGCATCCGCGGTTACGCCTACCGCGAAGTCGGCCCGCGCACACCCAAACCCGACAAATACGCGCTGGGCGCCAAGAACCTGGTGATCGGCTCGGCCGAGTACGAGCACTACTTCAATGGCGGCCCGTGGGGCGCGGCGGTGTTCGTCGATACCGGCAGCGCATTCGACAACACCATTGATCTGCACACCGGCGTCGGCTTCGGCGTGCGCTGGAAATCGCCGGTGGGCCCGGTGCGCGTGGATATCGCGCATGGCCTGAACAATCCGGATTCGCAGTTCCAGCTTTACCTCAACATCGGAGCGGACCTGTGAGCACGCCCGCACCCACCCCGAACACGCCGCCGCCGCGCGTGCGTTTCTACCGCCGCCGCCGCTTCTGGGCGTGGTCCGGCGTGGGCGTGATCGGCCTGGTGCTGCTGGCGTTGCTGGCGGTGTACTGGCTGCTGCAGACCGTGGCCGGCCGCGATGTGCTGCTGGCACAGGTGGTGGCGCGGCTGCCGGTGGGCGCCAGCTTCACCTGGGACAAGGTGGACGGCCCGGTGGCCGGTCCGCTGACCCTGTACAACGTCGACTTCCGCTACGACGACATCCATTTCCACGCCGAGCGCGCGCACCTGGAGCCGGACCTGCGCCCGCTGCTGGGCCGCAAGCTGCTGCTGGACAAGCTGGAGCTGACCAACGCGACGCTGAACCTGGCCAAGAGTGACGAGCCGTTCAAGCTGCCGTCGTGGCCCGATTCGCTGCCGCAGATCGAAATGCCGCTGGCGATCCAGGCCGATGCCATTGCCATCGACGGCTTCCGCATCAGCCAGGCCAACGAGCCGGTGATCGACATCAGCCGTGTGCGGGGTGGCATCGAGATCGCCAACGGCGAGTTCCAGGCGCACAAACTGGTCGTGGACAGCGACATGGGCAATTTCACCGCCCAGGGCCGCTACATCCCGGCCAAGGACTACGACACCGACGTGACCGTCACCGCAGTGTTGCCGGCCCCGCGTGGCCGTACCGCAGCGACGGTGGGGCTGGTGGCACGCGGTGACTTGGCGCACATGGAAGTGGCCGTAGCCGGGCGCGCGCCGAAGCCGCTGCACGCGATGCTGGTGTTCGATGGCCGCACCGATCCGAGCTGGAGCGCCAGCATCCGCAGCGACGAACTGGATCTGGCGCTGCTGTCGCCGGCACTGGCCAGCTCGGCGATCGCACCACTCGCACTGGACTTCACCGCGGCTGGCAAGGGCGGCAACGCCAACCTGCGTGGCAAGGTGAAGCAGGGTGATCAGGAGCTGGAGCTGGCACCGTCGGTGGTGTCGCTGCAGGACCAGGTGCTGAAGGTGTCGCCCCTGCTGGTGAAAGGGCTTGGCGGTGAGGCACGGCTGGAAGGCACCGCCGACTTCAGCCAGGAAGACCAGCAGAAACTCAATTTCTCGGTGGTCGCCCATGACCTGACCTACGTGCCGGCGCCCGATCCGAACACGGCCGGCAGCGCACCGGTGCCGGTCACCCTGAAGGAAGCGCGCTTCGGCCTGGCCGGTACCTTGAAGGCGTGGGCCGCGATCGGCCGTGCCGATGTCGAACGCGAAAAGCAGAAGGCACAGCTGCAGTTCGACGTACGCGGCAATGACCAGGCCGCGTCGATCCACCAGCTGCAGGCGCAGACGCCGGGTGGGCAGCTGCAGGTGGAAGGCCAGGTGGCGTGGGCACCGCAGCTGGACTGGGATGCCAAGGCCACGCTGAAGGACTTCGACCCCGGCTATTTCGTGCCGGGCTGGAACGGCCGCCTGTCCGGCAACCTGGCCTCCAAGGGCCGCCAGCTGCCGCCGCCGGCAAACGCGCCGCCGGGCACCGCCGGCACGCTGGAAGCCACCGTCGACCTGCCCTCGCTGAAGGGCATCCTGCGCCAGCGCAATCTCGACGCACAGGGCAAGTTCGCGCTGCAGGGCGCGCAGGGCCAGGGCGACCTGAAGCTGTCGCTGGGCAGCAGCCGGGTGACCGCGTCGGGCAAGGTCGGCGACCGCCTCGACATCGACGCGCGTTTCGAACCGCTGCAGCTGAGCGATCTGCTGCCCGGCGCCGATGGCGGCCTGCGTGGACAGGTACAGGTGAAGGGCCCGCGCGATGCGCCGGACATCACTGCCGACCTGGTCGGCAACAACCTCAACTGGGACGGCTACGGCGCCGAGAGCGTGAGCATCAAGGGCCACCTGCCATGGCGCGGCGACAGCGGCACGCTGGCGGTGCAGGGCCAGCAGGTCAACGCCGGCATGCTGCTGGAACGCTTGAACGTGGATGCGCAGGGCAGTGTCTCCAACCTGCGCCTGGCCGCGCAGACCCGCAACGAGATGGGTGCGATCGAGCTGCAGGGCAGCGTCCGCCAACAGGGCGCGCAGTGGCGCGGCGAGCTGGCGTCGCTGCGTATCGCACCGGTGAAGGGCGATGCCTGGTCGTTGCGTGCACCGGCGGCGTTCGCGATCAACGGCAGCACCTACACCCTGTCCGAAGCCTGCCTGGCCGCGGCCAGCAGCGGCGCGCTGTGCGCACAGGCCAACTGGCCGCGTGAGGGCCTGGTGGTGCGCAGTGATGCGCTGCCGCTGGCGCTGGTGCAGCCGTGGCTGCCGCCGCAGTCCGGCCGCCGCATCTACCTGCGTGGCGATGTCAGCCTGGACGCGCAGATCCGCCCGCGCGGCAATGCCTGGGAAGGCCATGTAGAGGTGCGCTCGAAGGAAGGCGGCGTGCGCCTGGGCGAGAACCGCAACACCGTGGGGGATACCACCCGCGGCGAGCTGGTGCGTTATGACCAGTTCTCGCTCAAGCTCGACATGACCCCGGCCAGCATCAAGGGCTACCTGGGCATGGGCTTCCAGGGCAACGGCTTCGTCGATGCCAGGATGCAGACCGGCTGGGAGGCCAGTGCGCCGCTGAACGGCGAGCTCTACCTCAACATGTCGCGGCTGTACTGGCTGGAGCTGTTCTCGCCGGACATCGTGCGCCCGACCGGCCTGATCGAGGGCCACGTCAGCCTGCGCGGTACGCGCGGGCAGCCGTCGCTGGGCGGCGACGCGCAGCTGAGCAACTTCAAGGGCGAATTCCCCGCGCTGGGCCTGACCTTCGACCAGGGCAAGGGCAGCTTCGTGGCCCAGCCCGACGGTTCGGCAAAGATCACCGCGCAGGCCAACTCGGGCCAGGGCACGCTGTACGTGGATGGTGGCCTGTCGTGGTTTGGTGATGCACAGCCGCTGCAGCTGAAGATCCACGGCGAGAACGTGCTGCTGTCCAACACCAGCGAGCTGCGCATCGTCGCCAACCCCAACCTCGACTTCACCCTGGCCAAGGCGGCGATGGAGCTGCGCGGCACCGTGCACGTGCCCGAGGCCGACATCGATCTCGAACGCCTGGATCGTGGCACCTCGGTGTCCGAGGACGTGGTGGTGCTGGACCCGGCCGACCCGGAAGAGTCGCGCACCTCGCCGCTGGACATGGACCTGACCGTCAGCCTTGGCGACAAGGTCAAGATGACCGGCTTCGGCCTGAAGGGCGCGCTGACCGGCAAGATGCAGGTCTGGGCCAAGCCTGGCCGCGAAATGACCGCCAATGGTGGCCTGGAAGTGAGTGGTCGCTACAAGGCATACGGGCAGGACCTGACCATCACCCGTGGCAACCTCACCTGGAACTACAACGCGGTGTCCGACCCGCGCATCAACATCCGTGCCGAGCGCCGGATCGGTGATGTCACCGCCGGCATCGACGTGACCGGGCGTGCACAGCAGCCGCGCGCGGACGTGTGGTCCGAGCCGGCGATGTCGCAGTCCGAGGCACTGGCCTACCTGGTGCTGGGGCGCAGCCTGACCGGTGCCAGCAGCGACCAGGCCCAGCAGGTCAACGCGGCCTCGGCGGCGCTCTCGGCTGGCAGCGGCCTGCTGGCGTCGCAGCTGGGCGCCAAGCTGGGCCTGGACGATGCCGGCGTGAGCCAGTCGCGCGCGCTGGGCGGCTCGGTGATCGGTGTTGGCAAGTACATCTCGCCCAAGCTGTACGTCGGCTACGGCGTGTCGCTGGTTGGTGCCGGTTCGGTGATCACGCTGAAGTACCTGCTGCGCCGCGGCTTCGACGTGGAAGTGGAGTCGAGCACGGTGGAAAACCGGGGGTCGATCAACTGGCGGCGGGAGAAGTAACCCGCCGCACATGGATGCATCATTGCGGCGATCTGCGCCGCAGCACCTGGGTGCGGGCCCAATAGCCCAGCACGATCACCAGCCCCAACCAGGGAAAAATCAGGCCGGGAATCATGCTGACGCGGTCCAGGGCGCCATGGTCGGCCATACCGAGCCGCTGGCGCTGCGTGGTGGTACCGATGAATGCCACCAACCAGAGCGCGAACACCAGTCCACGAGCCAACAGGATCCCAGACATATCCGGGAACGACTCATGCTGGAACAGCAGCAGAAGGCCGGCACCGACAACGACAATAACTGGAAGCGAGGCGACCTGCCGCCAGCTTCCAGCGGCAACCGGGTTCACCTGCCAGCTGATCAGCATCCGTAATCCGCAGATCAGGTACCAGCCGAATGGAATCAGCAGCGTGCCGATCGCGAGGCTGAGCGCGGCCTTCGCACCGCCGGTCATGCCGCCCTCGGTGGAGGTCAGTGGCCAGCTGTTGATCACGCCGACCAGGCAAATCGTGCCGCACAGCAGGCCGGCCAACCAGGCCCGAAGGGCGGACACCTGCGAACGCAGAGGATCCTGACGGCTGCCGAAGCGACTCCAGAACGCCACCTGCGTGGCGGACAGGCCTGGCGGCAGCTCACGATCGGGCCAGTAACGCAGTGCCGCCAACGTCAGCACCGTGATGTCGGGCCGCGACCACGGCAGCGACTCCAGCAGGTTGCGCCAGCGGCTGCGCGGGCGGCGCAACCGGTCCAGTACCGGGCGCATATCCGGGCGCACGATGGAGGTGTCCAGCCGCGAAACATGCCACGCCAGGCGCTGCCGGCCCGCATCCGTGAGCATCCAGGCCTGATCGCAGCGACGCACGATCCGCTGCAGATCCTCGGCATCGAGTCCGTTGCCGATATCATCCCAGCCGAAGCTGCTGGCCACGTGCTCGACCACCTCCCGCGGCAGAGGCGGGGACGCCTCGCGCAGTTGCTCCAGCAGGGACGCCGCGATGAGCGGCTTGTCATGCAGGGACCATAGCTCGGGTTGAGCCTGCAGCCAGGTTTCCAGCGCGGGCACGGTCGTGTCATCGTCGCTGCCCCGGGCAGCTGCAGCCAGTCGGATCAGGATGGCCGCGACCATCTGATCCACTGAACGCAGTGGCGATCGCTCGCCGTCGCCAGCAGGGGCGAGCGTGGGCTGCGGTGCCAGGGCGTGCGCCGTTGGTAACGCGTCAGGCCCGTGCGGATCGCTCTGCGACGGCCCGATCACCTTGTCCAACCCGGTGTCGGCTGGCGGCATCGGTGTGGTCTGCACGATCCGGACAGGGTCATGGCCGTATGGCCCGCGTTCCTGCTCCAGCTGGCGATCCAGCGCGATCGCTGCGTGTATCGCATCGATATGTGCACGCGACGCCGGTTCCAGCGATGGATCCTGCATCGGCGGCAAGGCGTGCTTGTCATGATCGATGTCGAGGGGCTGAGCGCGTTGTTTCACCCATGACAACGCAGACTGGTAAGCCTCATGCAGGTGCTGGAACGCAACCGGATCATCGTCAGGCCGGGTTACCCGCAACAGCCTGGCGTAGGCTCGCTTGATCGCCCGCTCGTCAGCATCCTCGTCCAGTTCGAGGACGTCCAGCCCCCGCCTCATGCGTCGATCTCCAGCGAATCCATGGCGTGGGTCAATTCCTCGCGGTGGCGTTCGATACGGGCCAGGTCCTGGCTCTCCAGCGCAGCATGGAACTGCGACAGCCATCTCTGCAGGGTATCGCGCTGGTCGAGGCACTCTTCGTAAAGCCGACCCAGTCGGGCCACTACGGCCAGGTTCGGTTGATCGTCGCGCGGATGCACCTTCAATGACTGCAGTGCCGCGAGCCGCTGCTGGATCTCGTCCGGTGACAGCAGGCCGGGGTTCTGTTCCAGGATCAGCTCATGCCGGGTCCCGCTGGCATGTTCGGTCACCTCCACCTGCAGCAATCCGTTGACGTCGTAGGTGAAGCGGGCAGTCACGCTTTTTGCCTGGGCCGGGCCCTTTCCCTTCAACGGAATGCGGATTTCACCCAGTTTGATGTTGCGGTCCACGGTGGGGCTTTCGCCCTAGTAGATGTCCAGTACCAGCTGTGTCTGTGCATCGTTGATTGGGCAGAAATCGTCCTCGCGGCTGACCGGCACCACGCTGTTGCGCTGGATGATCGGATGGAAGTAGCCGCCGCGCTCCTGGCCGGATGCATCGCGACGGCACACCTGTATGCCCAACGTATAGGGGCAGACATCGGTCAGCACGGTTTCGCGCAGTGACTGGTCGCGCGCTTTAAGGCCGGCCGCCACGGCCGCGCCCATGGCGATGGCCTGGTCCGGGTTGACATGCCGCAATGGCAGGCGACCGAACATGCGGGTCACCAGCCGGCTGATCATCGGCATGCGGACGGCACCGCCCACCAGCACGATGTCGTCCAGCGCCTCCGGCTTCAGGCGGGCATCACGGATGGCCCGTTCGATGGACGCACGCATGCGCTGCAGCAGGGGGTCGCACAACTGCGCGTAGCGTGCCTCATCCAGCTGCCAGTCCAATTCGCGGCCTTCCAGGTTGAACTGCAGGTGGCCGCTGCCCTGTTGGCTCAGTTCGCGCTTGAACAGTTCCAGCCGGCGCAGCAGCTGTGCACGTTCGCCCGGGGCGATCATGGCCGCCCGCAGGCCCTGTTCGGCCAGCAACGCCTGCTCGAGCACCCGCAGGAAGTCTTCCCCGCCAAGGAAGTTGTCGCCGGCGCTGGCATGGACTTCCACCACACCTTCGAACAGCTCCAGGATGGAGACATCGAAGGTGCCACCGCCAAGGTCCAGTACCAGCACCCGAGCTTCCTCCTCGCGCTGCTGCAGGCCATAGGACAGCGCGGCGGCGGTGGGTTCGTTGATCAGGCGCTCGACCCGGATGCCAGCCAGTTCGCCGGCGGCGCGGGTGGCCTTGCGCTGGGCGTCGGAAAAATACGCAGGCACGCTGATGACCGCTTCTTCCACTTTCTGCCCGAGCACGGCTTCCGCATCGGCCAGCAATGAACGCAGCACCAGCGCCGAAAGCTCCTCGGGACGGAATACGCGATCGCCCAGCCGGGTTTCACGGTTGCTGCCCATCCAGCGTTTGAAATGGGCCACGCTCTGGTCAGGGTGGCTGATCAGGCGATCGCGAGCGGGAGCACCCACCAGCACGACGTCGCCGTCGAGACTGACTACCGACGGGGTCAACAGCTCGCCATGGGCATTGGGGAACAGGCGCGGTCCATCCGACGAATGCACACCGATGAGCGAGTGCGTCGTGCCCAGGTCGATTCCAACAATCATCTGCTGACGTCCGTTGTGCAGGGAACCGCGATTGTAGGAGTGGCCCCGACCCCCTGACCATCGGGCGTTGCCCGACAGCGCCCCACGGGCTATGGTCCCGGGCTGTTCAGTCGTACCGGATTGCCTCATGTCATCACGCAAAGCCCTTCCCACCGCCCTGGCCCTGGGCCTGACCCTCGCCGCCGGTGCCCACGCCGATGAAGGCATGTGGATGCCGACCCAGCTGCCGGAACTGGCCAAGCCGCTGCAGGCCGCAGGTTTCAAGGGCAATCCGGCCGACCTGGCCAATGTCACCGCGCCGCCGCTGAGCGCCGTGGTGCGCGCCGGTGGTGGTACCGGTTCGTTCGTGTCCGCCGACGGCCTGCTGCTGACCAACCACCACGTGGCGATGGGCGTGATCCAGTACAACAGCTCGCCCGAGCACGACCTGATCACTGGTGGCTTCATCGCCAACGGCCGTGCCGACGAGCGCCCGGCCAACCCGGACTTCCGCGTGCTGGTTACCGTCGGCTTCGACAAGGTGACCGACCAGGTGCTGGCGCAGGCCCGTGGCAAGACCGGCCGTGCCTACTTCGACGCCGTGGACGCGGCCAGCAAGCAGATCGTGGCCGAGTGCGAGAAGGACGGCAGCGTGCGCTGCTCGGTGGCCAACATGTACTACGGCACCGATTTCTACCGGATCGCCCAGCTGGAACTGAGCGACGTGCGCCTGGTGTACGCGCCGCCGCGCGCGATCGGCAACTACGGCGACGAGATCGACAACTTCATGTGGCCGCGCCACACCGGTGACTTCACCCTGCTGCGCGCCTACGTGGGCAAGGACGGCAAGCCGGCCGCCTACAGCAAGGACAACGTGCCCTACCAGGCGCCGGCACACCTGCAGATGTCGGTGGAAGGCCCGAAGGAAGGCGACTACGCGATGCTGGCCGGTTACCCGGGCATCACCTACCGCCATCGTACCGCGGCCGAATTCGCTGGCCAGATCGATACCGTGCTGCCGCGCCGCGTATCGGTGTTCCAGCAGATGATCGACACCATCGAGGCCGCCAGCGCCAAGGATGCACAGGCGCGCACCCGCTACGCCTCGCAGCTGCAGTCGTTGAAGAACAACCGCAAGCGCGCTGCCGGTGAGCTGGAAGGCCTGCTGCGCAGCGACGCCAAGGCCCAGCGTGCCGCCGACGAGACGGCGATGCTCGCTGCCACCGACCGCAAGTACCAGGGCGACATCAAGGCGTTGCTGGCCAACCTGTCGCAGGGCGCGGCGGTGGGCGAGCGCGACCTGCTGCTGGAGCAGATGGCCGCGCAGAGCCAGCTGCTGCGTTCGGCGTTGCTGCTGGAGCGCCTGCGCATCGAATCGGCCAAGCCGGACGCGCAGCGCGAAAGCGGCTACCAGCAGCGCGACCAAGCGATGATCGAAGGCGTGCTCAAGCAGGTCCAGCGCCGTTACGCACCGGAGGTCGAGAAGGCGCTGCTGACCACCCTGCTGACCCGCTACCAGCAGCTGCCGGACGCGCAGCGCGTGGCCGAGTTCGACGCGGCCTTCGGCCGTACCCCGCAGCAGCTGGCCAAGGCGCTGGACACCCTGTATGCGGGCACCCAGCTGGGTGACGAGGCGCAGCGCCTGTCGCGTTTCGCTGCCGCACGCGAAGGCAAGGCGCTGGCCGCCGATCCGCTGATCGCCGTGGCCGGCCCGCTGGTGGCCGCGCAGCTGCGCATCGAGAACGAGAGCAAGACCCGCGAAGGCGAGCAGCTGCGCCTGCGCCCGGCCTACATGCAGGCGCTGTTCGCCTGGCGTGCCAAGCAGGGCCGCGCCGTGTACCCGGATGCCAACCGCACCCTGCGCATCAGCTACGGCAAGGTCGAGGCGCTGCACCCGCGCGATGGCGTGACCTACTCGCCGGTGACCACCGTGGCCGGCATCGTCGAGAAGAACACCAACGCCTATCCGTTCGATGCGCCCAAGCCGCTGCTGGCGGCGATTGCCAAGGGTGACTTCGGCAGCACCGCCGACCCGGCGCTGAAGACCCAGACGGTCAACTTCCTGACCAACCTGGATACCACCGGCGGCAACTCCGGCTCGCCAGTGCTCAACGCCAAGGGTGAACTGATCGGCCTGAACTTCGACAGCAACTGGGAATCGGTCAGCGCCAGCTGGTGGTTCGATCCGCGCTACAAGCGCGCTGTGCACGTGGACATGCGCTACCTGCGCTGGCTGCTGGCCAAGGTCTACCCGGCGCCCGAGCTGCTGAAGGAAATGGGCGTGCCGGCCCAATAAGAAGCCGGCCACGACCAACGGTCGTGGCCCGCACCGCGTAGGCCCCCACCTTGGTGGGGGTGGTTGCTCCCAACGAGCCCGCACCCCCGGCCATGCCTGGCCTACACTGCGGGTTCTTCCGACGGAAACGCACGCGTGGTCTCCAGCTGGATCTTGCTGCTCGTCTCGGTTGCCTATGCAGCGCTGCTGTTCGGCGTGGCGTGGTGGGGTGACCGCCGGCCGATGTATCCCGACCGGCCGTGGCTGCGGCCGGTGGTGTACAGCCTGGCGCTGGCCGTGTACTGCTCGTCGTGGACCTTCTACGGCGCGGTGGGTACGGCCGTGCGCAACGGCATCGGCTACCTGCCGATCTATATCGGTCCGTTGCTGCTGCTGTTGTTCGGCTGGCGCATCATCGAACGCCTGGCGCTGATCGCCCGCAGCCAGAACGTGGTCTCCATCGCCGATTTCATCTCCTCGCGCTTCGGCCGCTCGCGGCGGTTGGCCGCACTGGTGGCGATCATCGCCCTGATCGGCATCATTCCGTACCTGGCCCTGCAGTACAAAGCGGTGGCGATGAGCCTGCAGGTGCTGACCGGCAACAGCGGCCCGACCGGCTTCTTCACCGATCCGGCGCTGTACGTGGCGCTGCTGATGGCGCTGTTCGCCACCCTGTTCGGCACCCGCCAGGTCGACGCCACCGAGCACCACCACGGCATGATGCTGGCGATCGCCTTCGAATCGGTGATCAAGCTGCTGGCGATGCTGGCCGTGGGCGTGTTCGCCTACCTGTGGCTGAGCAACCGCACCGATGCGGTGGTCGAGTCGGTGCATACGCTGTTCACCGGCCTGCCGCCGGTGGGCTTCATCTCGCAGACCCTGCTCAGCTTCCTGGCCATCATCTGCCTGCCACGCCAGTTCCACGTGGCCGTGGTCGAGTGCGGTGACGTGCGCGACGTACGCCGCGCGCGCTGGATGTTCGGTGGCTACCTGGTACTGATCTCGGGCATGGTGCTGCCGATCGCCACCGCCGGCGTGACCCTGTTCGGCACCGGCGGCAGCGTCGCCGACGACTCGATGGTGCTGGCCCTGCCGCTGGCCGAAGGCCGCAACGCGCTGGCGCTGATTGCCTATGTGGGCGGCTTCTCCGCCGCCACCGGCATGGTCATCGTGTCGTCCATTGCGCTGGCCACCATGGTCAGCAACGACCTGGTGATGCCGGTGCTGCTGCGCCGCAGTGGCGACCATCAGGAAGCCGCCGACGTTGCCTCGCGCGTGCTGTGGATCCGCCGCCTGGCGATCCTGCTGCTGGCGCTGATGGCGTACAGCTACTACCGCACCAGCAGCAACGACAGCACGCTGGCCTCGTACGGCCTGATGGCGTTCGCGGCAGTGGCGCAGTTCGCGCCCGGGCTGATCGGCGGCCTGTACTGGCGCGGCGCGAGCCGGCGTGGTGTCGAGGTGGGCATGCTGCTGGGCTTCGCCACCTGGCTGTACACCCTGCTGCTGCCGGCGATGACCATGGCCGGCTGGGTCGATGCTGGCTGGGTGCAGCACGGCCCGTTCGGCATCGAGTGGCTGCGCCCGCAGCAGCTGTTCGGCATGACCGGCTGGGACCCGCTGACCCATGGCACGTTCTGGTCGCTGCTGGTCAATGCGGCGACGATGATGCTGGTGTCCGCGCGCTGGCGGCCCGGTGTGGACGAGCGGCTGCGCGCCGCGCCGTTCCTCGACCCGTATGCCGAGCGCCCGTCGGTGGCCGGTGGCTGGCCCGGTCATGTGCATGTGGGCGACCTGCTGGCACTGGCTTCGCGCGTGGTCGGCGAGCGCCATGCGCGGCGCTCGTTCTTCGAGCAGGCACAGTCGCTGGGCCGCGAGCTGCAGTCTTCCGCGCCCGCTGACCGGCCGTGGGTGCAGTTCACCGAACGCCTGCTGGCCGCGTCGATTGGTGCGGCCTCGGCGCGCCTGCTGCTGACCAGCCTGCTGCGTGGCTCGGGCATGGACCTGGGCGAAGTGGTGGCGGTGCTGGACGAAGCCGGGCAGGAACTGCGCTTCAACCGCGAGATCCTGTCGACCACGCTGGAGAACATCAGCGCCGGGGTCAGCGTGGTCGATCCGGACATGCGCCTGACCGCATGGAATCGTCGTTACCAGGACATGTTCGGCTACCCCGACGGCATGCTCTACGTAGGTCGCCCGGTGGCCGACCTGATCCGCTACAACGCCGAGCGCGGCGAGCTGGGCGAGGGTGATATCGAAGTCCAGATCAATCGACGCATCGGCTACATGCGCGCTGGTTCGCCGCACGTGTTCGAGCGCACCCGCAGCGACGGCAAGGTGATCGAGATGCGCGGGCAGGCGTTGCCCGGCGGCGGTTACGTGACCAGCTACAACGACATCACCGACTACAAGCACGCGGAAAAGGCCCTGCTGGAAGCCAACGAAACGCTGGAACAGCGCGTGGCCGAGCGTTCGCATGAGGCCGAGGTCGCGCAGCAGTCGAAGACCCGCTTCCTGGCGGCGATCAGCCATGACGTGCTGCAGCCACTGAACGCCGCACGCCTGTTCGCTTCCGCGCTGCGCGACAGCGATCACGTGAGCGATGAGCAGAAGCACCTGGCCGAACGTGTGGATGCGTCGTTGCGTGCGGCCGAAGAGCTGCTCGATGGCCTGCTGGATGTGTCGCGGCTGGATGCCGGTGGCCTGCACCCGGTGATCGGCGAGTTCGACGTGAGTGCGTTGATGCGTGAGCTGGCCGCGCAGTACACCCCGGTCGCCGCCGGCCGTGGCCTGCGCCTGGACCTGTTCGCGCGACCGGCATGGGTGCGCAGTGATCGCCGCCTGCTGCGCCGCGTGCTGCAGAACTTCCTGGCCAATGCGCTGCGTTACACCCGCCAGGGACGCATCGTGCTGGCCGTGCGCCAGCGCGGCGACGAAGTGGAGCTGCAGGTCTGGGATACCGGGCCCGGCATTCCCGAGCACCACATGCGGCAGATCTTCGACGAGTTCCACCGCTACCAGCAGCCGTTCGACTGGGGCGAGCAGGGCCTGGGTCTGGGCCTGTCGATCTGCCAGCGCATCTCGCGTCTGCTTGACCATCGCCTCAATGCGCGCAGCCGGGTCGGCAAGGGATCGATGTTCTCGATCATCCTGCCGCGGGTGGCACCATTGCCGGGTTACACCGAACTGGCCACGCCGGTACAGGCGGTGGCCGCACCGGTACGCAGCGATTCGCTGGCGGGCCTGCGCGTGCTGTGCGTGGACAACGACGAGGAGATCCTCGACGGCATGCGCGCACTGCTCGGCCGTTGGCAGGTGCAGGTGATCACGGCATCGACGGTGGATCAGGCGTTGGAGAAGGTGGCCGAGCGGCCGCAGGTGATGCTGGTGGACTACCACCTGCACGACCGCATGGACGGCCTGGATGCGTTGGTGGCGCTGCGTGAAGCCGCCGGTTACCCGCTGCCGGGTGCGCTGCTGACCGCCGATGGTCGCGACGAGCTGAAGCGGATGGCGCGCGAGCGTGGCTATCGCGTGCTGACCAAGCCGATCAAGCCGGCCTCGCTGCGCGCCTTCCTCGGCGCGCTGCGCGATGCGCAGTAGTGCCGGCCGCTGGCCGGCAACCACGACGTGAAACCATGCCAGGCAAGCCTGGCATCTACCAAAGCTTCATCGGCCTGGCAGTAGATCCACGCCATGCGTGGATGTGACGTCAGGTAGTGCCGGCCGCTGGCCGGCAACCACGTAATCGCGGAAGCGTTACCCCACGCCGTGCAGGTGCTCGTACAGGATCGTCGCGCCGATGATCACCAGGATCACGCCACCGATGATCTCGGCACGCTTGCCGACCATGCTGCCCAGCACGCGGCCGAGCATGATGCCGACGGTGACCATGGTCAGCGTGCACAGGCCGATGACCGCGGCCATCACGCCGATATGCACGTCCATGAAGGCCAGGCCGATGCCCACCGCCATCGCGTCGATGCTGGTGGCGAAACCGGTCAACGCCAGCTTCCAGAAGCCATGGTGCTGGGAGGGGTCTTCGTCCTCGTCGGCACTTTCCGGGCGCAGGCCGTTGTAGATCATGTGGATGCCCAGTGCGCCGAGCAGGCCGAAGGCGATCCAGTGGTCGAAGGCTTCGACGTACTGCAGCGCGGCGCGGCCGAGCAGCCAGCCGATGATGGGCGTGATCGCCTCGATGACGCCGAAGATGATGCCGGCCCGCAGTGCATCGCGGAACACCGGCTTGCGCATGGCCGCACCCTTGCCGATCGCCGCAGCGAAGGCATCGGTGGACATGGCAAAGCCGATCAGGAGGATCGAAATGGGGGACATGGGCAGCTGCTGAGGTTGGGCCAGGACGGACGCACGGCCTGCGCTCGCGCCCAACCTGACGTTGCGCGCGCGGGCCGCTGGTCTCGCCAACCATCATGGTTGTCCACGCCACGGCGCACCGGCCGAGTATGTTGACGTGGACGATTCCTGCAAAGGAATCCGGCTACTCCCCAAGGGGACGCGAAGCTTAGCATCGCGATTCGCGCGTGGCGCATTTCCAGCGAAACGCGCAGGCACGGCTGGTTTGTATAGCGAAGGCTATATCGCGGGCGCAGCGGTGCCTGGTAGTGCCGGCCGCTGGCCGGCATGCGCAACGGCGAGAGCGTGCCAAGCAAGCTTGGCACCTACCGAAGCGGTTTCGGGTGATTTCAGGGGCTGAAGGCGATTGCCGGCCAGCGGCCGGCACTACCGTCAGTCTTCTTCCGGCGGCAGCACGATGGCGTCGTCGTCGATCGCCAGCTTGCCGGCCATCAGCACGGCCTGGGTGCGGTTGGTCACGCCCAGCTTGCGCAGGATGGCGGTGACGTGGGCCTTGATCGTCGCTTCGGAGACGTTGAGGTCGTAAGCGATCTGCTTGTTCAAGCGGCCTGCGCCCAGCATCTGCAACACACGGAACTGTTGCGGGGTCAGCTCGCGCAGTCGCTGGCCGACTTCGCGTTCCTCGCGCTCGGTGGGCGGCACGTTGTGCGCTTCCGGCGGCGCCCAGGTCTCGCCATCGAGGATGGTGCCCAGTGCGTGGCCGATGGTGTCCGAATCCGCAGACTTCGGAATGAAGCCCAGCGCGCCGTGGTCGAGCGCGCGGCGCATCACCGTCGCCTCTTCGCGCGCGGACACCACTACCACCGGCAGGTGCGGATGCAGCGAGCGCATGTGCACCAGTGCATTGAAACCCTGCGCACCGGGCATGTTGAGATCCATCAGGACCAGGTCGGCGTCGTTGTGCTGGTCGGCCAGCGCGTACAGCGCTTCCACGCTGTCTGCCTCGAACAGCTGCACGCCGGGGATGACCCGCTGCACGGCGCCGCGCAGGGCTTCGCGGAACAGCGGGTGGTCATCGGCAATCAGGAGGGTGGTCATGGTCGGGGGGAACCGTGAGGGAAAGCAGATGGGGTCAGAGCCCTTTCCTTGCGGAAAGGGATCCGACCCCGGTCGTACGTCAGCGCACCTTGCGTTCGTCCACCAGCGACGCCACCACCGACGGATCGGCCAGGGTCGAGGTGTCGCCAAGCTGGTCGGGCGCGTTCTCGGCGATCTTGCGCAGGATGCGGCGCATGATCTTGCCCGAGCGGGTCTTCGGCAGGCCCGGTGCCCACTGCAGGTGGTCGGGCGTGGCGATCGGGCCGATCTCCTTGCGCACCCAGGCAATCAGCTCCTTGTGCAGCTCATCGCTCGGTGCCTCTTCGGCCACCAGGGTGACGTAGGCGTAGATGCCCTGGCCCTTGACGTCGTGCGGGAAGCCGACCACGGCCGCCTCGGCCACCTTCGGGTGCGAAACCAGCGCGCTTTCCACTTCGGCGGTGCCGATGCGGTGGCCGGACACGTTGATCACATCGTCGACGCGGCCGGTGATCCAGTAGTAGCCGTCCTCGTCGCGTCGGCAACCGTCGCCGGTGAAGTAGCTGCCCGGGTAGGTACGGAAATACGTATCGATGAAACGCTGGTGGTCGCCGTACACCGTGCGCATCTGGCCCGGCCAGGAATCGCGGATGATCAGGTTGCCCTCGGTCGGGCCGTCCTGGATCTCGCCATCGGCATTGACCAGCGCCGGCTGCACGCCGAAGAAGGGCAGGGTGGCCGACCCCGGCTTGAGATCCATCGCGCCGGCCAGCGGCGAGATCAGGATGCCGCCGGTTTCGGTCTGCCACCAGGTATCGACGATCGGGCAGCGGCTGTCGCCAACCACCTCGTAGTACCAGCGCCAGGCTTCCGGATTGATCGGCTCGCCGACGCTGCCGAGCAGGCGCAGCGAGGCGCGCGAGGTCTTCTTCACCGGCTCCTCGCCTTCGCGCATCAGCGCGCGGATGGCGGTCGGGGCGGTGTAGAAGATGGTCACCTTGTGCTTGTCGATGACGTTCCAGAAACGCGAGGTGTCCGGGTAGTTCGGCACGCCTTCGAACATCAGCGAGGTCGCGCCGTTGGCCAGCGGCCCGTACACGATGTAGCTGTGGCCGGTGACCCAGCCGACGTCGGCGGTGCACCAGTAGATGTCGTCCTCGCGCAGGTCGAACACCGCTTCATGGGTGTAGGCCGCGTACAGCAGGTAACCGCCGGTGGTGTGCAGCACGCCCTTCGGCTTGCCAGTGGAACCGGAGGTGTAGAGGATGAACAGCGGGTCTTCCGCGTTCATGCGTTCCGGTTCGCAGGTGGCCGGCTGGCTGTCCACCACATCGTGGAACCAGCGGTCGCGCGGGGCCTGCATGTCCACCGCACCGCCGGTGTGCCGCACCACCAGCACGGTTTCCACGGTATTGGTGCCCGGTAGCTTCAGCGCGGCATCAACGTTGGCCTTCAGCGGAATCCTGCGGCCACCGCGCAGGCCCTCGTCGGCGGTGATGATCAGCTTGCTCTGGCAGTCGCTGACGCGGTCGGCGATCGAGTTCGGCGCGAAGCCACCGAACACCACCGAGTGGATCGCACCGATGCGCGCGCAGGCCAGCATGGCCACGGCGGCGTCGACGATCATCGGCAGGTAGATGGTGACGCGGTCGCCCTTCTTGACGCCGAGATTGCGCAGTGCATTGCCGAGGCGGCAGGTGCGCTCGTACAGCTCGCGGTAGGTCACGTGCTGGGCCGGTGCATCCGGGCCGTCCGGCTCGAACAGCAGGGCGGTCTTGTCGCCGCGCGTTTCCAGCTGGCGATCCAGGCAGTTCACGCTGGCATTGAGCTCGCCATCTTCGAACCACTTGATGTGGAAGTCGGACAGGTCGTAGCTGACGTTCTTGATCCTGGTCGGCTTGCGCATCCATTGCAGGCGCTCGGCGGCCTTGCCCCAGAAACCATCCGGGTCGGTCACCGACGCCTGGTACTGCTGTTCGTACGACGTCTTGTCGATGCGTGCCTTGGCGGCGAACTGCGGATCGACGGGGTAGATATCAGCCATGGCACCCTCACTTGCACGTTGACTTTGTATGTGCGGTCGCAGCATCGCAGCGACCGATCCCCCTCAGTTTGCCCCATCCACCCCCGGCCGCGTCACCACTCTGGTTAGACCATGGTCGAAAGTGAGCGCCCAGCAGGGCCGGGTTCGACCAATGGCGAATAGCCGCTATACATAATCGCCCCGCAGTCTCGGCTCGACCGTGCCCCACGCGCGGCATCACCTTGCCACTTGGGAGAGAGGGCAACATGAGCCACCGTACGTTGAAAGCCGTGCGCACACCTTTGGCGGCCTGCCTGTTGGTCGCCCTGGTCGCACCGGGCATGGCGTTCGCTGAGACCGCCAAAGAGAAGGCACTGGAAGCACGCGTTGCCGAACTGGAACGCCAGGTCCAGCTGCTGCTGTCTTCGCAGCAACAACAACAGACCCAGATCAGCCAGACCCAGCAGGCGGTGACCGAAGTGCGCACGGTGCAGGCCGGGCAGAAGCCGGTTGCTTCGGTGCCGGCCGGCAAGCAGCCGATCCAGGTCACCACCATCACCCCGGGCGCCGCGCCGGGTACCACGGTCAAGATCGGCGGCTTCATCAAGGCCGACTTCCTGGCCACCCAGACCAGCGATGGCCAGCTGGCCGACGACGCCACCGGCCGCTCGCTGTACCTGCCGGGCCAGACCCCGGTGGAAGGCGCCGGCGGCAGCGGCAAGCGTTCGGGCACCGACTTCAACGCCCATGCCAAGTTCTCGCGATTCAACCTGGGCATCGACAACGTGAGCGAATCGGGCAACAAGGCCGGTGCGTTCTTCGAGATGGACTTCTTCGGCAACTCGCTGGGCAACCAGACCGCCACCAATACCTACGGTGTGACCCTGCGCCACGCCTACATGTACTGGAACAACTGGATGGCAGGCCAGACCTGGTCCAACTTCATGGACGCGGCCGCGCTGCCCGAAGCGGTCGACTTCGTCGGGCCCACCGACGGCGTGATCTTCGTGCGCCAGGCCCAGGTGCGCTACACCCAGGGTGGCTTCAGCGTCGCGCTGGAAAACCCGGAAACCACCACCCTTACCGGTACCCGCAACCCGGTCACCGGCGCCTGGACCAACACCAGCGCCAACTCCGACCGTGGCAGCCTGCCTGACCTGACCCTGCGCTATGGCTGGAAGGGTGACTGGGGCACCTTCGGTGTCGGCGGCATCGTCCGTCAGCTGAAGGTCGACAACCAGGCCACCGGCGCCAAGGCCGACAAGGTGGCTGGCGGCCTGACCCTGGGCGGCAAATGGGTGATGGGCGACAGCGATTCGCTGCACTACCAGCTGACCGGCGGCGAAGGCATCGCCCGCTACATCGGTCTGGGCATCACCGCCGACAGCGCCTATGACGTGGCCCGCGACGAGCTCAACCCGACCGGCGTGCTGGCCGGCTACGTGGGCTGGCGGCATGCGTTCTCGCCGAAGCTGCGCACCAACCTGATCTATGCGCGCAGCGACTACGACAACGACAGCATCCTGGGCCCGCTGGTGACCAAGAGCGTGCAGAGCATCCGCGGCAACATCTTCTACTCGCCGCTGCCCAAGGTCGATATCGGCGCCGAGCTGATGTACGGCCGTCGCGAAGTGGAGAACGGCAACAAGGGTGACATCACCCGATTGCAGTTCACTACGAAGTACAGCTTCTAAGAGCGTGCCGGCCAGCGGCCGGCACCTACCGAGATTGAATGCCGACCAAGGTCGGCATCTACAGAGGGAAAACGTCCCATGTCCAGCACTGCATCCAGCCCGCACAATGCGGCGGGCACCCTGACCAAGGGCCACAAGAAGGTCATCTTCGCATCGAGCCTCGGCACGGTGTTCGAGTGGTATGACTTCTTCCTGTACGGCTCGCTCGCGGCCATCATCGCCAAGCAGTTCTTCAGTGGCGTCAATGAAACCACGGGCATGATCTTCGCCCTGCTGGCGTTTGCCGCCGGCTTCTTCGTGCGTCCGTTCGGCGCGGCCTTCTTCGGCAGCCTCGGCGACCGCATCGGCCGCAAGTACACCTTCCTGGTCACCATCCTGATCATGGGCATCTCGACCTTCCTGGTCGGCGTGCTGCCCAACTACGCCTCGATCGGTTTCGCCGCACCGGTGATCCTGATCATCCTGCGCCTGGCCCAGGGCCTGGCGATGGGCGGCGAGTACGGCGGTGCCGCCACCTACGTGGCCGAGCACGCGCCGGACGACAAGCGTGGCCTGTACACCAGCTTCATCCAGTGCACCGCCACGCTCGGCCTGTTCCTGTCGCTTCTGATCATCCTGGCCTGCCGCATGACGCTGGGCAACGAGGCCTTCGAAGCCTGGGGCTGGCGCATTCCGTTCCTGGTCTCGATCCTGCTGCTGGGCATTTCGGTATGGATCCGCCTGCAGCTGAGCGAATCGCCGCTGTTCCAGCAGATGAAGGCTGAAGGCAAGGGCTCCAAGACCCCGTTCCGCGACAGCCTGAAGGGCGGCAACCTGAAGCTGATGCTGCTGGTCCTGCTCGGTGCAGCGGCTGGCCAGGCCGTGGTCTGGTACGGCGGACAGTTCTACGCGCTGTTCTTCCTCAGCAGCATGCTGAAGGTCGATGCCACCACCTCCTACCTGCTGATCGCCGCAGCGCTGGCACTGGGCACGCCGTTCTTCATCTTCTTCGGCTGGCTGTCCGACCGCATCGGCCGCAAGAAGATCATCCTGGCCGGCTGCCTGCTGGCGGCCATCACCTACATCCCGATCTTCAAGGGCCTGACCCACTTCGCCAACCCGGCCATCGAAGAAGCCCGCAGCAGCTCGCCGGCCCTGGTCGTGGCCGATCCGGCTACCTGCTCGTTCCAGTTCGATCCGGTTGGCCTACGCAAGTTCACCAGCTCCTGCGACGTGGCCACCGCCGCACTGACCAAGGCCGGTGTGCCGTACGACGTGCAGCCCGCCGCCGCCGGTTCGCTGGCGATGGTGAACGTGGGCAGCGCCAGCGTCACCTCGTATGAGGCCGCCGGCCTGACCAAGGAAGAAGGCAAGGCCAAGGCTGACGCGTTCGGTGCGGAACTGAAGACCGCCCTGACCACTGCCGGCTACCCGGCCAAGGCCGATGGCGCCCGCATCAACATCGCCGGCACCATCTTCATGCTGTGGCTGCTGGTGCTGTACGTGACCATGGTCTACGGCCCGATCGCCGCCTACCTGGTCGAACTGTTCCCGACCCGCATCCGCTACACCTCGATGTCGCTGCCGTACCACATCGGCAACGGCTGGTTCGGTGGCTTCCTGCCGGCGATCTCGTTCGCGCTGGTGGCCGGTACCGGCAACCTCTACTACGGCCTGTGGTACCCCATCATCATCGCGCTGATGTCGGTGGTGATCGGCGGCCTGTTCCTGCGTGAGACCAAGGACGTGGATATCACCAAGTAACCGGTGTGCCGACCAACGGTCGGCACCCACCGGGTTTCAAGGGCCGCGGTGCAGACCGCGGTCTTTCTGTTTGTGGGGCGTGCCCACTCGGCTCGCAATCCGGTAATGCCGGCCGCTGGCCGGCAACCTCATGAATCTCCGCGGACATGAAGCCCTTGCCGGCCAGCGGCCGACACTACCTTTGCGTCGCGCAGCACCCCGTATAGTCGGCCCATGACCGCCACTACGCCGGAAGACCTCCCCGCCCTCCTGCACACCCTGCGCAGCGCCTGGCAGTCGCAGCGCCCGTCGCTGGACCAGCGCGAAGCTGACCTGCGCCGCCTGCGCGAGGCGCTGAAGCCACGCCTGGACGAAATGGCGCAGGCCATCGCCGAGGATTTCGGCCATCGCGCCCACGTGGAATCGAAGCTGGCCGATGGCATGAGCGTGCTGTCGGCCATCGATCACCTGCGCCGCCACCTGCGGCGCTGGTCGAAGCCGCAGCGGGTAGGTGCAGGCTGGAAGCTGTGGCCGGCGCGTGCGCAGCTGCGGCCGACGCCGCTGGGCGTGGTCGGGGTGATCTCGCCCTGGAATTACCCGGTTACGCTGGCGCTGGTGCCGCTGGCCACCGCGATTGCCGCCGGCAACCATGTGTTGCTGAAGCCCTCGGAACACACACCACGCACCAGTGCATTCCTGGCCGATCTGCTGGCCAGTGTGTTCCCGCCCGATCGCGTGGCGGTGGTGCAGGGTGGGGCGGATGTGGCGGCGGCGGTGTCCTCGCTGCCGCTGGACCATCTGCTGTTCACCGGCTCGACGGCTGTTGGCCGCAAGGTGATGGCGGCCGCAGCCGAACATCTGGTGCCGGTCACGCTGGAGCTGGGCGGCAAGTCGCCGGCGATTGTCTGCCGCGATTTCCCGCTGGACAAAGCCGCCGCGCGGCTCGCCACCGGGAAATGGTTCAACGCCGGGCAGACCTGCATCGCGCCGGATTACGTGCTGATCGACACCGTGCGCCAGCGCGAGTTCGTACAGGCGCTGCAGCAGCAGGTGCGCGAGCGCTATGGCGACTTCAGCGATGCCGACGACTACACCCGCATCATCAATGAAGGCCAGTACCGGCGCCTGCAGGGCTATCTGGCACAGGCGCGGCAACGCGGCGTGCCGGTGATTCCGCTGGCGCAGGTGGATGAGGCGTGCGCCGACCGCGAGCGCCTGCTGGTGCCGACCGTGGTGCTGGACCCGCCGGACGACCTGGACCTGATGCGCGAGGAGATCTTCGGGCCGATCCTGCCGGTGCGGGCCTATCCAGATCTGGAGGCGGCGCTGGCCGACGTGTTGTCCCGTGACCGGCCGCTGGCACTGTATCCCTTCAGTCATGACACGGCGACGGTGGAACGCATCCTCGGTCAGGTGGTGGCCGGCGGGGTGACGGTGAACGACACGCTGCTGCACTTCGCCGCCGATGGATTGCCGTTTGGCGGGGTAGGGGCCAGCGGCATGGGCGCGTACCACGGCCGGGCCGGGTTCGATGCGATGAGCAAGCGGCTGCCGGTGCTGTGGCAGTCGCGCTGGGCCGCCAGCGACCGGCTGCGGCCGCCGTATTCGAAGATTGCGGGGTTGTTGAAGCTGCTGCTTCGGTAGTGCCGGCCGCTGGCCGGCAACTGCGGGGTCTTGCCGGCGGTTCATGGGGTTGCCGGCCAGCGGCCGGCACTACCGGCGGGTGCCCACCTGGGGTGGCACGCGTGCCAAGCGCACCCGGGTAGAATGCCCGCATGAAGATCGCCTCGTGGAACGTCAATTCGCTCAATGTCCGCCTGCCGCACCTGGAGCAGTGGCTCAGGGAGTTCGGCCCGGACATCGTCGGTATCCAGGAAACCAAGCTGGAGGACCACAAGTTCCCCGATTCTGCGCTGATCGCCGCCGGCTACCGCAGCGTGTTCGCCGGCCAGAAGACCTACAACGGCGTGGCGCTGCTGTCGCGTGAGCCGGCGCAGGACGTGCAGATCGGCATTCCCGGCTTCGAGGACGAACAGAAGCGCGTCATTGCCGGTACCTTCGGCGACCTGCGGGTGATCAACCTGTACGTGGTCAATGGCCAGGACATCGGCACCGACAAGTACGACTACAAGCTGCGCTGGCTGGAAGCGGTGCATGCCTGGATCGCCGAAGAACTGCAGCGGCATCCGAAGCTGATCGTGATGGGTGACTTCAACATCGCCCCGGACGCGCGCGATGTGCACGACCCGGAGGTGTGGAACGACAACCACATCCTGACCTCCACCGCCGAGCGCGGCGCGCTCAACAAGCTGCTGCAGCTGGGTCTGCACGATGGCTTCCGCCTGCACAACGACGAGGCGGGCACCTTCAGCTGGTGGGATTACCGTGCCGCCGGCTTCCGCCGCAACCTGGGCCTGCGCATCGACCTGACCCTGGTCTCCGATGCGTTGAAGGGCAGCGCGGTGGCCTCGGGCATCGACCGCGAGCCGCGCACCTGGGAACGCCCGAGCGACCATGCGCCGGCCTGGGTGCAGATCGGTTGAACGAACAGGGCCCGACGATTGCCGGGCCCGTTCTGGAACATCTGCCGGCCAGTGGCCGGCACTACCCTCAGATCACCGTATGCTCTTGCGGGTGAACAGGTTGACGATCGCCAGCAGGATCACCGCGCCGATCAGCGAGAACAGGAAGGTGCGGATGGTGATCGCTTCGTTGATGCCGCCGCCGAACAGCCAGCCGGAAATCAGCGCGCCGACGATGCCGACCACGATGTTGAGGATGATGCCCTGCTGGGCATCGCGCTTCATGATGATGCTGGCCAGCCAGCCTACGATGCCGCCGACGATCAGCCAGATGATGATGCCCATGATCGAACCTCCGGTGGGGAACTGTGACCAGTTGACGCGCAGGGCTGTGAACCCGTCGTGCAATTGCGTGACGGGCGCGTGCGGATGAGCCTGCCAGCCACCCTCGACGGCCCGTGGCGCTTCGGTCCGGTAACGGTCTGGCGGCGTCCGCACGTGCCGGGCCAGCGCGGTGAACCGCAGGCCCGGCAGGTACTGGCGCAGGCGCTGGGCACCGATCCGCAGACGCTGCCACTGGTCCGTGACGACAAGGGCCGGCCGGAGCTGAGCGGCCCGTTGGCCCACTACGGGACCGGCTGGAGCCACAGCGGTGAGGTGCTGCTGGTGGCGCTGGGCGAAGGCGTGCGGCTGGGCGTGGACCTGGAACTGCTGCGGCCGCGGCCGCGTCTTCTGGAAATCGTGCGGCGCTTCTTCCACCCGCAGGAGGTGGCCTGGCTGGAACGCCTGGACGAGGCCGACCGCGAGCACTGGTTCTTCCGCGTATGGTGCGTCAAGGAGGCGATCCTGAAGGCGCACGGGCAGGGCATCTCGTTCGGGCTGCACCGCCTGCAGCTGGCGCCGGGGGCCGATGGCGCCCTGCACCTGCGCTGGTGCGACCCGGAGCTGGGCGAGGCCGCGCGCTGGCACCTGCACGAATGGCAGGCCACCGGCCAGTTCCGTGCGGCGTTGGCCTGGTATCCGCACTGAAGCGGGGAATCAGTGCGCAAAACCGGCGATAATGGCGGCATGAGCGAACACCCACTTCCCGCCAGCGTGGCTGCCACGCTGGAACAGGGCCTGGCCAGCATGGGCCTGGACGCCGCGCTGGCGCCGCCGCTGCTGCGCTACCTGGCCCTGCTGCACCGCTGGAACGGCACCTACAACCTCACCGCCATCCGCGACCCGCAGGAGATGGTTACCCGCCACCTGCTCGATTCGCTGGCGATGCAGCCGTTCGTGGCTGATGGCAGCCTGGCCGACCTCGGTACCGGCCCCGGGTTGCCCGGCATCCCGCTGGCGATCGCCTGCCCGGGCCTGCAGGTCACCCTGGTGGAGAGCAACGGCAAGAAGGCGCGCTTCATGCGCGAGGCCGTGCGCCAGCTCGGCCTGGGCAACGCCCGCGTGGCCGAATCGCGGGCCGAAGCGCTGGACGAGGCCGGTCGTTACGACCAGCTGACCGCGCGCGCAATGGATACCCTGGCCGGCATCGTCCGTGTCGGTGGCCATCTGCTGCGCCCCGGTGGCGTGCTGCTGGCCATGAAGGGTGTCTACCCGCATGAGGAGATCGCGGAACTGCCGGCTGGCTGGCAGGTGCGTGAGGTGACCCCGCTGAGCGTGCCCGGCCTGGCCGGCGAACGCCACCTGGTCACCGTTACAGGTTCCTGATTCCCGCCGCCAGCCCTTTGTGGAACAACGGGTTGGCGATCCACGATTTCCGCAAGGGGCCGGTTGTACGCATAATGACCGGTCCCAACCATCCGTCGACGAGGCACACCCGCATGGCCCGCATCATCGCCATCGCCAACCAGAAGGGTGGCGTCGGCAAGACCACGACCGCCGTCAACCTGGCCGCTTCCCTGGCCAACGCACCCAAGCGCGTGCTGTTGGTCGACCTGGACTCGCAGGGCAACGCGACCATGGGCAGCGGCGTGGACAAGCGTGAGCTGGCGGCCTCCACCTGCGATCTGCTGCTGGGCGAGAACAGCGCCGCCGATGTGCGCGTGCAGACCGCCGAAGGCTACGACCTGCTGCCGGGCAACATCGACCTGACCGCCGCCGAGATCCAGCTGATGGGCCAGAGCGAGCGCGAGCAGCGCCTGAAGCGCGCATTGGCGCCGATCCGCGACGAGTACGACTACATCCTGATCGATTGCCCGCCGGCGTTGTCGCTGCTGACGCTCAACGCGCTGGCCGCCGCCGATTCGGTGATCGTGCCGATGCAGTGCGAGTACTACGCACTGGAAGGCCTGAGTGCGCTGGTGGAAACCATCGAAGCGCTGCGCACCAGCCTGAACCCGGCGCTGGAGATCGAAGGCGTGCTGCGCACCATGTTCGACGTGCGCAACAACCTGGCCAACGCAGTGTCGGCCGAGCTCACCGAGCACTTCGGCGACCGCGTGTTCCGCACCATCGTGCCGCGCAACGTGCGCCTGGCCGAGGCGCCCAGCCATGGCCAGAGCATCGTCGGCTACGACCGCGCCTCGCGCGGTGGCGTGGCCTACCTGGGCCTGGCCGGCGAGATCATCCGCCGCAACAACGAACGCAACAAGGCCGCCAAGGCCGTGGAGACCGTCTGATGACCAGCAGCAAGCCGGCAGCCAAGAAGCGAGGCCTCGGCCGTGGCCTGGACGCGCTGCTGGGCCCGAAAGGCGCGGTCAGCCAGGTGCAGGCCACCGCTGCGGTGATCGAACCGCTGCCGGGTGAAGTGCTGCGCAAGTTGCCGGTCGGCCAGCTGCAGCCGGGCAAGTACCAGCCGCGCCGCGAGATGGACGAGGGCAAGCTTTCCGAGCTGGCCGACTCGATCAAGTCGCAGGGCGTGATCCAGCCGATCCTGGTGCGCCAGCTGCCGGCAGGCAACTACGAAATCGTCGCCGGTGAGCGCCGCTGGCGCGCATCGCAGCTGGCCGGCCTGGACGAAGTGCCGGTGGTGGTGCGCGAGCTGGAAGACCGCACCGTCATCGCGATGGCGCTGATCGAGAACATCCAGCGCGAAGACCTCAATCCGCTGGAAGAAGCCGAGGCGCTGCAGCGCCTGATCAGCGAGTTCACCCTGACCCATGCCGAGGCCGCCGAGGCCGTCGGCCGCTCGCGCGCGGCGGTGTCCAACCTGCTGCGCCTGCTGGAGCTGCCGGTGGCGATCCGGCTGCTGCTGGAAACCCGCCGCCTGGAAATGGGCCACGCCCGCGCGCTGCTGACCCTGGCTCCCGAGCTGGCTGGCAAGCTGGCGCAGGAAGCGGCCGATGAAGGCTGGTCGGTGCGCGAGGTCGAGCGCCGTGCGCAGGCCTTCGCCGCCGGCAAGGTGCCGAGCAACCGCCCGGTGGCGACGCCGAAGGTGCAGCAGGCCGACATCGCCTCGCTGGAAACCGAACTGTCCGAAGCACTGGGTGCCAAGGTGGCGATCAACCACGGCCGGGGCGGCAAGGGCAAGCTGATCATCCACTACACCGATCTGGATACCCTGGACGGCGTGCTGGAAAAGCTGCGTACGCGCCAGGGCTGAGCCCGGCGCAGCGCCAGGGGGTGCGGCCTGTTCCCGCCGCGTCCTGCAGATGACAGGGAACGCACCGCCGCGCGTGCCGGGGATGCACTGCTCTCCGGTCCGTGGCCTCATCCAGGGAACAGGACATGAGCAACGAATACGAGGACGTCAGCCCGGACGGCACCCAGATACTGGTACATCGCCGCGAAAAGGACTTCGTGCCCGCCATCGGCGAAGAACAGCACATCGAGGCGATCAGCGCCCACCTCGAACGCCATCTGGGCCCGGTGTCCGGTGTCTTCCACGAGATCATCTCCGACCTGGTGCACATCGACGTGCACGTGGTGCCGGCCAATGACCACTGCCCGTACCTGCGCCTGGTCACCTCCGGCATGAGCGACCTGCCGATGACCGTGCCCGCCGAGGTGGACGCGGACGTGCCGCGCTACATGGAACTGATGGTGACCCTGCCGGCCGACTGGCCGATCTCCCAGGACGCCTTCGAGGACGAGCGCAATTACTGGCCGGTGCGCCTGCTGAAGGGCATGGCACGGTTGCCGCACGAGTACGACACCTGGCTGGGCTTCGGCCACACCATTCCCAACGGCCATCCCAGCGAGCCCTACGCGCCGGGTGTGGGTTTCGACGGTGCCATCGTGCTGTCGCCGGTGACCGCCCCGGAGGACTTCGCCACGCTGGCGCTGGAGGACGGCAGGACCATCAGCTTCATGAGCCTGGTTCCGCTGTACCCGGAAGAGATGGACCTGAAGCTGAGGAAGGGCGCCGAGGTGCTGCTCGACCGCTTCGATGCGAAGAACATCCAGGACGTGATCGAACCCGCCCGCACCAACGTGGCGAAGAAGCGTTTCGGTTTGTTCTGAGACCGGTAACATCAGGGGCCTGAACTTCGTTTCCAGGCCCCTGTCATGACCATCCTGCTCACCGGCGCTGCCGGCTTCATCGGTGCCTACACCGCCCGCGCGCTGCTGGAGGCCGGCCAGCCCGTGGTCGGCCTGGACAACTTCAACGACTACTATGACCCGCAGATCAAGCGCGACCGCGTGGCTGCGCTGTGCCCGGCGCTGGACCTGCGCACCCTGGACCTGACCGACCAGCAGGGCCTGGCGGCACTGTTCGACGAGGTGAAGCCGACTGCGGTGATCCACCTGGCCGCGCAGGCCGGCGTGCGCTATTCGCTGGAAAACCCGCACGCCTACGTCGACAGCAACCTGGTCGGCTTCGTCAACATGCTCGAACTGTGCCGTCACCGTGGCGTGCAGCACCTGGTGTATGCCTCCAGCAGCTCGGTCTACGGTGATTCGGCCACGCCGCCGTTCTCCGAGGACCAGCGCGTGGACCAGCCGCGCTCGCTGTACGCGGCGACCAAGGCGGCCAACGAGCTGATGGCCTACACCTACGCGCAGCTGTACGGCCTGCATGCCACCGGCCTGCGCTTCTTCACCGTGTATGGCCCGTGGGGCCGGCCGGACATGGCACCGCTGCTGTTCTCGCGTGCGGTGCTGGCCGGGCGGCCGATCGACGTGTTCAACGAGGGCCGCATGCAGCGTGATTTCACACATGTCTCCGACATCGTGTCGGGTATCCTCGGCGCGCTCGCGCATCCGGCCGATGGTCCGGTACCGCACCGGGTGTTCAACCTCGGCAACCATACGCCGGTCGAGCTGGAGCGCTTCATCAGCGTGATCGAGCAGGCCGCCGGTCGCCCCGCGCAGAAGGTCTACAAGCCGATGCAGCCGGGCGACATGGTGCGCACGATGGCCGATACCCGGCGCGCCCATGACGCATTCGGCTTCGACGCGGTGACCCCGATCGAAGAAGGGTTGCCCCCCGTCGTGCAGTGGTGCCGCGAGTATTTTGGCGACCGCGCCTGAGGTCGGATCCTCACACAGCCGGATTCATCTTCGGATAACCTCGGCTTCGGAGAATGCGCGGTCTTTGTCCCCCTTTGGCCGAGTGCCTTATGAGCCAACCCGAGCTTTCCGTTGTCGTCCCGGTGTTCAACGAACGCGACAACGTCGCCCCGCTGGTTGCCGAAATCACCGCTGCACTGCGTGGCCGGCTGCCGTTCGAGATCATCTACATCGACGATCACTCGCGCGATGACACCCTGGCGGTGCTGCAGGGGCTGAAGGCGACCACGCCGGAACTGCGGGTGCTGCACCATGTGAACCAGAGCGGGCAGAGCACCGCCGTGCGCACCGGCGTCAAGCACGCACGTGCGCCGTGGATCGCGACCCTGGATGGCGATGGCCAGAACGATCCGGCCGACATTCCCAAGCTGCTGGCCGCGCGCGATGCCGCCGAGGCGCAGGTGAAGCTGTTCGCCGGCTGGCGGGTCAACCGCCAGGACAGCGGCAGCAAGCGCTGGGCCAGCAAGTGGGCCAACGCCATCCGCGCACGCATGCTGCGCGACGATACGCCCGATACCGGCTGCGGCATCAAGCTGTTCGAGCGCAGCGCGTTCCTCGACCTGCCGTACTTCGACCACATGCACCGCTACCTGCCCGCGCTGATGCAGCGTGCCGGCTGGAAGACCACCAGCGTGCCGGTCAACCACCGCCACCGTACCGCCGGCGTGTCCAAGTACAACAACCTGGGCCGTGCACTGGTCGGCATCCGTGACCTGCGCGGCGTGGCGTGGCTGATCACCCGCAGCAAGCGCACCGCAGTGGAGGAGCGTTGATGGATCTGGAGCTGCACTGGCTCGACCAGCCGCTGACCTGGTTGTACTGGACCGGCCTGCATGTGACCGGCTGGAAGCTGATCGGCTATACCGGCGCGCTGATGTTTGGCGGCCGCTGGCTGGTCCAGTTCATCGCGTCCAAGCGTGCGGGCAAGCCGGTGATCCCGCGCCTGTTCTGGTACATGAGCGTGGTCGGCAGCCTGATGACGCTGAGCTACTTCCTGTTCTCGGCCAAGCAGGACTCGGTGGGCGTGCTGCAGAACCTGTTCCCGGCGTTCACCGCGCTGTACAGCCTGCAGCTGGACATCAAGCACCGGGGCTGGAAGCGGGACAAGGCCAGTCACTGAGGCCCCGGGTTCGGATCCCCGACGCATCCACGCATGGCGTGGATCTACTGCATGTTCGGCGGCCGGTTCCCGGCCCTGCCTGCCGTGGGTGGAGTCGACTGTCAGTCGACTTTCGCGCGGACTTTGCCACGTCTGGCGGAAGAGCAGCCGACTGACAGTCGGCTCTACCACGCGCCTTCGGCGCTGGGGCCCCGGCCTGCGGTCGGTTCCCGGTCCTGCCTGCGCTGCAGGCAGGACCTTCGTCCCATGCCACGGGCCGTGGGCGGTGCCATCATCGGGGTCTGCCTTCCCGGGAACCTGTGCTCGTGAAAACCCGTCTTGCCGTTGCCCTGCTGATTGCCCTGTCCGCGCCCGCCGTGGCCCTTGCCGTGCCCCCTGCCACCGCCGCACCGGCCAGCGTGGCCACCGAATCGCCCGCCGATGCCGCCTTCCGCGCGCTGTACGAGAAGGAATGGAAGTGGCGCCAGCAGGGCGGCGGTGAGGCCAGCGAGGACGAAGACGCGCCGGCCAATGCCACCCGCATGCCCGATGTCGGCCCGGCCGCGCAGCAGGCGCGCCTGAAGGTGTGGGACGAGACCCTCGCCGCGCTGAAGAAGATCGACCCGAAGACCCTGTCGCCCGACAACCAGGTCAACTACGCGATCTACCACGACCAGGTGTTCAACCTGGCCGAAGAGACGCGCCTGCGCGGCTACGAGATGCCGTTCAACGCCGACTCCTCGTTCTGGTCCAACCTGTCCTTCATGGCCCGGCGCGAGATGAAGACCGTGCGGGACTACCAGAACTACATCGCACGGCTGAACGATGTGCCGCGTTACTTCGGCCAGCAGACCGAGAACATGCGTGCCGGCCTGAAGCGTGGCTTCAGCGTGCCGCGTGCCGTGCTCGATGGCCGCGAAGTGTCCATCGCCACCGTCGCCGAGCTGAAGGACCCGACCGGATCGCCGTTGTACGCGCCGTTCAAGAAGCTGCCCACCACCATCCCGGCCGCCGAGCAGGCCAGGCTGCAGGCGCAGGCGCGTGAAGCGATCAGCGGCAAGGTGGTGCCGGCGTTCCAGCAGCTGCGCACCTTCTTCGTCAAGGAGTACGTGCCGCAGGCGCGCACCACCCTGGCCGCCGAAGCGATGCCTGATGGCAAGGCGTACTACAAGCAGCAGATCCACGAATACACCACGCTGGACCTGTCGCCGGACGAGATCCATCGCATCGGCCTGGATGAAGTCGCACGCATCCAGAAGGAAATGAACGACATCATCAAGCAGGTGAAGTTCAAGGGCAGCTTCGCCGAGTTCCTGACCTTCCTGCGTACCGATCCGCAGTTCTATGCCAAGACGCCGGAAGAGCTGCTGTCGCGTGCCGCGTGGATCTCCAAGCGGGCGGACGGCCAGCTCGGCAAGTACATGACGCTGCCGCGCGCGCGCTTCACCATCGTGCCGGTGCCGCCGGATATCGCGCCGTTCTGGACCGCCGGCCGTGGTGGCATGGGCACCTACTGGCTCAATACCTACAACCTGCCGTCGCGCCCGCTGTACAACCTGCCGGCACTGACGCTGCATGAGTCCGATCCGGGCCACGCGCTGCAGGGCGCGATCGCCGCCGAACAGAAGAACCTGCCCGAGTTCCGCCGCAACGCCTACATCTCCGCCTATGGCGAAGGCTGGGCGCTGTACTGCGAGAAGCTGGGCGTGGAGATGGGCATCTACGAAACCCCCTACGAGGATTTCGGCCGCCTGACCTACGAGATGTGGCGCGCCACGCGCCTGGTGATCGACACCGGCGTGCACAGCAAGGGCTGGACCCGCGAGCAGGCGCTGGCCTACCTGCGTGACCACACCGCGCTGAGCGAGCATGAAGTGACCACCGAAGTGGACCGCTACATTTCCTGGCCGGGCCAGGCGCTGAGCTACAAGCTGGGCGAGATCGCCATCGTGCGCCTGCGCGCGCAGGCCGAGAAGGAACTGGGCGACAAGTTCGACATCAAGGGCTTCCACGACACCCTGCTCAAGCAGGGCTCGGTGCCGCTGCCGGTGCTGGAACAGCAGATCCAGGCCTACATCGCCGAACGCAAGAAGGCCTGACCGTTACCGGGTAGTGCCGGCCGCTGGCCGGCAACCTGCACGCACCGCGATCGTTCGACATTGCCGGCCAGCGGCCGGCACTACCTCGGACCGGGAAACGGGGTCGGATCACAGGATCCGACCCCGTGGTCTTTCACCCCACCGCCCGCGGCTTGGCTACCCGCGCCGCGAAGGTCGGCAGCACCAGCAGGGTCAGCACGGTGGCGGTGATCAAGCCACCGATCACCACCGTCGCCAACGGCTTCTGCACTTCCGCACCGGAACCGCTGGCAATCGCCATCGGAATGAAGCCGACGATCGCCACCAGCGCCGTGGTCAGCACCGCGCGGATGCGGCTGGAGGCACCGTTGATCGCTGCCTGCAGCGGCAGGTCACCGGCATCCAGGCGTTCGCGGATCGCCTGCATCAGCACCAGGCCGTTCAAGGTCGCCACGCCGGAGACGGCGATGAAGCCGACCGCCGCCGACACCGAGAACGGCATGCCACGCAGCAGCAGTGCGAGGATGCCGCCGACCAGCGCCAACGGTACGCAGCTGAACACCAGAATGGCTTCCTTGCCGCTGCGCAGGGCCATGAACAGCAGGCTGCCGATCAGCAGGAACACTACCGGTACCACCGTCGCCAGCCGCTTCTCCGCGCGCTGCAGGTTCTCGAACTGGCCACCCCAGGTCAGGTAGGCACCCGGCGGCAGTGCCACGTCGGCCACCGCGGACTGCGCCTCGCCGACGAAGCCGCCCAGGTCGCGACCGCGCACGTTGGCCTGCACCACTACGCGGCGGCTGCCGTTGTTGCGGCTGATCTGGTTCGGCCCTTCGCTCACCGTGATGCGGGCCACCGACGACAACGGAATCACCAACCCCGATGGCGTGGCGATCGGCAGCGAGGCCAGCTGGTCCGGATCGTTGCGCGAGGCATCGTCCAGCCGCACCACCACGTTGAAGCGGCGATCACCTTCGAAGATCTTGCCCGCCGCGGTGCCACCAATGCCGGTGGACAGTGCATCACTGACGTCTGCGGCGGTCAGGCCGTACTGCGCCGCCGCCACGTGGTCGATCGCCACGTTGAGTGTAGGCAGGCCGGAGATCTGTTCCACCCGCACGTCGGCCGCGCCGTTCACCGCACGCAGCTTCAGCGCCACCTGGTCGGCCACCTTCTGCAGCTGGCTGAAGTCATCGCCGAAGATCATCACCGCCAGGTCGGTACGCACGCCGGAAATCAGCTCGTTGAAGCGCAGCTCGATCGGCTGGCTGAACTCGAAGCTGTTGCCCAGCTGCTGCCCGGCCAGTTTCTCGAAGCGCGCCACCAGTGCCTCCTTGTCCAGCTTCGGATCAGGCCAGTCCTTGCGCGGCTTCAGCACGATCACGCTGTCGGAGATGTTGGTCGGCATCGGGTCGATGGCCGCCTCGGCGGTACCGGTGCGCGAGAATACGGTTTCCACTTCCGGCTGCTTGGCGATCGCTTTCTCCAGCGCGAGCTGCATCGCCAGCGACTGCTCGAGTGAGGTCGACGGCACGCGCAGGGCCTGCATCGCCACGTTGCCTTCGTCCAGCGTCGGCATGAACTCGCGGCCCAGCAGCGAGAACGCGCCGATGCCCACCACCACCATCATCACCGCAGCTGCCAGCACCGTGCGCGGATGCGCCACGGCCTTGCGCACCACCGGTTCGATGCGTGCACGCAGCACGCGGATCAGCTTCGTCTCGTGCTCGCCATCTTCGGCATGCGTATCGCCGTCCTTCACCTTGGGCTCGCGCACCAGCAGCGCGGCCATCGCCGGCACGAAGGTGAAGGAGAAGATGAAGGCACCGACCAGGGCCAGCATGAAGGTCGCCGCCATCGGGTGGAAGGTCTTGCCCTCCACACCTTCCAGCGTGAGGATCGGCGCGAACACCAGCAGGATGATCAGCTGGCCGAAGGCCGCAGGGCGCGCCATCTTCATCGCCGAATCGGCGGCCACGCGCAGCCGCTCCATCGCGGTCAACGCACGGCCCAGTTCGGCGCGGCGCTGGCCCAGCATCAGCAGCGTCGACTCGACCACGATCACCGCACCGTCCACCAGGATGCCGAAGTCCAGCGCACCCAGGCTCATCAGGTTGCCGCTGATGCCGAAGCGGTTCATGCCGATCACTGCGAACAGGAACGACAGTGGAATCACCAGCGCGGTGATCGTTGCTGCACGCAGGTTGCCCAGCAGCAGGAACAGCACCACCACCACCAGCAGCGCGCCCTCGGTGAGGTTCCTGGCCACGGTCTTGATGGTGGAATTGACCAGCACGCTGCGGTCCAGCACCGGCGCGGCCACGATGTCGGCCGGCAGCGATTTGTTCACCTGTTCCAGGCGCGCCGCAGCTGCCTGCGCCACGGTGCGGCTGTTGCCGCCGGCAATCATCAGCGCGGTACCCAGCACGGCTTCATGGCCGTTGCGGCTGGCCGCACCCAGGCGCGGCGCGCGGCTCAGCTCGACCTCGGCCACATCGGCCACGCGCACCACCACGCCATTGCGGGTCGCCACCGGGGCCTGTGCCAGATCCTCGGTGGTCAGCGCCAGGCCATCGGCACGCACCACCAGTCCTTCGCCGGCGCGCTGCACGAAACCGGCACCGGCCTGCACGTTGGAACGCTGCAGGGCGGTGACCAGGTCGGCCAGGCCGAGGCCGTGCGCGGCCAGCCGGGCGCTGTCCGGATGCACGCCATATTCCTTGACGTAGCCACCGACCGTATCGACGCCGGCCAGCCCCGGGCTGGAACGCATCTGCGGCGCGATGATCCAGTCCTGCACGGTACGCAGGTAGGTGGCACGTTCTTCCGGCGTGCGCAGCAGATTGCCTTCCGGCGTGCGGTAGACCTCGCCAGCCTGCCAGCCGGCTTCACCCGGCTTGGCCAGCCTGGCCGGATCGAACGTGGTGAAGTCCACGGTCCACATCAGCACTTCGCCGAGGCCGGTGGTAACCGGCGACAGCATCGGCGACGCGCCATCGGGCAAGTCTTCCGATGCCTCGCGCATGCGTTCGGCCACCTGCTGGCGCGCGAAGTAGATGTCGGTCGCATCGGTGAAGATCGCGGTGACCTGCGAGAAGCCATTGCGCGACAGTGAACGCGTGGTGGTCAGGCCGGGAATGCCGGCCAGCGCGGTTTCCAGCGGATAGGTCACCTGCCGCTCGATCTGCTCCGGGGTCAGCGCCGGTGCCACCGTGTTGATCTGCACCTGTCGGTTGGTGATGTCCGGCACCGCGTCGATCGGCAGCTTGCCCAGCTGGAACAGGCCCACCGCAGCAATCAGCGCCGCCATGAACACCACCAGCCAGCGGTGGCGCACCGCTGTTTCAATGATCAGCTTGAACATGGTCGCCTCCTCAGTGGCCGTGCTCGGCTTCGCCCTTGGCCAGTTCGGCCTTGAGCAGGAAGGCGTTGCTGCCAACGATGCGCTCGCTGCCGGTCAGGCCACCGAGGATCTCGATGCGGTCACCGGCGCGACGGCCAGCCAGGACCGGCTGCGCCTTGAAGCCACCTTCGACGGCAACGAACACCGCGCTGCTGCCATCGACGTTCTGCACCGCATCGGCCGGGACGCTGAGCGAGCCGTCCTGGCCTTCGGTGACCACTACGGCCGATACCGGCGAACCGGCCGGCGGCAGCGACGCATCCACCGGCGTGGCACGGATGACCGCGACGCCGCCCTGCTGGCGCACATCGGCGGCCGAACCGGTGACGGTGGCGGTGAAGCTGCCACCCGGCACGCTGACTTCCAGCTTCATGCCGGGCGTGACCTGCGCGGCCAGCGCGGGCGGTGCGGTGAACACCAGCTCGTTCATCGTCGGGTCGGCGACATCGGCGACTGCACTGCCGGCGGCGACCACGCCGCCCGGCGTGACCTGCACGTTGCCGACGATGCCGGCCACCGGGCTGGTGATGCGCACGCGACCGCTGGCATCGGGCGCACCGTTGGCGGCGGCCTGGGCCTGCGCGGCAGCAGCTTGGGCCTGTGCTGCCAGCGAACGTGCGCGAGAGGCTTCCATCTCCTGGCGGGCGACCACGCCCTGGTCGACCAGCGCCTTGTCGCGGCCATAGGCCAGACGCGCGGCCTCGGCTTCGGCCGCTGCGGCCAGCGCATTGGCGCGGAACACCGCCGCTTCGCCGCTGACCACGATCGCCAGCGCCTGGTTCTGCTTCACCGCGGTGCCCGGCGCGACCAGCACGCGCTCGACGCGGCCGGTCACCGTGGAGGCCACCGACGCGCGTGCGCCGACCGACGGTTCGACCCGGCCGGACAGGCGCGTGGAACCACCGCCACCGCGACCGATCGCGACCACTTCAATACCGGAGGCCTTGATCTGCTCCGGGGTCAGCTGCACCACGCCTTCGTCGGCGTCAGCAGGCGCCTTCGCGGTTTCTGCCTTGGCTTCCTTGCTGCCGGCGGCATGGCCGTGGCCATCGTCGGTGCCGGCCTTGGCCGCAGCGGGGTTTTCATTGGCAGGCGTCTGCGCGTTGCCGGCGCAGCCAGCCAGCAGGACGGTCAGCAGCACGCCGCCGATCAGCGGGAAAGTACGGGAGAGAGTCATGGAGCCTCCACAAAGGGTGCGCGCCCTTCCAGGCGGGCAAGATCGATTTCCGCGGCGACGCGCGACAGGCGCGCATCCACGGCGGTGCCGCGGGCGGCGATGAGGGCGCTGCGCGTGCTGCGCAGTTCCAGCTGCGAGATGCGTCCGGCGTCGAAGCCAATGCGGGCCAAGCGATACGCCTCTTCGGCGGCGACCACGCTTTCATCGGCGGCGCGGGTACGGCTACTGGCGGCCTTCAACCCGGCCACCGCAGAGAGGCGCTCGGCCTCGCTGTCGCGGCGCTGCTGGTCCAGGCGTGCTTCGGCCGCGCGCTGGTCGGCATTGGCGGCGCGGATGCCACCGCGGTTGCGGTCGAACAGCGGGATGCTGAGGCTGACCCCGAGGTTGTAGGCGCGCTCGCCGCCTTCGCGGAAGCGGGTCTGCGCGGCGGTGACACTGAGGTCGGGCAGGGCGCGCTTGCGTTCCACCTCAACCAGCTTGCCCGCCGCATCGGCTTCGGCTTCGGCAATGCGCACCGCCAGCGCCACGTCGGTGGCGCCGCGCGGCAACGGCGGCGCGCGGTCGAGCAGGCTGTCGTCGATCGACTGCACCGGCGCATCCAGCAACGCGGCACCGGCCAGGCGGGCCAGCGCGGCATCACGGAAGGCCTGCGCCTCATCCAGCGAAGCACTGGCATTGGCCACTTCGCTCTGCGCCTGCACCGCACGCAGTTGCGGCTCGCGGCCCTGCTTGACCATCGCGTTGACGGCGTTGGCGTCATCGCGGGTGAGGGTCAGTGCTTCTTCGGCCAGGGTGTAGCGGCGCAGTGCACTTTCCGCCTGTGCGTAGACCACCGCGAGCTGGCTGGCCACATCGCTGCGACTCTGCGCGCCACGCAGGTTGGCGGCCTGTGCTTCGGCGCGGGCCGCACGGACGCGCGCGCCACGCTGGCCCCAGACCTCCAGTGGCTGGGACAGGGTGAGCACGGTATCGGCCTTGCCCATGCCGCCATAGGAGCCGGTGCCCCAGGCGTTTTCGGCGGAGTAGGAAAGGGAAGGGTTGGGCAACGCACGGGCCTGGTCGGCGCGCGCGTCGGCGGCCTCGGCCAGCGCCGTACCCACGCGGGTGCCGGGCAGCTGGTCCAGGCGTTCAAGCAGGCTGTCGTAGGAAGGGGCGGCTTGTGCCGACGCCTGCATTGCCGGGGCCAGGCCCAGCAGCACGGCGACGACCAGCCCGGCCGCGCGCGGCGACCGAGGTGTCAGGATCGACATAGGGGGATTCCGGTTGTGAGTGAAACGGGAGCCCGCGATTGCGGGACGCGCTCAACTCACGCCCGGGGGGGACGCGTCAATTCATCCTGGGCGACCGCATAGGTCGCCACGTCGCCGGCATTCATCCAGCGCGCCGGCAGTGGCGCACCGAAGGCGGCGAGGGTGCTGGCCGGCAGGCTCAGATTGGAGTGATGGCAGTGGTTGTGGCCACAGGCACCGACATGCTTGCCGTCGGTATCGCCATCGGCATCCGGTGCGGTCTCAACATGCACCGTGCTGGCGTGCGGTTCCACCGTGCAGGCCAGTGCGTCGGCCACCGGCACGACCACGAATGCCGCCATCAGCAGCATCAGCAGGTACGAGCGAAGGTGGCGGGCGATCCGGCGCATGGAAGGGAGGCTAGCAAGCGGTTTTCGCCGGATACAATATCAATGGCCGCTTCGGGAATACGTCGGAATCTCCCGTTCAGGTGGACGGCCTGGGGGCATCCTGCCCTGGTGGGTGCGGACTTCCTGCCTTGGTGGGTGTCGACCTTGGTCGACACGCTTTTCGACCCCACCGCGTTGCCGGCCAGCGGCCGGCACTACCCGTATCACGGCAGCTTCGCGATCACCTTGATCTCGAACTGGAACCCATACAGCCAGGTCACGCCGATGCCGGTCAGGGTCGGGTGCGGCGCCTCGCCCCAGTACTCGGGCACGATCGCCCAGGCCTTCTCAAAGTTCTTCTCCGGATCGACCAGGAACACGGTCACGTCGATCACGTCATTGAACGTGCAGCCTGCAGCAGCCAACACCGCATTGAGATTCTCGAAGGCGCGGCGGACCTGCGTTTCGAAGTCCGGTTCGGGTGAGCCGTCCTCGCGGCTGCCGACCTGGCCGGAGACGAACAGGAAACCGTTGGATCGGATCGCCGGCGAGTAGCGGTTGCGCTCGTACAGGGCCTGGCGGCCGGCGGGGAAAACGACATCACGCTGTGACATGGGGAAGAACCCGTGGGTGAGGACGCCTATCCTCCGCGCCAGCGCTGTCTGGATAAACCGCGATGATCGGCCTAGATTGATTGCAAATCCCAAACAATTGCAGTCAGCCATGGACCGTTTCGAGGCGATGCGGGCCTTTGCCCGCGTGGTGGAGACCGGCAGCTTCACCCGCGCCGCGCAGACCCTGCAGATCAGCCGCACCACGGCCACCCAGCTGGTGCAGCAGCTGGAGGCGCACCTGCGGCTGCGCCTGCTCAACCGCACCACGCGCCGGGTCAGCGTCACCGCCGATGGCGCGGCCTACTACCCGCGCATCGCCCGCCTGCTGGCCGAGCTGGAAGAGGTGGAGGGCGGGCTGGGCGACGCGGCCACCCAGCCACGCGGGCGGCTGCGCGTGGATGTGCCCGGGCCCTACGCGCGGTTGCGGCTGGTGCCGGCGTTGCCGGATTTCCAGGCGCGCTACCCGGAGATCCAGCTGGACATCGGCGTCAGCGACCGCGAGGTCGACGTCATCGCAGACAACGTCGATTGCGTGATCCGGGGTGGCACCCCGGCAGACCCGGCACTGGTGGCGCGACCGCTCGGCGCGCTGCCGATCGGTTTCCACGCCAGTCCGGGCTATGTGCAGCGCTTCGGCCTGCCGACCGACCCGCGCGCGCTGGAAGGACCCGACCACCACATGATCGGCTTCCTCAGCCCGCGCAGTGGCCGGGCGCGGGTGTTCAGCGCACAGCGCGGCGATGAGCGCGTTGAGGTGCAGGGCCGCTATACGGTCGGCTTCGATGATGGAAATGCCTATCTGGCCGCTGCGTTGGCGGGGTTGGGCGTGGTGGCGCTGCCCAGCTACATGGCCGAACCGCACGTGGCGCGCGGCGAGCTGCTGCCGGTGTTGCAGGACTGGCAGCTGCCGCCGATGCCGATGCATGTGATGTTCCCGCCGAACCGGCACATGAGCCAGCGGCTGCGGGTGTTCATCGATTGGGTGGTGGAAGCGTTGGGGTGAGTGCATCGGCCGCGTGCGAGAATCGGCGTGCACGTACTGGAGAACGCACACCCTGATGAGCCGCATCGTCGCACTGGATACCGAAACCACCGGCATCTCCCACCGCCTGGGGCACCGGGTGATCGAAATCGGTGCCGTCGAACTGATCGATGGCCAGCTCACCGGCCGCCAGTTTCACACCTACCTGCAGCCGCAGCGCAGAGTCGATTGGGGCGCACAGCGCGTGCATGGCATCAGCGACGCGATGCTGGTGGGCAAGCCACTGTTTTCCAGCAAAGCCGCCGAACTGCTCGACTTCCTGCGCGGCAGCGAGATGGTCGCGCACAACGCCACCTTCGATGTGGGGTTCCTGGACAACGAGCTGCGCCTGTCCGGCATCCCCGGCACGCTGGCCCAGCACTGCCGCATCACCTGCAGCCTGAAGCTTGCGCGGGGACGCTGGCCGGGTCAGGGCAACAAGCTGGATGATGTGCTGCAGCGCCTGCGCATTCCCAGCCAGCGCGGCCTGCATGGCGCGTTGAAGGATGCGCACCTGCTGGCGCAGGTGATTCCGCACCTGCGCTGAGGCCTGGCCGCTGTCACACCGGCCGCAACCATCGCTCGATCATTGCAACGCCACAGGCCACCCCGTCCTCATGGCGCATCGCCACGCCCAGGGCCGCCGCGCGTGCGCGTGTTGCGTCGGTTTCAACGAAGGTGATGGCTGCCGCCAGCGTTGCTGCGTCCAGCCGCTTCGGTGACAACGGTGCCGGTGCCACGCCCAACCGATACAGACGATCAGCCCAGAAGAACTGATCGGCGGCGAACGGCATCACCAGCGAAGGAACACCGGCGCGGCAGGCCGAATGCGTGGTGCCGCTGCCACCGTGATGGATTGCGAATGCGCAACGCGGGAACAGCGCTTCGTGTGGAGTCGGCCCCAGTACGAAGACCGAATCGGGCAAGCGCATCGCAGGCAGTCCCACCCAGCCAGGAAACAGCAGCACCCGGCGTGGCGCCAGCGCCTGCAGCAGGGCCGGCAACACGCGCTCGCGATCAAAGCCGGTCATGCTGCCGAAGCCCAGATACACCGGCGCCGGGCCGGCATCGAGGAAGGCCTGCAGATCGGCCGGGGGTATCCAGGGCGCATCAGGAAGGCGCCATTGGCCACAGACGATGTGGTCGGCCGGCCAATCCGCCGGTGGCGGCAGCAGCTGCGGCGAGATGCCATAGAGCATCGGCAGGCCGGGCCACAGCGAGCGGCGCGGCGATTGCCCCAGCTGCTTGCGGGCTGCGCTGATCGGCCGACGGAACTGGCGCCAGATCAGGCCGTTGACCAGCCCATAGCTGGCGCGGTTCAACCAGCCCGGCGAGCGTCCCGGTGGCAGGAACGGAGAGCGGAAGGCCCGCGTCGGGGTCAGCGGGATCATGCCGGTGCCGATGACCGGAAGTCCGCGGCGTTCGCCCACGCTCATGCCGACAAAGGCCGCCAGGCCACCGGTCAGAATCGCATCGCAGCCTTCGGCAGCGGCATCGGCCTGGCGCATCCAGCCGCTGACATGCTGCAGCGCCATCCGTGCCAGCCCGCTACTGGCGGCGGCAACACCGTTGCCACGCGAGACCAGCGCGACCACTTCGTCATGGATGTCACCTTCAAGAGCCGCATGGGGCACATCCAGTGCCTGCGCGCTGCCCAGGGTGCCGCCATCGGCAAGCAGTGTCACCTCGTGGCCTGCGCCGATCAGCCCATGGCAGAGCATGGCCAGGGGACGCGTATCGCCTTCGGTTCCGTAGGTCAGGGCCAGCAGCCGCATGGAAAGCTCCGCAGTGAACCGGAGCAGTATGCCGGTTGGCGGGCTCCCGGCCCTGCCGGTTCAGCCGCAGCCTGTGGGTAACTTGCGCAAGTGCTTGAACCCGTGCATAATGCGCGGCTCGCTGTGTCCGGTTTTCTACCGGGCGGCGCCCCCCGGGAGCACGTCCCCGGCCGCCCAACGCCAGCGTAACCCTTTGATTCTCTTGACGTGTGGTGGGCAACCATCGAGGCCGCCGTCTCCCGGGCTACGGGCTGACAACTACTACTATCGAGGTGCGCAATGTCCCGCGTATGCCAGGTTTCCGGCAAGCGAGTGCAGACGGGTAACAACGTCTCGCACGCCAACAACAAGACCCGTCGTCGTTTCCTGCCGAATCTGCACGAGCGCCGTTTCTGGGTGGCCAGCGAGAACCGCTGGGTCAAGCTTCGTGTTTCCGCGCATGCACTGCGCACCATCGACAAGAACGGCATTGATTCCGTTCTGGCTGAGCTGCGTGCGCGCGGCGAAAAGGTCTGAGGAGTAAAGCATCATGGCAGGCAAGCGCGATAAGGTCCGTATGATTTCCTCGGCCGGTACCGGCCACTTCTACACGACCGACAAGAACAAGAAGAACACCCCGGGGAAGATGGAATTCCTGAAGTACGATCCGGTCGTGCGCAAGCACGTCCTGTACAAGGAAGGCAAGATCAAGTAATCCGCAAGGATTGCTGGTCCCCGCGAAGAAACCCGCCCTTGTGGCGGGTTTTTTCATGCCCGGCATTCCAGGGCGGCTGCCGGCTGCTCCGCCATTGCCGTGGTGGGTGCCGACCGTTGGTCGGCACGCTGTCCGCCCGGTAGGTGCCAACCTTGGTTGGCACGCTGCTTCAACGCAGTCGAGCGCGGCTCGACTCTACAAGGGCCGGTGGGCAGAATGGCACATCACCTCCCGACGGGCGACACGATGCTGTTCGAGTGGTTGCTGGGTTCCTACCTGCTGCTGATCGACTGGCTGATCCGGCTGGTCGCGCTGTGCTGGATTCCCACCCGCACCACGCCCGGCGCGGCGCGCAGCTGGCTGCTGCTGGTCGGCTTCGTACCGCTGCTGGGCCTGCCGCTGTACCTGCTGTTCGGCCATCCGTGGCTGTCGCGCGAGCGCATCCGCCGCCAGGCCGAGGCCTCGCAGGTGATCCGTGAGGAGCAGGCGCTGCAGCATCGCCTGCGCTGGACCCCACAGCCCGACACCGCCAGCGCCGAGATCGTGCCGTTGGTGCAGCGCCAAGGCGATTTCATGCCGGTACACGGCAACGCCGTCGATCTGCTGACCGACTACGACGAGTCGCTGCACACGCTGATCGCCGACATCGACCAGGCCGAAGACCGCGTGCACCTGCTGTACTACCTGATGTTCGACGACGCGGTCGGCGAGGCCATTGTCGAGGCCTTGCAGCGTGCCGCCGCGCGTGGCGTGCAGTGCCGCGTGCTGCTCGATGCGGTGGGCGCCAAGCGTGGCCTGCGCGCCTATCGCAAGCGCCTGCAGGCGCGCGACATCGAAGTGCGCGCGATGCTGCCCGGTGGCCTGCGCTGGCGTCGCAGCGGACGCATGGACCTGCGCAACCACCGCAAGATCGCGGTGATCGACAACGAAGTGGCCTATGTCGGTTCGCAGAACCTGGCGGGCCCGCAGTTCGTGCCGGGCCACCCGAACCGCGAACTGGTGGCGCGCGTCCGCGGCCCGGCGGTGGCGCATCTGGAAGCCGTATTCGCCAGCGACTGGTACATGGAGACCGGCCAGCGCCTGGATGTGATCACCGATGTGCCCGAATGCGGCGACGACATCGCCACCCAGCTGCTGCCCAGCGGCCCGGCCTACCCGTACAGCAACGCGCGCGACGCGGTAGCCGCGCTGATCCACCTGGCGCGACGCCGGCTGGTGATGGTCACCCCGTACTTCGTGCCTGACGAAGCCACACTGAGTGCGCTGCGTATCGCCGCATTGTCCGGCGTGCAGGTGCAGCTGATCCTGTCTGCCAGCAACAACCAGCGGCTGACGTCGTGGGCGCAGGAGGCCTACTACGATGAACTGCTGCGCTGTGGCGTGCGCATCGCGCTGTACGAGCCGCAGTTCCTGCACGCCAAGCACATGAGCGTGGATGAGGACATCGCCGTGCTCGGCTCCATCAACATGGATATCCGCTCGTTCGCGCTGAATGCCGAGATCGGCCTGATCTGCTACGACCGCGCGCTGGTCCAGCAGCTGTGCGCGATCGAGGATGGCTACCTGCGCGAGTCTCGGCAGCTGGACCTGCAGCAGTGGCGCAGCCGCCCTACGTGGCGGCGCAGCCGCGAAGGTATTGCACGGCTGGCCGATGCGTTGATGTGAAGCAATGCCGGCCGCCCATTCCGGCAATCCGGCCTGTCATCGCCGATGGCCTACAATCGGCACATGACTGATTCACCGCGTAATGGCGAACTGGACCTGGCGATCATCGGTGGTGGTGCGGCCGGGGTGCTGGTGGCGATCCAGGTATTGCGCCAGGCCAAGGCGCCGTTGGCGCTGGCCATCTTCGAACCCGCCTCGCAGCTGGCCCAGGGTATCGCCTATGCCACGCCGTGGCCGGAGCACCTGCTGAACGTGCCGGCGGCGAAGATGAGTGCGTTTGCCGACCAGCCCGGCGATTTCCTCGACTACCTGATGGCCGCCAATGCCTACCCGGGCGAGGCGCGCGAGGTGCTGGGCGAGCGCTATGTGTGCCGCCACTACTTTGCTGCCTACCTGCAGCAGCGCCTGCAGGAGGCCGCTGCGACCAGCCCGGCACAGCTGCAGGTGCTCGCGCAGCCGGTGCTGGGCCTGCAGCCGGATGACCATGGCTACCAGCTGACACTCGGCGATGGCAGCACGCTGCACGCCGCGCAGGCGGTGCTGGCCACCGGCAACAGCATGCGACCGCTGCCGGTAGCCGGTGCCGAGGCGCTGCCCGCCGATGACGTGATCGAGGCCTGGGACTACGACGGCGTGCGCACCCTGGCCGGCGAGCAGGCCGTGGCCATCGTCGGCTCCGGCCTGAGCATGGCCGACACCGTGCTGGCATTGGTCGCTGCCGGCCACACCGGCCCGCTGCACGTGATCTCGCGCCACGGCCTGCTGCCGTTGCCGCATGCGCACGGCGGCCTGCCCACGTTCGACCCGGCCACGCTGTTGCCGATGAACCTGCGCCAGCGCCTGCGCGCGTTGCGTGGGTTCGCACGCCAGGCACAGGCCGACGGCCTGCCGTGGCAGGGCGTGATGGACCGTATCCGTCCGCACGGGCAGGCGCTGTGGTGCAGCCTCGACGCGGCCGACCAGCGCCGCTTCCTGCGCCATGTGGTGCGCTACTGGGACGTGCATCGCCACCGCATCGCCGAAGAGGTCGACGCACAGCTGCAGGCGCTGATCGAAAGCGGCCAACTGCGTATCCACCGGTCCCGCCTGCAACGCGTCGGCCGCGAAGGCGATGCCCTGCGGCTGTCGGGTCGCGATGCCACCGGCAATGAACAGCAGTGGACGATCAGCGGGGTGATCAACGCTACCGGCGTGGAAACCCGCGCCAGTGCGCTGCGCAACCCGCTGCTGCAGCAGCTGCAGGCCGATGGCCTGGCCCGCCCCGGCCCGCATGGGCTGGGCCTGGACAGCATGGTGCCGGGCGATCGCCTGTGTGCCGCCGGTGGCCAGCCGCAGGCGCAGCTGGGCGTGCTCGGCAGCCTGCGCATCGGCAGCCTGTGGGAAAGCCTGGCGGTGCCTGAACTGCGTCAGCAGGCGCAGGCACTGGCCACCCAGGTGGTCGCAGGAGCCGCGACGGCGATGCCGTAAAATGGGGGCATGGATGTCTCCCACCTGCTTGATGGCCTGAACCCGGCCCAGCGCGAAGCCGTCTCCGCTCCCCCCGGCCACCACCTGGTGCTGGCCGGTGCCGGTTCCGGCAAGACCCGCGTACTCACCCACCGCATCGCCTGGCTGCATGAAGTCGACGGCGTGCCGACCCACGGCATTTTCGCAGTGACCTTCACCAACAAGGCGGCCGGTGAAATGCGCCACCGCATCGACGCGCAGCTGCCCAATGGCAGCCGCGGCATGTGGATCGGCACCTTCCACGGCCTGGCCAACCGCCTGCTGCGCCTGCACTGGCAGGACGCCAAGCTGCCCGAAGGCTTCCAGGTGATGGATTCAGATGATCAGCTGCGGCTGGTCAAGCGCGTGGTGCAGGCGCTGGAACTGGACGACGGCAAGTACCCGGCCAAGCAGATCGCCTGGTGGATCAACGAACAGAAGGATGAGGGTCGCCGCCCGCAGCACATCCAGCCCGAGCCGCATGATGCGTGGCTGGAAACCATGCGCCAGGCCTATATCGAATACCAGGCACGCTGCGACCGCGCCGGCCTGGTCGACTTCGCCGAGCTGCTGCTGCGCGCGCACGAACTGCTGCGCGACAACCCGGCGCTGCTGGCGCACTACCGGGCCCGCTTCCGCGAGATCCTGGTGGACGAGTTCCAGGACACCAACGCCATCCAGTACGCCTTCGTGCGCGTGCTGGCCGGTGATTCCGGCCACGTGTTCGTTGTTGGTGACGATGACCAGGCCATCTACGGCTGGCGCGGCGCCAAGGTCGAGAACGTGCAGGGCTTCCTGCGTGATTTCCCAGGTGCGCAGACCATCCGCCTGGAACAGAACTATCGCTCCACTGCCAACATCCTCGGCGCTGCCAATGCGGTGATCGCGCACAACCCGGATCGCATCGGCAAGCAGCTGTGGACCGACAGTGGCGACGGAGAACCGATCGACCTGTACGCGGCGTACAACGAGATGGACGAGGCGCGCTACATCGTCGAGCGTGCCCGCCAGTGGGTACGCGATGGTGGCAGCTATACCGAAGTGGCCGTGCTCTACCGCAGCAACGCACAGTCGCGCGCGCTTGAAGAGGCGCTGCTGAGCGAACAGGTGCCCTATCGCGTGTACGGCGGCATGCGCTTCTTCGAACGTGCCGAAATCAAGGACGCGCTGGCTTACCTGCGCCTGCTGTCCAACCGCAACGATGACGCCGCCTTCGAGCGCGCGGTCAACACGCCTACCCGGGGCATCGGCGACCGCACGCTGGACGAAGTGCGCCGCGAGGCGCGCGCGCAGGGCATCTCGCTGTGGGAAGCAACGATGCTGGTCACCCAGGGCAACGCGCTGGCCGCACGCGCGCGCAATGCACTGGCCGGCTTCCTGGGGCTGGTCAACGAGCTGCAGGCGCAGACCGTGCACATGACCCTGGCCGAGCGCGTGGACCACGTGTTGGCCCGCTCGCAGCTGCGCGAGCACTGGAGCAAAGAAAGCCGCAATTCGCTGGATTCGGAATCGCGCACCGACAACCTCGACGAACTGGTCTCGGTCGCTTCGCGCTTCGTGCGCCGCGCCGACGACATCGAGGAAGTGGGCGAGGACATGGACGAGCTGGTCGCGTTCCTGGCCTACGCCGCGCTGGAGGCCGGTGAAGGCCAGGCGCAGGCCGGCGAGGACGGCGTGCAGCTGATGACCCTGCACTCGGCCAAGGGCCTGGAATTCCCGCTGGTGTTCCTGGCCGGCCTGGAAGAAGGCCTGTTCCCCAGCGCGCGTTCGCTGGAGGAAAGCGGGCGGCTGGAAGAAGAGCGCCGCCTGGCCTACGTCGGCATCACCCGCGCGCGCCAGAAGCTGGTGCTGAGCTATGCCGAATCGCGCCGCATCCATGGCCAGGACAACTACAGCCTGCCGTCGCGCTTCCTGCGCGAGATTCCGCGCGAGCTGCTGCACGAAGTGCGCCCCAAGGTGCAGGTCTCGCGACCGGCCTCTATGGGCGCCAGCCGGGTGATGGGCCATGCCTCGATCGAGGCACCGCCGATCAAGCTCGGTGCGCTGGTCACCCATCCCAAGTTCGGCGAAGGCATGGTGACCGACTACGAAGGTAGCGGCGCCCACGCCCGCGTGCAGGTCGAGTTCGCCGACGCCGGCAGCAAGTGGCTGGTGATGGCGTATGCCAACCTGACGGTGATCTGATCACCGTCAGAGGCGGGAATTCCTGTAGAGCCGAGCCATGCTCGGCTGCTTCTGGCGGGAAAGAGCAGCCGAGCATGGCTATGCCGGTCGTCCTGACCGGCACCCTTCGGGCCGTCGCAAGCGACGTTGGCAGCGGCTCCTGCCGCTACCTTCGGCTCTACAACAGCGGTCGGCTATCAGCTGATGGTGAATGTCTCCACGGCTGCCACCAACCCGGCGCGGTCCATTGCTTCTTCATCCTGGCGGTTGCGGATCAATACGTAGTGGCCTTCCTCCGGCGACAACACCTCGATCACCTCATTGCGATAGTTGGTGATCTCGATGAAGCCGCTGCTCACTCCGTTGAGGTTGTCGATCTCGGCCATTAACGTCTCCAGGCTCACGATGGCGCCGTCCTTGTCCGTTCCGCCGCCAGTGCGGGGATTGTCGAAGTACACGCATATCTTCGGCTGCCTGGTCCTATGCCAGTTGTTGACGTCAACGATGTGATGTGTGGACCACCTGAAATCCTCTGCTGATTCGTTGCCGTTGAACTCACACCGGAAGATCGGCAGGCACAGGAACAGCCCCGTGCGCTTCTCGATCCGATTCAGAAGCCCGTGATAGGTGCTGGGAACCGCCATCGCATGAGTGAACCCATAGGCGTTGGAAGGAATCTCGAAGATCGTTGGCCCATCATGTGAAAGATGGTGCGGTGCGTTCAGCACAACGCTGGTGGCGAATTCCGGATCATCGACATTCTTGGACGCGATCGCGAGGTCATGTCTCTTGGCATTCCTCACGCAGCAATAGAGTACGTACGTCGCGACTACGTACTTGCTGAAGTAGCAGCCGTGGACTTCGGCCACCTCTCCGAACGACGTTAACAGGTCATCCTTGGTGATCATGGACATCTGGACGGTGGCAAAAGCACATGGTGGCCCCTTGAACGGTCATCCGACCATGCAATTTGTCTGAAAGCACCCTGTTGGTGTCAGAGCCCTTTTCCGTTGGAAAAGGGATTCGACCCCGATTAGGCTGCGCTCATGACCCGCAACGTGCTCTTCCTCTGCAGCCAGAACCGCCTGCGCAGCCCTACGGCCGAGCAGGTATTTGCCGATTGGCCGGGCATCGAGACCGCCTCGGCCGGGCTGCTGGCCGACGCCGAGGAAGTGCTCAGCCCTGAGCTGCTGCAGTGGGCGGACCTGGTGTTCGTGATGGTGCGCGCCCACCGCAATCGGCTGTCCAGCCGCTACAAGGCCTGGTTGAACGGCAAGCGGGTGATCTGCCTGGATATCCCGGATGACTACGACTACATGGACCCGGTGCTGGTGGAGCTGCTGAAACGGAAAGTGCCGCCGTTCCTGCGTTGACGGGCTGTTGTAGAGCCGAGTCCAGGCTCGGCTGCTTCTGGCGGGAAAGGCAGTCGAGCGTGGCTATGCCGGTCGTCCTGACCGACAGCCTTCGGGCCGTCGCAAGCGACGTTCGCAGCGGCTCCTGCCGCTACCTTCGACTCTACAATGGGAACTGAAATCTTCCAGGAACGCCCCCATGACCGAACCCACGCTGCACGTCACCGTGAAGTTGAACGCCCGGCTGCAGCCCGAGCATCGCCACGAACTGTTCGAAGATCCGCTCGACGCGCTGTTGCAGGCGGCTCAGGTGGGCGAGCTGACCGGCGGCGGCACCGCGATGTCCGATCTCGGCGAGGTCGAATACGGTGATATCGAAGTTGCCCTGGTCGATGCGGCCGGCGTGCCGAAGCTGATCGATCTGCTGGAACAGCTGGGTGCACCGAAGGGGTCGAAGATCCAGGGGGCAGGCGAAGCGGATCGCAGCTTCGGCGTGACCGAGGGCCTGGGCATCTACCTGGATGGCCTGAACCTGCCGGACGAGGTCTACGAACAGTGCGATTCCAACCACGTATTCGAGCAGCTGTCCGGGAACATCGATGGCCTGGGCGAGATCTGCAGCTGGTGGCAGGGCCCGACCGAAACCGCACTGTACATGTACGGCGAATCGTTCGAGGCGATGCGTGATGCGATTGCCGAATTCGTGTCCAGTTATCCGCTGTGCCAGAACGCACGCGTGGTGCAGATCGCCTGAGCGACATTGTTGTGGAGCCGAGCATGGGCTCGGCTCTACAGAAGTGGGCCGGCCGAGCGCGTCCCTCGGACCACGCGACGGTGCGCACGGGCCCCTGCACAGCGCCGGATTGATCCTGCTCAAGGCGCCGCCTCCACATCCGGTGTGCAATGGTGTCGTTCCCATCTGGCAGACCGCCACGGAGCCCCACCATGTACAAGCGCATCCTGATTGCCACCGACGGGTCCGAGCTGGCCGACAAGGGCCTGGCGAAGGGCTTGGAGCTGGCCAAGGACCTCAACGCCGAGGTCGATATCGTCACTGTTTCCGAGCCGTGGGCGGTCGGCATGTACGACGCCATGGGCTGGAGCGTGGGTTACATGAACAGCCCCGAGTACAAGGCCGACCGCGAGGAAGGGGCGCAGAAGGTGCTGCAGCCGGCGCTGGCCAAGGCCGCCGAGCAGGGCATCACCGCCAACCCGGTACACGTGCTGGACCGCTACGCGGCCGACGGCATCATCGAGACCGCCGGCGAGCGCAACAGCGACCTGATCGTGATGACCTCGCACGGCCGCCGTGGCGTGACCCGTGTACTGCTGGGCAGCCAGACCGCAGAAGTGCTGGCGCGCAGCACGCTGCCGGTGCTGGTCATCCGCTGATCCATACCCGCTGATTCAAGCGTTCCCGGGGAGAGGACCCGACGCCGGCCGCAGGATGCGCGCCGGCGTTGTTTTTTTGTGGGGGATCGGGGGCCGTGCCCATGGCCCCGAGGGAGTCAGAGCCCTTTCCTGTGGAAAGGGATCCGGCCCCGGTCACAACCCCGGTCACCTCACCAGCTGTACAGCTTCCAGTACACCGGCGACACGCCATCCTTGTCGTTGTCGAAACGGCCGTCGCCGTTCTTGTCGTACATGTAGAACGGAGCACCGCGCGATGGCGTCACCTTGACCATGCGCAGCTGGCCGGACACACGGTATTCCTCGATGACATCGCCGTTGTCCATGGTGCGCTTGGAGACATCGGCGCCCTTGACGTCCACCGGGGGAGCACCTGCGCCACCCATGCTGGCGCAGCCAGCGAGCAGGAGCAGGGAAGCCAGCATCAGGGTCTTCATCGGCGGGGGCCTTTGCCTGGAGAGAGCCCTGATTATGCCCCATCGCCAGGTGCGTGCCGTGTCGTCGCGGTGCAGGCACGGGCGCGTAGAATCGGCCCATGAGCAGATTAGTCCTGATCGACGGGTCCAGTTACCTGTACCGCGCGTTCCACGCGCTGCCGCCCCTGTCCAATGCACAGGGTGAACCCACTGGCGCACTGTTCGGCGTGGTCAACATGCTGCGTTCGACGCTGAAGGAACGCCCGGCCTACGTCGCGTTCGTGGTCGATGCGCCCGGCAAGACCTTCCGTGACGACCTGTACGACCAGTACAAGGCCAACCGCCCGCCGATGCCCGATGAACTGCGCAGCCAGGTCGAGCCGATGTGCCGCATCGTCGAGGCGCTGGGCATCAGCATCCTGCGCGTCCCCGGCGTGGAAGCCGACGATGTGATCGGCACGCTGGCCCTCCAGGGCCTGGCGCAGGACCTGAAGGTGACCATTTCCACCGGCGACAAGGACTTCGCCCAGCTGGTGCGCCCGGGCATCGAGCTGGTCAACACCATGACCGGCAGCCGCATGGATTCGGATGCGGCGGTGATGGAGAAATTCGGCGTGCGCGCCGACCAGATCATCGACCTGCTGGCGCTGATGGGCGACGCGGTCGACAACGTGCCGGGCGTCGAGAAGTGCGGGCCGAAGACCGCCGCCAAGTGGCTGGCCGAGTACCAGCACCTGGACGGCGTGATGGCAGCCGCGCCGGCCATGAAGGGCAAGATCGGCGAAAACCTGCGCGCCGCGCTGGAGCGCCTGCCGCTGAACCGCGAGCTGGTGACCATCCGTACCGACGTGCAGCTGGACGCCAGCCCGACCACGCTGGCCCTGCGCGAGCAGGATGTGCCGGAGCTGACCGAGCTGTATGCGCGCTACGGCTTCACCCAGGCGCTGAAGGAGCTGGGTGCGCCGGTGCCGGCACCGGTGGCCGCCAGCGAGGCGACCCCGAGCCTGCGCGGCACTGCGGCGGGCTTCGCGCGTGGCAGCGTCGAGGCGCCCGCCGCCGGCACGCTGGATCCGGCACTGTCCGCGCCGGGTGAATACGAGACCGTGCTGAGCGCCGAGCAGCTGCAGGCCTGGGTCGAACGCCTGCAGCAGGCCGACCTGATCAGCTTCGATACCGAAACCGATGCGCTGGACGCGATGCGTGCGCGGCTGGTGGGCATCAGCCTGGCCGTCGAGCCGGGCAGGGCGGCGTACATTCCGGTCGGCCACGATTACCCGGGTGCGCCGGCCCAGCTGCCGATGCAGCAGGTGCTGGACGCACTGCGCCCGGTGATGCAGGACCCGGCGAAGAAGAAGCTGGGCCAGCACGGCAAGTACGACCTGCACGTGCTGCGCCGCCATGGCGTGCAGGTGCAGGGCTACCACGACGACACCATGCTCGAGAGCTTCGTGCTCAATTCCACCGCCACCCGCCACGACATGGATTCGCTGGCGCTGCGCTACCTGGGCTACAGCACCATCAAGTTCGAGGACGTGGCCGGCAAGGGCGCCAAGCAGATTCCGTTCTCGCAGGTGGGCATCGACGAGGCCAGCCGCTACGCCGCCGAGGACGCCGACATCACCCTGCGCCTGCACCACGCGCTGCAGCCGCAGCTGCTGGCCGAGCCGGCGCTGGACAGCGTTTACCGCGGCATCGAGATGCCGCTGGTGCCGGTGCTGGCCAGCATCGAAGCCAACGGCGTGCGGGTCGACACCGACGAACTGCGCCGGCAGAGCCAGGACCTGTCTTCGCGCATGCTGGCCGCGCAGCAGAAAGCCACCGAGCTGGCCGGGCGCAGCTTCAACCTGGATTCGCCCAAGCAGCTGCAGGCGGTGCTGTTCGACGAGTTGAAGCTGCCGGCGGTGGTGAAGACCCCCAAGGGCCAGCCCAGCACCAATGAAGAGGCGCTGGAGGCGATTGCCGACCAGCACGAGCTGCCGCGCGTGATCCTGGAGTACCGCGGGCTGGCCAAGCTTCGCAGCACCTACACCGACAAGCTGCCGGAGATGGTCAACCCGGACACCGGCCGCGTGCATACCAGCTACCACCAGTCCGGTGCCGCCACCGGCCGCCTGTCCTCGTCGGATCCGAACCTGCAGAACATCCCGATCCGCACCGAGGACGGCCGTCGCATCCGCCGCGCGTTCGTGGCGCCGGAGGGCTTCCAGCTGCTGGCGGCCGACTATTCGCAGATCGAACTGCGGATCATGGCCCACCTGTCCGAGGACCCGGGCCTGGTGCGTGCCTTCGAGCAGGGCGCCGACGTGCACCGTGCCACCGCCGCCGAGGTGTTCGGGCGCACGCTGGAGGACGTGACCCCGAACGAGCGCCGCGCCGCCAAGGCGATCAACTTCGGGCTAATGTACGGCATGAGCGCCTTCGGCCTGGCCCGCAACCTGGGCATCGACCGTGGCCAGGCGCAGGACTACGTGGCCCTGTACTTCAGCCGCTACCCCGGCGTGCGCGACTTCATGGAGCGGATGCGCCAGCAGGCCCGCGACCAGGGCTATGTGGAAACCCTGTTTGGTCGTCGCCTGTACCTGAACGACATTCATGCACGTAACCAGGGCCTGCGCGGCGGTGCCGAACGCGCGGCGATCAACGCGCCGATGCAGGGCACCGCTGCCGACATCATCAAACGCGCGATGGTGGACGTGGACCAGTGGCTGCGTGACAGCGGCGCACCGGCACGGATGATCCTGCAGGTGCACGATGAACTGGTGTTCGAAACCGAAAGCAGTTTCGTTGAAGACTTGCGTTTGCAGGTGGTGGAGCGCATGTCGCAAGCGGCCAAACTGCGGGTGCCGCTGGTGGTCGATACCGGCGTCGGCAACAACTGGGACGAAGCGCACTGAGGGCATTTCAGGCCGAAAACGACGTGAATTCGTTCATTCGTCAGAGGTTTCTGACTCGATCATGAATGTTGTCCTGATCGAGGTTCATTAAATTGGGCCCCTTCACGAACCGTTAGTGTTCGGAGTGCTTCTATAACGCTCGACAGGCGCAACGCCTGTTGTGGATCTCTCCCATCCCCTGGAGCAGATCTCGGAACGGGGACTCCTCCCCAAGTGCCCGTTCCCCGGCCCCGTTGACCTCCCCCTGGTCAGCGGGGCTTTTTATTTGTGCCGCCGCAGCACCAGGGATGGGGTCAGATCCTTGGTGCTAGGCTGGGCTACCGTTCCACAGGGGAAGACCATGCCCGATCTGTTTGCACTGGCAATGCCCTGGTGGGAGTTCATCCTGCGCGCGGTGGTGGTCTATGTCGTGGTGCTGGGCATGGTCCGGCTTGGCGGCAAGCGGGCTCTAGGGCAGATCACGCCCTTCGACGTGCTGTTGATCGTGCTGCTGGGCAATGCGGTGCAGAACGCGCTGCTGGGCACCGATACCTCGCTGGGCGGCGGCCTGCTGCTGGCCGCGACCCTCATCCTGCTCAACTATGGGGTGGGCTGGCTGACCACCCGGAATCGACGCATGGAGCGGATGATCGAAGGAGAACCTACCGTAATCGCGCGCGATGGCCGGCTTTTGGAGGGTGTTCTCCGCCGCGAACTGATCAGCCGGGCCGATTTCGATGCTGCGTTGCGCCAGCAGGGTGGCCTGCGGATCGAGGATGTGCAGATCGCCCTGCTGGAGACGACCGGGCACATCACCATCCTTCCGCGGAAGGGCACCTGATCGTGCAGCACCGAGCATGGGCTCGGCGCTACAGGGCATCATTCACGGTGTGCAGCGGGTATTGCCGGCCGCCGGTTTGCGCTCGTAATAGGCGAATTGATTGCCGCTGTCGATACCGACCAGGTTGCCGTTCTGCAGCAGCTGCAGCACGAAGTCGCTGCCGATATCGCGATGGATGAGGATGCGGCCGTCGCTCAGGCTGGCCCGCAGTGGCTGTTCGCGGCCACCGGCCTCAACCACACCACCCTCGAGGAAACGCAGCTGCGACAGCACGCTGCGCTCGGCTTCAAAGCTGCCACAGGGCAGTGCGGCGGCCGGCACCGGCGTGAGCGCTGCCGCGGGGGCGCTGGCGAGAACGGCAAGGTCGTTGGCCGGACCGCAGGCCGGGGCATCCGCGCGCTGTGCACAGGATCGCTGCAGCGCATCGCGGGCCTCCTGCAGGCGGCCACTGCTCCACAAGGTTTCGGCGGTGTCGGCGCAGAACGTTTCGCCCTGTTGCACGCGGCAAAGGTCGATCAGTTCATCAAGCTGTGCAGGTGGCAGAGGCGCATCCACGGAATGCTGCAGGCCGAGCAGGGCCTTGCCCATCATTTCCGAGGCAATCTCCTTGGCTGCCGTCATGCAACCCTCGGCGTCGAACGAGGGCAGCTCCTCCCTGCAGATCTCGGGAATCGGCGGCTCTTCCTTTCTGGGTGCTGCGTCCTTGGCCTGCTGCTGGTAGGTCTCCAGCAGGCGCATGCAGGCTGCGCCCACGCCCTCGGCGCACCAGGCGTGCAGTTTCACGGGTGCGGCCTCTGGCAGCGCCTCCAGGCACTCGGAGGTGTTCATCACGCAACCGCCCTCGACGGGCTGCGGCATTGTCTTGCAGGCGGCGGCGTGCTCACGGGTGAACTCGCGATAGGGCGTGCTGATCGTGCGGTCGTTGTCCGAGAAGTACCAGTTTTCCAGCTGGCCCGTGGACAGGTTGCCGGTACCGAGCACGTCTTCCTGGCGGGCGATGCGCAGCTCCTCGGTGGCCTGGTAGGGGCCGGACAGGAAGCCGTGGCCTTCGCTCTCCAGGGTCAGCGTGGTGTTGCCGCTGCTGTCCTTGTAGGTGCCGCAGGCCATCGACTGAGCGGCGGCCGGCAGGCTGGCCGAGGCCAATGCAAGCAACAGCAGGGAGCGCCAGCCCGCAGCGCGAGGGCGGGGGGAAACAGCAGCGGGCATGGGGTCATCCTTGAAGGAAGTGAGCAGGGCCTGTCCGGTGCGGGGCGCACCACAGGCAGGAGAGGGCGCCACGGGTCAGGCGTGGCGCCGGAAGATCACAGCCAGTCGCGCGGCACCAGATAGTCGGCCAGGCGCGCCTCGGCGCTGCCCGCTTCCGGGGCGAAGCCGTACTCCCAGCGCACCCGGGGCGGCAGGCTCATCAGGATGCTCTCGCTGCGGCCGCCGCTCTGCAGGCCGAACAGCGTGCCGCGGTCGTAGACCAGGTTGAACTCCACGTAGCGGCCGCGGCGGTACAGCTGGAATTCGCGCTCGCGCTCGCCATGCGCGGTGTCCTTGCGCTGCTGCACGATCGGCAGGTAGGCGTCGAGGAAACCATCGCCGACCGCACGCAGATAAGCGAAGTCGCGCTCGAAGTCGCCGTGCAGGTCGTCGAAGAACAGCCCGCCGACGCCGCGCGTTTCATTGCGGTGGCGCAGGAAGAAGTACTCATCACACCAGCGCTTGTGCGCGGCATAGCGTTCGTCGCCGAACGGAGCACACAGGTCGCGTGCCACCTCGTGCCAATGCTGCACGTCCTCGTCGAACGGATAGAACGGGGTCAGGTCGAAGCCGCCGCCGAACCAGCTGGCCACCACTTCACCGTCGCGCTGTGCCTGGAAGAAGCGCACGTTGGCATGGGTGGTCGGCACGTAGGGGTTGAGCGGGTGGAACACCAGCGACACGCCGGTGGCGCGCCAGGAGGCGCCGGCCAGTTCCGGGCGGTTGGCCGAGGCCGACGGCGGCAGGCGGCTGCCGGACACATCGGAAAAGCCGATACCGGCCTGCTCGAACACCGCGCCGTCGCGCAGCACGCGGGTGCGCCCACCGCCGCCCTCGGCACGCTGCCACAGGTCTTCCTGGAAGCGGGCCCGGCCATCGACGGCCTCGATCGCCGCACAGATGCGGTCCTGCAGGTCGGTGAGGTAGGCGCGCACGCGCTCGAATTCGTTCATGGCGCGTACTTTACCGCAGGGCCCGCCCGAAGCTGCGGACAGGCCCTGGCTGGCTCAGCGCTTGCGGTTGGAATGGCGTGGCGGCGGGGTGTCGTCTGATGCCGCGTCATCGGCCGCCTTCTGCAGCGCGCGGCCCAGATCGATCAGTTCCCAGTTCTGGGTGCCGAGCGCGTCGCAGGCCACGTGCAGGCCACTGCGGTCGGCCTTGCACAGCCGGTCCAGCAGTGCATGTGCATCCACCTCGGCATCGTTGCCCTGGGCCGTGACCAGGTTCTCGCAGCCCTCGCGGACGCCGGCGCGGCAGACCGTGGTGTAGTGCTCGGCGGCCTGCAGCCAGTGCCCGGACAGCGCAAGGCGGTTGCCGAGTACGTTGCAGCCCTGCAGCTTGCCTTGCGCGCAGCAGGCTTCCGCCCCGCCGGCAGCGAGCGCCTGCGGGCAATCCTGGGGTAGCGGCAGCACGGTGTACTGCTTCGGTGCACTGCAGCGGCCCGGGCCATCGCCAGTGGGGGTGAACACCTGGAAGCGGGTCCAGGTATCCAGGCCCAGCAGTTGGCCGCCAGGCAGCGGACGCAGCACGAAGTCGCCGCCCCTGTCGTGGCGGATGCGGATGTCGCCCTCTTCGACGCGGGCGCGGAGATGGCTGTTCCAGCCAACGCCGACCAGGCCGTTGTCACCGAAGTCCAGCGTGTCCATCAGACCGCCATCGGTCCGGTAGTTGCCGCAGGGCAGGGCCGTTGCCGGTTGCGGTCGCAATGATGCGCCCAGTGCCTGCAACGACGGCAGACGCTCGCAGGTGGCGGTGTCGTTGCCCGGTGTGCAGGCCGCAGCCAGCGCCTGCACCGCCAGCAGGGGATCTCCCGCGTCCCAGGACAGCTCGGCCACCCGCTCGCAGAAGCCGCCATGCGCTACCTCGCGGCACAGCCGCAACAACTGTTGCCGCCGCTCAGCCGGAATGATCACCGGCACGGTCGGCGCCGTCATCGTCACCATGGCTTCGGTCATGGCTGCCGTCATCGCGGCCTTGACCAGCTGCGCCTGCACTGCGGGGTCGGCCTCGAGCGCGGCGGCACATGCCGGGGTTTCCTGTTCGAAGCCCCCGTTGTCACAAGCAGCGGGGAGCTTGATGCCGGACAGGGCGGCGTCGAGGGCCGCCTTCTGCTGGACAGGATCGGCCTTCACCTTAGGCTTGGCTTCATCACGCCAGCGATCAGCCAGTTGCAGGCACATGCCGGGCACGCCTTCCCGGCACCCTGCTTCCAGCGCGGCCGGAGTGGCTTCGTGACGGTTGTCCAGGCAGGCCACGGCATTGGCCAGGCAGCTGCCTACCGCCGGCCTGGCTGCGGCGGCGCACTGTTCGGGGGTCAGCAGGATGTAGGTCGTGCCATCCACCTCGACCGTGCGGCCACGATCACGTACCTGCAGCGGGCTGGGCAGGCCGTACTCCAGGTTCACCAGTTGCAGCTTCCCGTCTATCTGCTGGAACGCGACCGGAGACGGTGCACTGCCGAAGTGCTTCTGCTCGCCACGGTTGGGTGAGCTGATGCGCAGCGTGCTGCTGCCTTCGTCGGCCTTGAACAGGCCGCATTGCGGTGACTGTGCGGCGGCCATCGGTGCGGCCAGCAGCAACGCCCAGGCCAGCCAGCGCTGGCGCGGTGCGGGTGAATGCATGTCGTCTCCTTGACGATCGAACGGGAAACTCCAGGCGCTACGGCGAACCACGGCCCTCGCGCGGGGGCGTACATTCTGCCGTGCCGGGCACAGGCTGGTAACGCTGGTAGGCGGTCTGCGCATCCATGCCGAGCAGATCGCCGTTGCCGAGCTGGCGCAGCACAAGGGTTTCGCCGTTCTGCTGCAGGTGGATGGCGCCGTTCTGCAGGCGGGCCCGGGTGCCATCGCCGAAGTCGAGCCTGTCGATCACGCCTCCATCGGCCTGGTAGCGGCCGCAGGGCACCTGCTGGGCCGGGACGAGGCGCAGGTCGGCGCCAGGACCGCGCAGCGGTGCGATGCGTTCGCAGCCGCTGGCGCGGCCGGCATCGCAGACCACCTGCAGCGCCTGCACCGCCAATGCGGGCTCCAGCGCGATCAGTTGCTGTGCGGCTACTTCGACGCAGAAGCGGCCGCCACGTTGCTGCAGGCACAACTGCTGCAGGCGATCGCGTGCAGCGGCCGGAAGCGGTGAATCCGGGAGGTCTTCGTCTTCCTGTTGCAGGCGTTCACCGACCTTCTGCATGGCGGCGGCCAGCGCATCGCCGGTCAGCGTCTCGCAGGCCTGCGGGTCATGGCCGGGCGTGTGTTCGCGGCAGATGGGCGGGCGTTCGAAGCGCGCGGTGCTGGTGTCATCGCTGCCGACTACAGTCGTTCCATCGCGAAGCTGGCGCAGCAGCGCCGAGCAGCCCGCGCCAACGCCTTCGCTGCACGCACGCTGGCCCTGGCCGGGTGAGGCCGTGGGCAGCCGTGCAACGCAGTGGCTGCCGGCGGCGCGGCAGCTGCCGTCCATCGCGCTGGGCTCGCTGGCGCAGGCGCGGGGCTGGCGCAGGGTGTAGAGCACCACCCCGTCGCGCTCGATACGCTGCCCATCGGCGCTGATCCGGATCCGCTGCGCCACGCCATCGTCGAGCATGACCAACCGCGTCTGTGCCGCACCGCGATCAACCCACAGCGGCTGCGGCTCGCTGCCATCATCGTGGTGGTGGCCGCTGCCGGGAGTGGTGAATACCAGCGCCATGCCGCCATCGGCGCTGCGGTATTCGCCACATTGCAGCGCGTCGGCGCTGGCAGGCAGCGCAGTCAACAGCAGCAATGCGGGGAGAAGGGTCGGCAAGCGCAAGCGACGGTCCTTGTCGTGCGGGAAAGGGGGGTGCTCAGTGGAAGCGCGAGCGGATGTCCGGCCGCAACAGGCGCCAGGCCAGCCAGCCCTGCAGGCCGAGGAGCACAAATGACATGGCCACCACGGTCAGCGTGATCAACCAGCGTTTCAGATGGAGTTCCTGCTGCAGGACGGCGTCGTCGGAGAGAAACGGGATGACATCACGCATGAACACGTCCAACCAGCCGGCGATCGCAAAGTTGGCCAATGCGCTCAGCAGCAGGATCACCACAAAGCTCCACAAGCCCCAGCTGCGCTCGCGCAGCAGGCCCCAGCTGGCCAGCGTCGAGGCCAGGCACAGCAGCGCGGCAATCATCGACGCGGCCACCGGATGCGCCAGAAGCCAGGTCAGGCTGTGCAGGTGCTGGTCTTGTACTTCCCTCTCAACCAGATGCCAGATCGGAAGGTTGTGCAGCGGCCACAGCAGCAGCCCCTGCATCACGAAGTACACCGTGAGCAGCAGCGACAGCCAGAACGAAGCGTGTGCGATCGGGCGCACCCAGGCGTGATAGGTCGGCTGGACCAGCGAGGGAATCGGCGGGATCGACATTGACATCCGGTGTCCTTGCAATCGGTGCCCGCGCGATCAGCGGGCCGTCACCCGGGTGGCGACGGCCGGCAGGATATGGTGTTCGCTCAACGGTGCCAAGGGCTGGCCATGCGGCGGCTGCAGCGGCACCCAGGCCAGTTCGGCGATCTCTGCACATGCCTGTGGCGTGCCGACCACCCGCACCCACCAGGCCTGTGCCTGCACGCGATGGCCGGGTTCGTTCACCGCCCAATCCTCAAAGGTGCCCAGCGCGATGGCGGTTTCGGCGCACAGCTGCACACCGAGTTCTTCGTCCAGTTCGCGGGCCAGCGCCTGCAGCGGCGCTTCGCCGGGTTCGGGCTTGCCGCCCGGCTGGATGAAGCGGCTGGCGCCGTGCTTGCGCACCACCAGCGCCCGGCCGCGGTCATCCAGGATGACCGCGGCCACGATGTGGATCGTGGCCGCGGCGTTGCTCACTTCAGGTTCTGCTCGAACAGCTTGAGGATGCGCTTGTACTGGTCCAGCCAGGAATCGGCGCGCACATAGCCGTGGCGCTCCAGCGGGTACGGTGCGATCGACCAGTTGTCCTTGTGCAGTTCGATCAGGCGCTGGGTGAGGTTCACCGAGTCCTGGAAGAACACGTTGTCATCCATCATGCCGTGGGCGATCAGCAGGTTGTCCTGCAGGTTCTGCGCGTATTCGATCGGCGAGGACACGCGGTACGCCTCCGGATCGATGTCCGGGGTATTGAGGATGTTGCTGGTATAGCCGTGGTTGTACTGGTGCCAGTCCACCACCGGGCGCAGCGCGGCGCCGGCCTTGAACGTGCCCGGCGAGCGGAACAGGGCCATGAAGGTCATGAAGCCGCCGTAGGAACCACCGTAGATGCCGGCATGGTCGCGGTCACCCTGCTGGGTGTCGACCAGCCAGTCCAGGCCGTCCTTGTAGTCTTCCAGTTCCGGGTGGCCCATGTTGCGGTAGATCGCCGTACGCCAGTCGCGGCCGTAGCCCTCGCTGCCGCGGTAATCCATGTCCAGCACGATGTAGCCCTTCTGCACCAGCAGGTTGTGGAACATCTGCTCGCGGAAGTAGGCCGGGTAGCGCTGGTGCACGTTCTGCAGGTAGCCGGCGCCGTGCACGAACATCACGATCGGGTACTTCTTCCCCGGTTCCTTGTTTTCGGGCTCGTAGTACTTGGCCCAGACCACGCCGGCGCCATGCTTGGACGGCACCGCCACCAGCTTCGGCTGGATCCACTGGCGCGCCTTGAACTCGGCAGTGCGGGTGTCGGTCAGCACGCGGGCCTGGCCTGCGCCGGTGCTCGGTACCACGGCCAGCTGCGCCGGCAGGTAGGCGCCGGAGTAGCGCACCAGCAGCTGCTGGCCGTCTGGGGACAGCGAGAAGTCTTCCACGCCGTTGAGGCTGGTCAGCTCGCGCACCTGGCGGCTGCCGGTGTCGACCGCGCAGACTTCGTAGTCATGCGGCGCCTGCTGGTTGCACAGGAAGTAGAAACCCTTGCCGTCGGCCGACAGCACCGGCGCCGAGGTTTCCCACTTGCCGCTGGTCAGCGCCTGCGGCTTGGCCGTGCCGGCCTGGGTGTACAGGTGCGAGAAGCCTGATTCCTCCGACAGCAGCCACAGCGTGCGGCCATCGGCCATCCAGCCGAAATCATTGAAGCCCCAGTTGATCCAGGCATTGTCGGTCAGGCGATGGCGGTTCTGCACGCGGCCGTCGGCGGCGTTGACACTGATGATCCAGCGGTCCTTGTTGTCGTTGGCACGCAGCATCACCGCGGCCTGCTGGCCATCGGGGCTCCAGCGGATGCCACCGCCCATGAAGTCGCTCATCACCTGCAGGCTGCGCTCGCCCTTCAGCGCGTCCTTGCCGGCCTTGCGGCGCAGCTCGGCCAGCGGATCGGTGCTGATGCCCGGCAGGCCGGCCAGCGAGACTTTCTCGGCCTTGCCGGTGCGCACGTCCACGTACCACAGCGTGTGCGGCTCGAAGCCGTTACGGCCGACGCGGGTGCGGGTGTCCTCGGTTTCCTCGTAGCCCGACTCGGTTACGTACAGCGGCATCTTGCCGCCACGGCCGTCATCGAAGTCCTTCGGCTTGGTCACGACGATCAGGTGGGTCAGGTCAGGCGACAGCACGCTGTCGGCGATCTCCACGTCGGCGCCCAGGTACACCGGGCCCGGCGCGCGGGTCGGGTCGGCCTGGCGCCAGCGCTGGTCCTGGTCCTTCAGTGCTTCGCGCTGGTCACGGTCGCGGCGAAGGGTTTCCAGCGTGCGCAGCTGCTGGTCGCGCAGCACGTCGGCCTTCGGCGGCGTACGCGGGTCCTTTTCGGCCTTCAGGCTGGCCACCTGCTGCACGCCGCTGGCGGCGGTCCAGTGGAACCAGTTCTGGCCGACGCGCCAGATCACGCCATTGTCGGCGGCGAAGTTCACGTTGCCCGCGCGCTCGTTGCTGCGGGTGAGCTGGGTCAGCGCGCCGCTGCGCAGGTCGCGCACGAACACATCGCCGTTGCGGACGAAGGCGCTGCGGCTGCGGCTGCGGTCGTAGACCGGCTCGGCCACGTCCAGGGTGCCGCGCTGGTCATCGGCCACCTGCGCGGCCACGCCACCGGCCACCGGCTGGCGGAAGGTATCGCGCACCGGGCTGCCGTTGCGCTTGAGCTGGTACTCCACCTGCTGGCTGTTCCACGACCACCAGGCCTTCTCGACCGGCGGACCGATCCAGTCCGGGTCGGCCATGGCCTGTTCGATGGTGATCGGCGTCGGCGCGGCATGCGCAGCCGGTGCGGCCAGCACGGCCGACAGCAGGAGGGACAGGGGCAGCACTCGGGACATGGGCGGACGGCACCAGTAGAGGAAACCGGGCAAGCGTAGCAGCCGTCCGGGCCCGGGGCAGGGGCCACAGGTCATGGCAGCGGAATCGGCAAAATGGCACCGTCCGGGTCGCCGCGGTGGCGTGTGCGGCATGATGGCCGTTCCGTTCGGATGGAACCGATATGTACTGCTACGACTACAGGATCTCGCTGCGCGTGCAGCACCCAACAGAGGCCGGCGACGGGATTGCCGCCCGGCTGGATCTGGAACCGGCGTTTTCCCGAGACGTCGGAACCGGATACCGGGATCGCGACGGCAGCCTGATCAGCGGGCATGCGGAGACCCGCGTGGTGTTCGTACTGGATAGGGGCAAGGACGGCTGGCTGATGGATGCCTGGCCGGCGTTGATCGATCTACTGCAGGCACGCGCCGACGTGATCAGGGAACTGCTGCAGGAAGGCGCCGGCATCGGCCTGCGTGTCGGCATCTTTGGAAAGACCGCATGGGCGGGTTTCGAGCTGGATCAGCAGTTGCTGCGACTGATGGCGGACCTGCAGCTGGATTTTCACGTGGAGACCTATTTCCCGGTCCCGGCGGACACGCCCGGCGGCAGCGGAGAGGCTGCAGGCACTTAGTGCAACCGGTTGCCGTGGTCGCGCATCCATTCTCCTGAACCCGCATCATCCACCGAACAGGAGCCCGACCATGCAGGAACTGATCCCGATCACCCTCTTCATCTGCATCGCCTACGCGATCCATGCCATCGCCGATGCACGGGCGCGCAGCAAGCTGGTGGCGCCCCATGTACCCGAGGAAGTCATCCGCTCGTTGGCCGTACTGGAAGAGGAGCGTCGCCGCCAGGGCGCGCTTCGCTGGGGCATCAGCCTGGTCAGCCTGGCCGTGGCAATGGGCCTGCTGGAGGCGATCGGTGCACGCGAACTGACCTTCGGCGCCGCCGCCGCGATGGTCGGCAGTGCCGGCCTCGGCCAGCTGCTGGCCTGGCACTTCACCCGCCCCGCCGCGCGCAAGGGCTGAGGCAGGCATGCCACGGGCACAGGGGGCGCCCCGCGCATGAGCCTGCTGGATGGAGCATTGGCTGCATTGCGGGGGCGTCGCCGCGACGTCCCCGCCGAGCCCATACCCGACGCAGATGACGACCGCGCTCTGGTCCGCGCCATCATTGATGGTTCGCAGTCGGCGTTCGCGCAGCTGGTGCAGGCGCATCAGCGCACCTGCGCGCATGTGATCGGTCGCATGGTCGGCGACCGCGACCAGGTGGCCGATCTGCTGCAGGAAACCTTCCTGGCGGTGTTCCGCCAGCTGTACCGGTTCCGCTTTGAATCTTCGTTGCGTACCTGGGTTTCGCGGGTGGCCTACACCACTGCGCTGCAGCACCTGCGACGGCGACGCCTGGAAGCGCAATGGATGGTAGCGGTGGAGGTGCCGGAAGAACTTGGCATCGGTGATGAAGGCCCGGGCCCGGCGGAACTGAGCGAGGTGCTGCAGGCCGGGCGCCAGCTGGGCGCAGCACTGGAACGGCTGAGTGCGCCGCAGCGGCTGATCGTCGGGTTGCACTACCTGGAGGATTTCGATCTGGCCGAGATCGAGCAGGTGACCGGGCTGGCGCGCGGTACCATCAAGAGCCACCTGCACCGCGCGCGCCAGGTCCTGAAGCAGGAACTGACGCGGCGCGCCTCTGCTGGAGAACTGCTGTGAACCTACCCACCGACCCCCGCGATGCGGAAGAGCGCGCGCTGGCCCAGGCGTTGCGTGAGCAGGCGCAGCAGGAAGACGCGCCGGATGTGAGCGAGGCGCTGCAGAAGCGCATTGCCGCTGAGTCGCGCGATAGTGGTGTGGTCTATGTGCTGGTGCAGGTGCTGTTGTTTGGCGCGCTGCTGACTGCAGCGGGCTGGTATTTCTGGCACTGAGGCGCCCTCCGGGCGGTGGGCCGTTCCAGTCGCCGTTGGTAGATGCCGACCTGGGTCGGCGTTTGGGCGTGTGTGCCAACCAAGGTTGGCAGCTACCAGAACGGTTGACCCCTGCGACAAAGTGAAGCAGCGCGTCACCCGGTCGCATCCCGTCTTAACGAAATCCTCCTAAAGTGGTCCGGTATCCCACCGGTCACAGGCAGGAGGCGTCCCTTGGACGCGTTGTTGTTGTTGTCCCGGATCCAGTTCGGATTCGTCATCAGTTTCCATGTGCTGTTCCCCGCCTTCACCATTGGCACGGCCAGCTGGCTGGCCTTCATCGAATGGCGCTGGCTGCGCACGAAGTTGCCCGTGTGGCGCGAGCTGTATTTCTTCTGGCAGAAGATCTTCGCGGTGTCGTTCGGCATGGGCGTGGTCAGCGGCATCGTCATGGCCTTCCAGTTCGGAACCAACTGGCCACGGCTGAGCGAGGTGGCCGGCACGGTCATCGGCCCGTTGCTGACCTACGAAGTGCTGACCGCGTTCTTCCTGGAAGCCAGCTTCCTCGGCGTGATGATGTTCGGCTGGGGCCGCGTCTCGCCGCGCCTGCATTTCCTGTCCACCTGCATGGTGGCGCTGGGCACGCTGTTCTCCACGTTCTGGATCCTGTCGTCCAACAGCTGGCTGCATACGCCGGCCGGCTACGAGATGGTCAACGGCGTGGTGCATCCGGTGGACTGGTGGCAGGTGGTGTTCAACCCCTCGTTCCCCTATCGCCTGGCGCACATGGCGCTGGGTTCGTTCATCACCACCTGTTTCGTGATCGGTGGCGTCGGTGCGTGGTACCTGCGCAAGGGCACGCATGTGGAAGCGGGCCGGCGCATGCTGGTGGCAGCGGTGGCGTTCGCGGCACTGACCGTGCCGGTGCAGATTTTCGTCGGCGACATGCATGGCCTGAACACGCTCAAGCACCAGCCGATGAAGATCGCGGCGATGGAAGCGCACTGGCATGAAACCAAGGAGGGCGAGGGCGTACCGCTGGTGGTGTTCGCGCTGCCGAACGAGAAGGAAGAGCGGAATGATTTCGAAGTTGCCATTCCGAAGCTGGGCAGCGTGATCCTCACCCACAGCCTGGACGGTACCTTCGACCCGCTGACCTCGGTACCCTCCAGCGAGCGGCCGCCGGTGACGCCGGTGTTCTTCGCCTTCCGGATCATGGTCGGGCTGGGCACGCTGATGCTGCTGCTGGCCTGGGTGTCGGCGTTCCAGCTGTGGCGGAAGAAGCTGCTCGATTCGCCGTGGCTGCTGCGCGGCTGGAACTGGATGCTGCCCAGCGGCTTCATCGCGCTGCTGTCCGGGTGGTTCGTCACCGAGATGGGCCGCCAGCCGTGGGTGGTGTATGGCGTGCTGCGCACTGCTGATGCGGTCGGCCCGCAGAGCGCGTGGATGACCGCGCTGTCGCTGGGTGTCTACTTGGTCGGCTATGCCTTCGTGTTCGGCTGGGGCATCTGGTACCTGGTGAAGATCCTGCGCCACGGACCGCGTCCGCACGATGATGGGCCATCGCTGGACCACGGCAGCCACACCCCGGCACGCCCGCTGTCGGCGGCCGACGAACCGCTGGAGGAGCGCTGACATGGACCTGATGACCTGGCTGCCGGTGGCGTGGTTTGCGGTGATCGGCTTCGGCGTGCTGATGTATGTGGTGCTGGATGGCTTCGTGCTCGGCATCGGCATCCTCGCCCCGTTCGCCGAGGACGAGGAACAGCTGGACCTGATGATGAACACCGCCGCGCCGATCTGGGACGGCAACGAGACCTGGCTGGTGCTGGGTGGCGCCGGCCTGCTGGCGGCGTTCCCGAAGGCCTATGCGGTGCTGCTGTCGGCGCTGTACCTGCCGGTGCTGCTGCTGGTGGTGGCGCTGGTGTTCCGCGGCGTGGCGTTCGAGTTCCGCTTCAAGGCGCATCGATCGCGCCGGCTGTGGAGCGTGGCGTTCGGCCTCGGTTCGCTGCTGGCCACGTTTGCCCAGGGCGTGATCCTCGGCACCCTGGTGCAGGGCATCCCGCTGGTGGACGGTGTCTATGAGGGCGGGCCGTTCGCCTGGTTCAGCCCGTTCGCGATGCTGACCGGTGCTGCGCTGGTGGCCGGCTATGCACTGCTGGGCAGCACCTGGCTGATCCTGAAGACCGAAGGCCGCGTGCAGGCGCTGGCACGGAAGATGACCCGGCCGCTGGTGGTGGCGGTGATCGCAGCGATGGGCCTGGTCAGCAGCTGGCTGCCGTTCCTCGATTCGCGGCTGATGGCCCGCTGGTTCAGCGACGGCAACTTCTGGTGGCTGTCGCCGGTGCCGCTGTTGACCCTGGCGGTGGCCGCCGCGCTGTGGCGCAGTGCGACCCATCCGCGCCGCGACCTGCCGCCGTTCCTGCTCAGCCTGGCGCTGTTCGTGCTTGGTTTCCTTGGCCTGGTGCTGGGCATGTGGCCGTACCTGCTGCCGCCGTCGATGACCCTGTGGCAGGCCGCCGCGCCGGCCTCCTCGCTGGGCTTCACCCTGGTCGGGCTGGTCATTCTGCTGCCGGTCATCCTGGGCTATACGGCGTGGTCGTACCGGGTGTTCCGCGGCAAGGTGCACGCCGACACCGGTTACCACTGATGGGTTGAAGGCGGGGCCCGCCGGTGCCGGGCCCCGTGTTGGGGAATGTGAAACCTGCACACCCCGGGCGGGACGTGCTAGCGTGCGCTCCTTTCCGGCAGCCAGGGGGGCAGCCGGCGACGTCCTGGACGGACGCACGGCTGCAGGAATGGGGGGCCGCCGCGCGTCGCCGTAATGGCTCGTGCCTATCGTTCTCCCGTTGAAGCACCAACGCTAAATGATTGAATTCTCCATCGTCGACTGGGCCGCGTGGGCGCCCGGCCTGAGCGAGCGTAGCCAGTGGCTGGGCTGGGCCGAAGCGCCGTACCTGCCGCACGGCGGGGATACGCCGGCACTGGCAGAGGTTCCGGCAATGCAACGCCGTCGCATCGAGCGGTTGGGCCGCATGGCGATCCAGACCGCGTGCTGGTGCGAGGACGGGCAGGGGGCCGACAGCGACGTGCCGCTGGTGTTCGCCAGCCGCCATGGCGACGTCGCACGTTCGATGGACCTGCTGGGGGCGCTGGTCGGCGACCAGGCGTTGTCGCCCACCGGATTTGGCCTGTCGGTGCACAACGCGATCGCCGCGCTGTATTCAATCGCCCGCGGCCATCGCGGCAACTACCTGGCATTGGCTGCTGGCCAGGGAACGGTCGAAGCCGCGTGCCTGGAGGCCGTCGCCCTGCTCGCCGATGGCGCCCGCGAGGTACGGGTGGTGGTCTACGAGTCGCCGCTACCGGAGGTTTACGCGACGTTCGCCGACGAACCCGACCCGTTCTTCGCCTGGTGCTGGCGTTTGACCGCGCCAGCAGAGGGCCGGCCGACGCTGGCGCTGCAGTGGCAGCCGGCCGACGGCCAGGCCAGCACTGTACCCGGCCTGCTGCCGCACGCGCTGGACCTGCATCGCTTCCTGTTGTCCGGCGCGCCAGCGCTGGAGCACGTGGCCCATGGCCAGCGCTGGCGCTGGGGCCGCCGTGAGTGAGCTGCCGCGCCGCCTCGACCACGCCTGGCGGGTGTTTGGCACCGGCCTGAGCTTTGTTGCGTTTGGCCTGGGCGGGCTGCTGCTCGGCGTCCTGGTGATGCCGGTACTGCTGCTGATGCGGGACCCGGTGGCCCGTCGCCGGCGCGCCCGGCGCGTGGTCCAGGTCGCGTTCGCCAGCCATCTGCGGCTGATGCGCGGGCTGGGGGTGATGACCTACGAGATCGAGGGCGGTGAACGCCTGCAGCGTGACGGCCTGCTGGTGCTGGCCAACCACCCGACCCTGATCGACGTGGTCTGCCTGATCTCGCTGCTTCCCAACGCCGACTGCGTGGTCAAGCGGGCCGTGGCCTGCAACCCGTTCATGCGCGGTCCGGTACGGGCCGCCGGCTACATCTCCAATGACGATGGCGCCGGCCTGGTCGATGACTGCGTGGCCGCGGTGCATGCCGGCGGCACCCTGGTCATCTTCCCGGAGGGCACCCGCAGCGTGCCCGGGCAGCCGCCGCGCCTGCAGCGCGGGGCCGCCAACATCGCCGTACGGGGCCGCATCGACGTCACCCCGGTGCGGATCACCTGCAGCCCGCCAACCCTGACCAAGGGACAGAAGTGGTATCGTGTCCCCTCACGTCGCTTTCACGTTCGGCTGCAGATCGGCGAAGATATCCCGATCGCGCCTTTCTTGGCCGAAGACGACTCGCCAAGGGGGGATGCCTTGGCGGCACGCCGCGTTACCGAGCACCTTTCTCGTTATTTCGACCTGTCTGGAGAGCCGCCCCGTGCAAGCACTTGAGCACGAGATCAAGGAATTGATCATTTCCTCCCTTTCGCTGGAGGACATCACGCCGGAGGACATCGATCCGACCGCGCCGCTGTTCGTCGAGGGCCTCGGCCTGGATTCGATCGACGCGCTGGAGTTGGGCCTGGCGTTGCAGAAGAAGTACGGTGTCAGCCTCTCGGCCGATTCGGAAGAAACCCGTCGCCATTTCTCCAGCGTGCGCGCGCTCGGCGAGTTCGTCGCCGCCCGCCAGTCGTAACGGCGCCAGGAATTGCCATGACCAAGAATGAACTGTTCGAACGCATCGTCAGCATCCTGACCGACAGCTTCGAGATCGAAACCGCCCGGATCACCCCCGAGGCACGCCTGTACGACGACCTGGATATCGACAGCATCGATGCGGTCGACCTGATCGTGCAGCTCAAGCCGCTGCTGGGCCGCAACCTGCAGCCGGAAGCGTTCAAGGCCGTGCGCACCGTGCAGGACATCGTCGATGTCGTGCATGGGTTGCTGCCGGACCAGGCAGCCGCCTGACCGCAGCGCCGGCGGCTCCGCCATGGCACGCGCACGCACGGTCGTGGTGGCCGCGATCTCGCTGGCCTACCCGGTGCTGGTGTACCTGGCGATGGGCCGTTTCGAGCCACGCTGGCTGTCGCTGCTGCTGTTCACCCTGGCCCTGCTGCGTGCGCTGAGTACGCGCCAGCCGCTGTGGTGGGCCGCCGCTGCGGGAACCGGCCTGCTGGCCGTGTTGGCCACCGTGCTGAACCAGCCCCTGCCGCTGAAGCTGTATCCGGCGCTGGTCAACATGGTGATGCTGGCGGTGTTCGGCACCAGCCTGCGCTTCGGCCCGCCGCTGGTGGAACGCCTGGCGCGGTTGCAGGAGCCGGACCTGCCGGCGTTCGCGGTGGCCTATACCCGCCGCGTCACCCAGGTGTGGTGTGGCTTCTTCGTTCTCAACGGCAGCCTGGCCCTGCTGACCGCGCTTTACGCGTCGGACCGGGTCTGGATGCTCTACAACGGATTGTTGGCGTACGTGATGATGGGCGTGTTGTTTGCAGGTGAGTGGCTGGTGCGGCGTCGGGTCAAGGCAGCGCACGCGCATGGCTGAGTGGATTGCCCTGGACCGGCTGCTGGTGGACCCGCAGCCGCAGCGCAGCATCGGCGTGTGCGATGGCGAGGTAATCGACCATGCCCGCTTCCGCCAGCGGGTACTGGCCTGGCGTGCGGCCTTTGCTGCTGCCGATGGCCGTGACTGGGCCCTGTACTTCGATGATGCGGTGGCCTTCGCTGCTGCGCTGTTCGGCGCCTGGCATGCCGGCAAGCGGGTGTTTCTGGCTGCCGACAACCTGCCGGCCACGCTGCAGGCGCTGCAGCCACAGGTGAGCGGTTTCGCCGGCGATGTTTCCGCCGACTACCGAGCGCTGGTTGCCCCCACCGTTGGCGTGGACGGCGAACTGCAGGTGCTGGACGAGCGCGCCTGCGAGCTGTGCGTGTTCACCTCCGGCAGCACGGGCCAGCCCAGTGCGATCAACAAGCGCATGGACCAGCTGGCGCGCGAGGTGGATGCGCTGCAGGCTGCGTTCGGCGCGCAGCTGGAAGGCGTGCAGGTGCATGGCACGGTGTCCCACCAGCACATCTACGGCCTGCTGTTCCGGGTGCTGTGGCCGCTGGCCGCCGGCCGCCTGATCCATCCGCGCCGGTTCTTCCACGAAGACCTGGTGGGCGCGCTGGCCGGTAGCGACACGGTGCTGGTGGCGACGCCAGCCCACCTCAAGCGCCTGCCCGAGCAGCTCGACTGGGCCGGCCTGCACGGCCGCCTGCGCGCGGTGTTCTCCTCCGGTGGCCCGCTGCCCGAAGAAGCCGCACGCCAGGTACGGCAATGGCTGGGCGTGGCACCGACCGAGGTTTACGGCAGCAGCGAAACCGGGGGTATCGCCTGGCGCCGCTGGGATACCGACCTGCCACCGTGGCAGCCGTTGCCGGGCGTGCAGTGGCGCATCGAGGATGGCTGCCTGGCCGTCGCCTCGGCGCATCTGGAAACCCTCGACTGGTGGCGCACCCAGGACCGTGTCGAAGCCCTGGCCGATGGCCGCTTCCGCCTTCTGGGCCGCGCCGACCGCATCGTCAAGATCGAGGAGCGCCGCGTTTCGCTGGATGCGCTGGAACGCGCGCTGCGCGAAGACACCGAAGTGGACGATGTGAGAGTACTGGTCCTGCCGGGACAGCGTGAGCAGCTGGCAGCGGTGGTGGTACCGGCCAGCCTGGCGCTGCTGGAGGGCGGTGACGCCGCGCGCCGCGCGCTGGGCCAGCGCCTTGGCGCGCGCCTGGCACAGGCGCATGACGCGGTCACCCGGCCGCGCCGCTGGCGCCTGGTGAAGGCGCTGCCGATCAATGCACAGGGCAAGGTCACCCAGGCGGCACTGGCGGCGCTGTTCCAGCCGCTCATGCCGGTGCCGGTCTGGGATCACCGCGATGCTGCCAGCGCTACGTTGCGCATGACCCTCGACCCGGCGCTGCGGCCGTTCCAGGGCCACTTCCCGCAGGCGGCGATCCTGCCCGGCGTGGCGCAGCTGGACTGGGCCGTGCGTTTTGGCCGCCAGGCGTTCAGCATGCCGGCCGGATTCCTGCGCATGGATGCGGTGAAGTTCCAGCACGTGGCCCGCCCGGGCGATGAGCTGACCCTGCAGCTGGACTGGGATGCCACGCGCAATGTGCTGGCCTTCCGCTACACCTCCAGCCACGGCGTGCATGCCAGCGGCAAGGTGGTTTTCGCCGATGCGGACTGACCCGGCCGTTGCCGGTGCCGCGTTCGCGCCACTGGTGGTGATTCCCGTCTATGACCACGAGCACGCCATCGCGGCGGTGGTCGAAGGCGTGCAGGCCGCCGGGCTGCCGTGCCTGCTGGTCGACGATGGCTCGCATGAAGCGTGCGCGACGGTGCTGCGTTCGCTGGCACAGCGCCAGGGCGTCGACCTGCTGCGCCTGAACATCAACCAGGGCAAGGGTGGGGCGATGCTGGCCGGCTTTGCCGAGGCCGCTGCGCGTGGCTACAGCCACGTGCTGCAGATCGATGCCGACGGCCAGCACGATACCGCCGACCTGCCGCGTTTCATCGAGGCGGCGCGCGCGCACCCGGGTGCGGTGATCTGCGGCATTCCGGCCTACGATGCCAGTGTTCCCAAGGCACGCCTGTATGGCCGCTACGCGACCCACATCTGGGTCTGGATCAACACGCTGTCGCTGCACCTGCGCGACACCATGTGCGGCTTCCGCGTGTATCCATTGCCGCCGGTGCTGCGCCTGATCGGTGAAGAGACCATCGGCCGGCGCATGGATTTCGATACTGAAGTGATGGTGCGCCTGTACTGGCGGCAGCTGCCGGTCGAGCACCTGGCCACGCGCGTGACCTACCCTGCCGATGGCGTGTCGCACTTCGATGTGTGGCGCGACAACGTGCGCATCAGCCGCATGCACACCCGCCTGTTCTTCGGCATGCTCTGGCGCGCGCCGCGCCTGCTGTGGCGCCGCCTGCGCGGGCAGGGTTGAGATGGCGACCGGACCGCACGCTCCGCACTGGGCCGACATCGGCGAATCCACGTCGGTTGCCGGCGTGCTGTTCCTGTGCTGGGTGCACCGCTGGTTCGGGCGCTGGCCATTCCGCCTGTGCGTGTGGCCGGTGGTGGCCTGCCATTGGTTGGGCAACCGTGTCGGCCGCCAGGCCTCGATGCAGTACCTGCAGCGCCTGCAGGCACACAGCGGCGTGCTCGGCCGTGCGCCGACCCGGCGCGACAGCCTGCGCCATTTCTTCGCCTTCGCCGACACGATGCTGGACAAGATCCTCGGCCTCGGCGGGCGCTACCCCGCCGAACGCATCCACTTGCATCGCGACCTGGTACTGCAGAAGATAGCGCGCCGCGAAGGCGGGCTGATCCTGACCGCGCACATCGGCTGCCTGGAACTGTGCCAGGTGCTGGCCGAACAGGTGCCGGGGTTCCGCATCACCGTGCTGGTGCACACCGCGCATGCGCAGCGCTTCAACCGCCTGCTGCAACGGCTGGACCCGCTGGCGGCGGTGGAACTGGTGCAGGTAACCGAAATGGGCCCGGCCACGGCAGTGATGCTGGCCGAGCGCGTCGCGGCGGGGGGCTTCGTCGCCATCGTCGGCGACCGCACGCCGGTGCAGGGCGGACGCAGCGTCACCGCCGATTTCCTTGGCCACCGCGCCCCGTTCCCGATCGGTGCCTATGTGCTCGCCGCCGCACTGGGCTGCCCGGTCTACACCATGGCCTGCCTGCACCAGGGCGAGGGCTACCGCGTGGCATTCGAACAGTTCGCCGAACGCATCGTGCTGCCGCGCGGCTCACGCGATGCGGCACTGGCCGAACAGGCACAGCGCTTCGCGCGCTGGCTGGAACTCCAGGTCATCCAGTCCCCGTTGGACTGGTTCAATTTCTTCCCCTTCTGGGATCAGGCTCCGCATGACGACTGACGCCGTACCCGTGTGCCGCTTTGGCGATGCACCGTTGACCATCGAAGACGTGGTTGCCCTGGCCCAGCGCCAGTGCGAGGCCGCACTGAGCGACGCGCCGGCATTCCGCGCGCACATCCAGCGCGGTGCCGACTTCCTCGACCGCCTGCTGCGCGAGGATGGCGTGATCTACGGTGTGACCACCGGCTATGGCGATTCGTGCACGGTGAACATCCCACCGGCACTGGTGGCTGAACTGCCGCACCACCTGTACACCTATCATGGCTGCGGCCTGGGCCGTTACCTGGACCCGGTCGAGACCCGTGCGGTGCTGGCGGCGCGCCTGGCCTCTCTGGTGCGCGGCATGTCCGGTGTAAGCCTGCCGCTGCTGGAAGGCCTGGCCACGCTGCTGCAGCACAACGTGCTGCCGATGATTCCGGCCGAAGGCTCGGTCGGTGCCAGTGGCGACCTGACGCCGCTGTCCTACGTGGCGGCGGTGCTGTGCGGCGAGCGCGAGGTGCTGCACGACGGCCGCGTGCAGCCGGCGGCGGACGTGCTGGCGAAGATCGGCATGACCCCGCTGAAGCTGCGGCCGAAGGAAGGCCTGGCGATCATGAACGGCACCGCGGTGATGACCGGCCTGGCCTGCCTGGCCTGGCAGCGCGCCGACTACCTGGCACGCATGGCTACGCGCCTGACCGCGTTCAACGTGCTGGCCAGCGACGGCAACGCGCACCACTTCGACGAAACCCTGTTCGCCGCCAAGCCGCACCCGGGCCAGGGCCGCATCGCCGCGCGCCTGCGCAGCGACCTGCACAGCGAGCGCCCGCCGCGCAATGAACAGCGCCTGCAGGATCGCTACTCGCTGCGCTGCGCACCGCATGTGATCGGCGTGCTGGAGGACAGCCTGCCGTTCCTGCGCCAGCTGATCGAGACCGAACTGAACAGCGCCAACGACAACCCGCTGATCGACGCCGACGGCGAGCGCATCCTGCATGGTGGCCACTTCTACGGGGGCCACATCGCGCTGGCGATGGACACCCTGAAGAACACCGTGGCCAACGTTGCCGATCTGCTCGACCGGCAGCTGGCGCTGGTGGTGGACGCCCGTTACAACCATGGCCTGCCGGCCAACCTGTCGGCGGCCACCGGTCCGCGCGCGGCCATCAACCATGGGCTGAAGGCACTGCAGATCAGCGTGTCGGCCTGGACTGCCGAAGCGCTGAAGCAGACCATGCCGGCCAGCGTGTTCTCGCGTTCCACCGAGTGCCACAACCAGGACAAGGTCAGCATGGGCACCATCGCCGCGCGCGACTGCCTGCGCGTGATCGAGCTGACCGAACAGGTGGTGGCGGCAATGCTGATCACCGCGCGCCAGGGCCTGGCCCTGCGTGAACGGGTTGGCCTGAATGCGCAGCTGCATGGCAGTCTGGCCGACATGTACGCCGACCTGGGGCAACGCATCGCCCTGGTCGAGGAAGACCGCGCGCTGGATCGCGAACTGCGGGAACTGCTGGTGGAGATCCGCGCGCAACGTTGGGAGCTGTATGCCGGTGAATGAGGCCATTGAACGGGTTGGCGAGATTGCGTTGACCCCCGCCTTCCATGACTGCGATCCGATGAACGTGGTCTGGCATGGCAACTACTTCAAGTACTTCGAGATCGCGCGCTGCGCGCTGCTCGGCCGCTACGACTACGACTACCCGCAGATGCTCGAATCAGGCTACCTGTGGCCGGTGGTCGATGCGCGGGTGAAGTACGTGCGCCCGCTGCTGTTCAACCAGGCGCTGCGCGTGGTCGCGCGCATCGTTGAATGGGAGAACCGGCTGAAGATCGAGTACGAAATCCTCGATGCGGAAAGCGGCCAGGTGCTGACCCGGGCGATGACCATTCAGGTCGCGGTGGACGCGGCCAGCAAGGAAATGCTGTACCAGTGCCCGCCGGTACTGTGGGAACGCCTGGGAGTGCCTGCGCCATGAACCGAGCGAACCGTTTCGCGCGTGCGCTGCTGTGCGCGCTGCTGCTGGTGGCCGCACCACTGGTGCAGGCGGCCGACCCCGCCATCGATGCGATTACCCAGGCGGTGGCGCGGCCGGATGTGCTGCGTGGCCAGTTCAGCCAGGAAAAGCAGGTGAGTGGCTTCAGGAACCCGCTGCGCTCGCAGGGCCGGTTCGTGGTCGCGCGCCAGCACGGCGTGATCTGGACCACGCTCAAGCCGTTCCCCTCGGAAGTAGTGGTCACCGCCGACCGCATCCTCAGCCGGCAGCGTGATGGCAGCACCCGCGTCGAACTGGACGCGCGGCAGCAGCCGGCGATGCGTTCAGTGAATGCGATCATGTTCGCGTTGATGAGTGGCGACGTGCAGGCACTGTCCAGCCAGTTCAACGTGGCGGCCAGCCGTGAAGGGCAGGGCTGGCGGCTGCGCCTGACGCCGAAGTCGGCGATGCTGGCCAAGGCCTTCGAATCGCTGACCCTGCAGGGCGACCGCTACGTGCGCCAGGTCGAGATCGTCGAGGCCAACAAGGACCGCACGCAGATCCAGTTCAGCGCGTTGAGCGAGGCGCCGGCCACGCTCAATGCCGACGAGGCCCGCCGCTTTGAGTGAGGCCGTGGCATCGAACGCACCGGACCGGTTGCGGCGCTGGTGGCACTGGCTGGGCATTGCCTGGCTGCTGGTGCTGCTGGCGCTGGGCGCACAGCAGTGGCAGCTGTGGAGCCAGCAATCGCGGATCGACACCGACATCCTCGCCCTGCTGCCGCAGGATGCGCACGACCGCCTGTTGAGCGACGTCACCCGGCGCATTGCCGATGGCAGTTCGCGGCAGGTCGTGGTGCTGCTCGGCAGCAAGGACAGCGCGGCTGCCAAGCGCGCGCAGGCGGCCTTTGCGGCGGCCATGGCCAAGGATGCCGACCACGCCTTGCTGGTACCCAGCGGCTCGATCGAAGGCTGGTTTGACGAGGCGCGCGCGTTCTACGCGCCGTACCGCGACCGCCTGCTGACACCGGCCCAGCGCGAGCAGTTGGAGGGCAGCGAACCGGGCGTGTTGGCCGAGCAGGCGCTGGCTGCGCTGTATGGCCCGATGGGCGCGCCGCGATTGACTGAATGGCGCCAGGATCCGTTGTCGCTGTGGCCGCAGTGGTGGCAGCAGCAGGCGCAGGGTTCGGGCCTGCGGTTGGGCGATGACGGCCTGCTTGAAGCCGAGGGCAGGCATTGGGCCGTGCTGCAGTTCGATACGCCCGGCTCGGCGTTCCAGCTGGATGGCGAGCGCCACCTCGATGGCCTGCTGGAACGTGCCGGGCAGGCCGCCACGGCGGCGGCGCCTGAGCTTGAAATCCTGCATGCCGGCGTGCCGCTGCATGCCGAGGCCGCCGCGGTGCAGGCCAACCAGGAGATCAACACCATCGGTTGGGGGTCGCTGGCGGCGGTGCTGCTGCTGGTGTGGCTGGCATTCCGCTCGCTGCGCCCGATCCTGCTGGTGGCCGCCTCGCTGCTGATCGGCTGTGGCGTGGCGCTGGCGGTGACCGTGCTGGTGTTCGGCAAGGTGCACGTGCTGACCCTGGTGTTTGGTGCGTCGCTGGTGGGTGTGGCCGAGGATTACGGCATTCACTGGTTCGCCTCGCGCCAGGCCGAACCGGCCGATCGTCGCTGGAAACTGCTGCGGCATCTGCTGCCCGGCCTGTGGCTGGCCCTGCTGACCAGTGCGCTGGCCTACCTGGCATTGGGCCTGGCCCCGTTCCCCGGCCTGCGCCAGATGGCACTGTTCTCGGTGGTGGGCCTGGCCGCAGCTTTCCTCACGGTGATCTTCTGGTTCCCGTGGCTCGACGGTGGCGAGATCCGCCAGACCCGCTTCTCGCAGTGGCTGGGCAATACGCTGGAGCGTTTCCCGCGGCTGCATGGCCGCCGCGCGGTGACGGTCTTCGTGGTGGTCGCGCTGGCACTGTCTGCCGTCGGCATCGTGCGCCTGCAGAGCAACGACGACCTGCGCAGCCTGCAGTCGTCACCGCCGGCGTTGATGGCGCAGCAGATCCGCCTGAGCCAGTTGCTGGGCATGCCCAGCCCGGCGCAGTTCTACCTGGTGCAGGGTGCCGATGCCGCGCAGCTGCTGCAGCGCGAGGAAGCACTGACCGAGCGCCTGCGTGTATTGGCCACCGACAAGCGCATTGGTGGCTATCGCGCGATCAGCGATTGGCTGCCGTCGCCGGCGCGCCAGCAGGCCGATGCCGCGCTGACCGCGAAGGTGGAACCCGGCGTGCTGTCGGCCGTGTCCGAGGCGGTGGGCGAGCCGCTGCAGCGACCGCAGTTCGCCGCCGCGCCGCTCACCGCCGAAGCCTTCCTGGCCTCGCCGGCCTCGCAGCCGTTCCGCCACCTGTGGGTGGGTGAAGTCGGTGGGCAGATGATCAGCGTGGTGATGGTCGATGACCTGTCGCGCGCCGATGCCCTGGCCACGCTGGAGGGTGCCGCCGAAGGCCTGCCCGGCGTTCGCTGGGTAGACCGCACCTCCGATTTCTCCAAGCTGCTGGGCCACTACCGCAAGCTGATGGGCGGGCTGCTGCTGGTCGGCATCGCACTGGTGTTCGGTGCGCTGTGGCTGCGCTACCGCCGCCAGGCCTGGCGCGTATTTGCCCCCACCCTGATTGCCGGCGCACTGACCCTGGGCCTGCTGGGCCTGTTCGGCCAGCCGCTGCAGCTGTTCAACGTGCTGGCGCTGATGCTGCTGCTGGGCATGGGCATCGACTACGGCATCTTCCTGATCGAACACCGTGGCGATGCCAGCGCATGGCTGGCGGTCTGCGTGGGTGCGGCCAGCACCTGGCTGTCGTTCGGCCTGCTGGGCCTGTCGCAGACCCCGGCGCTGCGCGCGTTCGGCCTGACCCTGCTGTTCGGCATCGGCCTGGTCTGGCTGATCTCGCCACTGTTCCGGCCGCCACCGCATGACCTGCCGCCGGCCTGAGTCCGCCTTCCGCTTTTCTTCTTTCCCCTGATCGAGCAACAAGGACGCCCCGATGAGTACTGCTGTGGATGCTGTCGAACGCACTGAAATCCTGATCATCGGCGCAGGCCCGGCCGGCTCCGTGGCCGCGGCGATGCTGCGCCAGCAGGGCCGACAGGTGCTGATGCTGGAGCGCCAGCAGTTCCCGCGCTTCTCCATCGGCGAAAGCCTGCTGCCGCAGAGCATGGAGTACATCGAAGCAGCCGGGCTGCTGCAGGATGTGGTCGAGGCTGGCTTCCAGTACAAGAACGGCGCGGCCTTCGTGCACGGTGAAGCGCGTACTGCCTTCGACTTCCGGAAGAAGTTCTCGCCGGGCTGGGGTACCACCTACCAGGTGCAGCGCGCCGACTTCGACAACGTGTTGGCACGCGGCGCCGAGCGCATGGGAACCACGCTGCGTTTCGGTGATGAAGTGCTGTCGGTCGAACCCGGTGAACAGCCTGCGGTGAGCGTGCGCCGCCCGGATGGCAGCGAGTACCGCATCGAGGCCGATTTCATCCTCGACGCATCGGGCTTCGCGCGCCTGCTGCCGCGCCTGCTGCAGCTGGAATCGCCATCCAATTTCCCGGTGCGCGGCGCGATCTTCTGCCACGTGCGCGACAACATTCCGGCCGAAGCCGACTTCGACCGCAACAAGATCCTGATCACCACCCATCCCGAACACATCGACGTCTGGTACTGGACGATTCCATTCTCCAACGGCTGCTGCTCGCTGGGCGTGGTCGCCGAGCCGTCGTTCTTCGAGCGCTACGAAGGCGACGACCTGCAGAAGCTGCAGGCCATCGTCGGCGAGGACCCCAACCTGACCCGCCTGCTGGCCAATGCCGAATGGGCGGTGCTGCCGGTGCGCCGCATCACGGGTTACTCGGCCAATGTCAGCTCGCTGTGGGGCCCCGGCTACGCGTTGCTGGGCAACGCCGGCGAGTTCCTCGACCCGGTGTTCTCGTCCGGTGTGACCATTGCCTTCAAGTCCGCGCAGCTGGCCAGCGAGTGCCTCAAGCGCCGTTATGCCGGCCAAACCGTCGACTGGGAAGCTGAATTCTCGATCCCGCTGCGCGCCGGCGTGAAGACCTTCCGCCGCTTCGTGGAAAGCTGGTACCAGGGCGGCTTCCAGAAGATCATCTACCACCCGCAGCAGCAGCCCGAAGTGCGCGACATGATCAGCTCCATCCTGGCCGGTTACGCCTGGGACACCAAGAATCCGTATGTGGCCGATGAAAGTGGTCGCCGCATGCGCGTGCTGGAGGAATTGTGCAGCGCCTGATCTTCCGTACTGCGGCCCTGCTGCTGTGCCTGCTGCTGGCCGCCTGTGCCGGGCGCATGCCCAAGCCCCAGGTGGAGCTGCCGCCGCTGCGGCTGTCGCCGGCCAGCCTGCCGGCGCCGCTGGCCCTGCAGCAGCAGCTGCATTTCCGCTTCGGCAGCCATGAGCGCGACCTCGACGCGCTGCTGGAGGCCGACGCGCAGCAGGTGCAGCTGGCGGTGCAGGCGATGGGCCAGACCGGCGTGCGCCTGCAGTGGGACGGCCAGCAGCTGACCCAGCAGCGCGCGCCGTGGCTGCCGCCGCAGGTACGTGCCGAGCGTGTGCTGGATGACCTGCAGTTCGCGCTGTGGCCGACCGCGGCCATCGCCGCCGCGCTGCCGGCCGACTGGCAGGTCAGCGACGACGGCCAGCAGCGCAGCCTGTCGCGCGATGGCACGGTGTGGCTGCAACTGCAGCGCCTGGACGATGGCAGCGTGCAGCTGGACAACCGTGCCGAAGGCTATGCGCTGCGCATCGAATCGATCGACATGGCCGGACAGGACCGATGAGTGCACCGATCTACCTGAACGACCTGGGCGTGGTCTGCGCGCTCGGCGATGGCCGCGCCGCTGTCGCGTCGGCGATGTTCGCCGACGTGCCGGGCGGGCTCAGTGACAACGACAGCCTGTTGCCGGGGCGCACCCTGGCGCTGGGAGAAGTACGCACGCCACTGCCGGCGCTGGAGGAACTGCCGGTGGCCCTGCGCGGGCGCAACAACGCCCTGCTGGACGTGGCACTGGCGCAGATCGCTCCAGCGGTGGCCGCCGCGATCACCCGCCATGGCGCCGAGCGCGTGGCGGTGGTGCTGGGCACCAGCACCTCGGGCATTGGTGAGTCCGAGCAGGCCCTGCGCACCCACGCCGAACAGGGCCAGTGGCCGCAGGGCTTCGATTACGCCCAGCAGGAAATGGGTACTGCCGCGCAGTTCGTGCGCCAGCGCAGCGGCGCTCAGGGGCCCGCGTGGACCCTGTCCACCGCCTGCTCGTCCAGTGCCAAGGCATTGATGTCGGCTGCACGCATGCTGCGAGCCGGTATCGTCGACGCCGTGATCGCAGGCGGCGCGGACTCGCTGTGCCGCTTCACCGTGGCCGGTTTCAGTGCGCTGGAATCGGTGTCGGCCCTGCGCTGCAATCCGTTCTCGCAGCACCGCGCCGGTATCAACATCGGCGAGGGCGCCGCGCTGTTCCTGCTCACCCGCGAGCCGGGCCCGGTGTGCCTGGCCGGGTGGGGCGAATCGGCCGACGCTCACCATATGTCCGCCCCCGATCCACAGGGCCTGGGTGCCATCGATGCCCTGCAGCAGGCGCTGCAGCGCGCCGGCTGGGCGGCCGATGAAGTGGACTACGTGAACCTGCATGGCACCGCCACCGGGCACAACGATGCGATGGAAAGCCTGGCGGTTTCGCAGGTGCTGGGCAACGGCATTCGGGCCAGTTCGACCAAGCCCCTGACCGGCCATACGCTGGGTGCGTCAGGCGCGATCGAAGCTGCATTGTGCTGGATCGTGCTGGCCGAGAACCCGCAGCAGCAACTGCCACCGCACTGGTGGGACGGCGTGGCAGACCCCGCGCTGCCGGCACTGCCGCTGGTCGCACCGGCCACCCGCCTGGCGCAGGCACCGCGGCGGGTGCTGAGCAATTCGTTCGCCTTCGGCGGCAGCAATGCCGTGCTGGCGCTGGAGCGTCGATGAACATGCTGTATGCAATTGAAGAGGTGGTACCGCACCGCCAGGACATGTGCCTGCTGGAGCGCATCACGCACTGGGACCAGGACACCATCGAGGCGGAACTGGTGGTGCCCGAGGCCGGCCTGTTCGTGGAAAACCACGAAGTGCCGGCCTGGGTGGGCATCGAATACATGGCACAGGCCATCGCGGCCTGGGCCGGCTGCCGTGCGCGTGCAGCGGGCAAGCCGCCGCAGCTGGGCTTCCTGCTCGGCAGCCGCCGCTACAACAGCGCGCGCTGCAGCTTCCCCAGCGGCTCGCGGCTGCGCGTACAGGCGCGCTGCGAGCTGTTGGGTGACAATGGATTGGGGATGTTCGCCTGCCGCATCCTGGCGGGCGAGGACGAATGGGCGACAGCCAACGTGTCGGTGTTCGAACCGGCCGATGCGATGGCCTATCTGGAGAGTGGACAGGCATGACAGGGAATCGAAGCGTGCTGGTGACCGGCGCCAGCCGGGGCATCGGCCGGGCCATCGCGCTGCGCATCGCGCGCGATGGCTTCGAGGTGGTGGTGCATTGCCGCAGCCGCCTGGATGAGGCACAGGCCGTGGTGGCCGAGATCCACGCGTTGGGCCAGCAGGCCCGTGTACTGATGTTCGACGTGGCCGACCGCGAGGCCGCACGCGCCGCGCTGGAGGCCGATGTCGAAGCGCACGGCGCGTACTACGGCGTGGTCTGCAATGCCGGCATCGCCCGCGACGGCGCCTTCCCGGCACTGTCGGCGGAGGATTGGGACCAGGTCATCCACACCAACCTGGATGGCTTCTACAACGTGCTGCATCCGCTGATCATGCCGATGGTGCGGCGGCGCAAGCCGGGCCGCATCGTCACCCTGTCGTCGGTGTCCGGACTGGCCGGCAACCGCGGGCAGGTCAATTACAGTGCCGCCAAGGCCGGCATCATCGGTGCCACCAAGGCCCTGGCGCTGGAACTGGCCAGCCGCCAGATCACCGTCAACTGCGTGGCCCCGGGCCTGATCGAGACCGAAATGCTCAACGATGAAGTGATCGAACACGCGCTCAAGCTGATTCCCGCCGGCCGCGTCGGCCGTCCCGACGAAGTGGCGGCCACGGTGGCGTTCCTGCTGTCCGAACCGGCCGGCTACATCACCCGCCAGGTGATCTCGGTGAACGGGGGCATGCTCTGATGGCCACCGATCGTCGCGTCGTGGTGACCGGTGCGTCCGCGATCAGTCCGCTCGGCCATGACTGGCCGACCATCGAGGCGCACCTGCGCAGCTGCCGCAACGCGGTGCGCGCGATGCCCGAGTGGGATGTCTATGCCGGGCTGAACACCAAGCTGGCTGCGCCGGCGCAGGACTTCGCGCTGCCGCCGAACTACAACCGCAAGACCACCCGCTCCATGGGCAAGGTCGCGATCATGTCGGTGCGTGCCACCGAAGTGGCGCTGCGCGAAGCTGGCCTGCACGAGCACCCGGTGCTGCGCAGCGGTCGCACCGGCGTGGCCTATGGTTCCTCGTCGGGCAGCCACGAAGCCACCGGCGAGTTCGGGCGCATGCTCAACGAGTTCACCACCGAAGGCATCAGCGCCACCACCTACCTGAAGATGATGAGCCATACCGCGCCGGTCAACATCGGCGTGTTCTTCGGCCTGTCCGGGCGTGTCTACACCACCTCCAGCGCCTGCACCTCGGGCAGCCAGGGCGTGGGCGCGGCCTATGAAGCGATCCGCAGCGGCAAGCAGACGGTGATGGTCGCAGGTGGTGCCGAGCAGCTCGACGCTACCGCTGCGGCGGTGTTCGATACCCTGTTCGCCACCAGCGTGCGCAACGACGCGCCGCAGACCACGCCGCGCCCGTTCGATGCCGGCCGCGATGGCCTGGTGCTGGGCGAGGGTGCCTGCACGCTGATCCTGGAAGACCTGGAGCACGCGCAGGCGCGCGGTGCCACCATCCTTGCCGAGGTGGTCGGCTACGGCACCAACAGCGACGGCCAGCACGTCACCCAGCCCAGCGCCGACACCATGGCCCAGGCCATGCGCCTGGCGCTGGATGATGCGGGCCTGGAGGCGGCGCAGATCGACTACGTCAACGCCCACGGCACCGCCACCGATCACGGCGACATCGCCGAGACCCAGGCCACCGCGCAGGTGTTCGGCAGCCGCGTACCGATCAGCTCGCTGAAGAGCTACGTCGGCCACATGCTCGGTGCCTGCGGTGCGTTCGAGGCCTGGCTGAGCATCGAGATGATGCGTGCCGGCTGGTTCGCCCCCACGCTGAACCTGGCCGAGGTTGACCCGCGCTGCGGCCAGCTCGACTTCATCACCGGGCAGGGCCGCGAATTGCAGGCCGAGTACGTGATGAGCAACAACTTCGCCTTCGGCGGCATCAACACCTCGCTGGTGTTCCGCCGCTGGAGCGAATGATCCACCGTCCCATCCCGCCTTTTTCCTCAACCCACCCGCACCCCCGACAAGGAGATGTTCCGATGCGCCGCACCCTGATGATCGCCACGGCCACTGCACTGCTGGCCCTGACCTCCACCGCCTCCGCCCGCGACACCCGCGTTGAGCAGTCCCTGCAGGAGCTGGTCACCTCGCAGGCCGCCCGGGACGCCGGCATCGACGGCAGCGTGCGCTTCTACCTGGCCGGCCAGCCGGTCAGCGTGCAGCAGCGCCTGGGCGAGGACGTGACCAACAAGAAGACCAACGCCGCCAACAAGAGCGATGCCGAGGCCTGCCGCTGGGTCGCGCTGTCGGCGCTGCGCGCGCTGCAGGACGGCGCCAAGTCACGCGGAGCCAACGCGGTGGTCGACATCGTCAGCTACTACAAGAAGAACGAGTTCAAGAGCAGCACCAACTACGAATGCTATGCCGGTACGATCCTCGCTGGCGTGGCGCTGAAGGGCACCTACGCCAAGGTCAAGTAAGCGACCGCAGGGCAGCGGCGTTGCCTGAACGCCGCCGCCACATTGCTGAACCCCGTCGGGGAAACGCCGTCGATCACGCTGCCATCGTCGGTCGACGGCTTTCCCCGGTGTCGGCTTTCCGACACAATCATGGCTCTTCCCGGGTTATCGTCCCGCGGACATGCACGCCTACGTCTATAAAAGCCAACTCAAGCCTGACACCTACGTCTACGTTCCCCGACGCGATGATTTCAGCGCGCTGCCTGCGCCGCTGCTCACCTCGCTGGGTGCGCTCACCTTCGTCCTGGACGTGACCCTGGATGCCCAGCGTCGCCTGGCCCAGGCCGACCCGGACAAGGTTCGCAGTGACATGAGCGAGCGCGGGTTCTACCTGCAGGTGCCGCCGTCGGTGGCCAGCCTGATGCCGCGCCACTATGACTGACGTCTCCCGTCCGCGCGCCCTGTCGATCGCCTTCGCCGTGGGCGCCGTGCTGGCACTGGGTGCTGCCGTGGGCGGCGTTGCCGGTGCCATCCTCGCCGCCCTGGCGCAACCGGCGTTCGCGCTGGGCGTATCGTGGTGGCGGCGCAGCCGTGCGCTGCTGCCGCTGAAGGTGGTTGCACGCCAGGACCTGCCGGCGCTGCTGGCACTGTGGGCGGCCGCACCGCTGCTGCTGGCGCTGCTGCTGGCCTGGCCGCTGGCGGCGCTGCGTGACAGCGGCAGCCTTGCGGCGGTGCTGGGCCTGAGCGTGCTGGTCAGTGCCGGCCTGCTCGCTGCCTGGCGCACCTGGCCGTTGTGGAACGATGTCGAACGGCTTGATGGCCGCCTGGCCCATCATTGGCAGGCGCTGGCCGGTCGCGACCTGACCGCCTGGCGCGGTCTCGGCGTGGCGGCGCTGGTGATCGCGCTGGCCGCGCTGGTGGTGCTGCCGGCCTGGCCGGGGCTGCTGCCGGAGAGCGCGCGCTGGCCCGCTGCGCTGGCCGTGGTGGTGGTGTCTCCCGTGCTGCACCTGCTGCTGCAGCGGGTCGCGCCGGCGCCGCTGGTGTCGTTGCGACCCAGCCCGATGGCGACGTCCAGCGCAGAACACGAACCGATGTTCGCTGCCGCGGCCGAGACCGCGCCGCTGGAGGCGATGGCACCGCAGGAGCTGACCCCGGCCCTGTATGAAGCCGCCCGCCACGGCCGCATCGACCGCGGCCTGCAGCTGCTGCAGGCCGGCGCCGATCCGTATGCGCTGCCCGACCCGAACTGGCGCGACCAGCGCAGCCTGGCGGTGCTGGCGGCGGTGTTGCCGGACCTGCGCCTGCTGCGCGAACTGATTGCCCGCGGCGTTGACGTGAACGCGCCGCACCGGGGCATGACCCCGCTGCTGGCCGCCACCCGCGACAGCTGGCATGGCCGCCCCGAAGCCGTGATGACCCTGCTCGCCAACGGTGCCGATTCGCGTGCCACCGACAGCGATGGCAACACCCCGCTGCACCATGCCGCGCGCAGTTCCGACCCGGGCGTGGCCGCGCTGCTGCGCGATGCCGCCGCCGAAGTCGATGCGCTGAACAACGAGGGCTGGTCGCCGCTGGCCGTGGCCTGCCAGGTCGGCAACTGGCGCCTGGCCCGCTTCCTGCTCGAACGCGGTGCGCGCAGCGAACCGGCAGAGGGCACCCCGGTGCTGCTGGCCGCCGCCGCCACCGAAGACGACGATCCGGCTGGCGTGCAGCTGCTGCTCAAGCACAAGGCGCGTGCCGACGCGCGTGATCGCCAGCGCCGCAGCGCGCTGCACGAGGCGGCGCTGGCCGGCCACGTTGAAATCATCGGCGTGCTGCTGGCCGCCGGTGCCAACCTGGAAGCACGCGATGCACTGGGGCGTACACCCTGGCTGGAAGCCGCCCGTGCCGGGCGTGCCGCGGTGGTCGAACACTTGCTGCCGCACAAGCCGGACCTGGTTGCCGTCGACGGCGAAGGGCGCAACGCAGTGCAGCTGGCGGTGATGGCAGAGGATGTCTCGCCGTTGCTGGTCAAGCGCCTGGTGGAGCTGGGCATCGCCGCCGACGCGACCGATCCGGTCGGTCGCCGTGCAGTGGACTACGCTGCCGAAGCCGGGCGCTGGGCGATTGTCGCGTTGCTGGATCCGTCCTATCCGTTGCCGGCCGCGGTCAGTGACGGCCTGGCCGAGCGTGGCGAAGCCGCCAGTGCCAGCGGCCTGCTGCCGGACCGTCCGCCGCTGACCCTGCTGCGCGAAGCGCTGGGCTTCGGCAACACCGAAGGCATGGCCGCGCTGGCCAAGCTGTGCCAGCCGGAAGAACTGGGCGGTCTGCTGCTCGACCCCGAGCTGGCGCTGGAGCCGCGCGCGGTGGATTGGCTGCTGGGCCACGGCGCCGACCCCTATGTGCGTGACGCCTGTTCCGATACGCCGATGTTCGCGTTGCTGTCGCGCGGCATTGATGCAGTGCCGGCGTTGCAGGTGATGTTGCAGCGTGGCTTGTCACCGGCCGGACGCGGTGGCCTGGCGCGCTTCCTGGCGGCCTGTGCGCAGCACGACCAGGCCGCCCGTGGCCTGGAACAGCTGGCGCTGGAATTGCTGGAGCGTGGCGCCGATCCGTTCGCGGCTTCGCCGGCTGGTGATCCGCCGTTGTCGCTGGCGGTGCGCCTGGGCTGGCTGCGCCTGCAGCAGGCGCTGCTCAAGGCGGGCGTCGATCGCGAAGCGCGCGACAGCCATGGCATGACGGCATTGCATCTGGCCACCGCATTGGCCCGCGAAGGCGCGCTGAAGCTGCTGGTGCAGCACGGTGCCTCGCCGGAAGCACGCGCCGCCGATGGCCAGACGCCGCTGGGCGTGGCGCTGTCGATTGGTCGCCGCGACCTGGCCGACTGGCTGGACTGGCGGGTGTGGCCGTTGCCGCGCCGCACCCTGCGCGAGTCCGATCTGCCGGCCGCCGCAATGGCCGGTGACGTCGACGCGGTGCGCCGCCTGATCGATCTGGGCTTCGCCGTCGATGCGGTTGATGCGCAGGGCTGCACCGCGCTGCTGCGCGCCGCCGGTGGTGGCCATCTGGCGGTGACCGACCTGTTGCTGGCGCGTGGCGCTGATCCGCAGCACGCAGCGGCCAGTGGTGCCACGCCGCTGTCGGCGGCGGTCAGCATGCGCCAGGTGGACATCGTTTCGGCCCTGCTCGACGCTGGCGCCAAGCTGGAACACCGCCTGCCGGGCGGCGTGACCGTGCTGATGCTGGCGTCCGCGCTGGGCCTGCCGGACATCGTTGCGCGCCTGCTCACCGCCGGTGCCGACGTGCACGCCGGTGATGCCCAGCAGCTGGGCCCACTGCACTGTGCCGCGCTGTATGGCTTCAGTGCCCGCGACCGCTCGCGCCTGCTCGCCCTGCTCGACACCCTGCTGCTGGCCGGTGCCGAACCGGACCAGGCCGCGGCTGGTTCGGTCACGCCGCTGCTGCTGCTGCTGGGCGCACGCGCCGAGCCCGGCACCGCCTGCGACGAACAGGTGGTGATGGCCGCAGTGGAACGCCTGCTGGACGAAGACGTGAGCCTTGAGGTGCGTGATCCGCGCGGCTTCGGACCGCTGCACCTCGCGGCCCTGCACGGCCTGCCGCTGCTGGTGCAGCGCCTGCTGCGCGCTGGTGCCGATCCGGAGGCGCGCGACAGCCTCAACCGCAGCCCGCGCGAGATCGCGGTGATGCGTGGCTTCATCGACGTGGCCGGCGAGTTCGAACCGCGCGTGCCGGGTGTCTCGTCGATGGCGCGGTTCCTGCGCGACAACGGTTGAGCACCGGGGTCGGATCCCTTTCCCACGGAAAGGGCTCTGACCCCGGCATCGCGTCATCCACGCATGGCGTGGATCCACTGCTGGAATCCGCAGTGGGTAGTGCCGGCCGCTGGCCGGCAGCCTCATGACACCCCGGGGACGCGAGATTGCCGGCCAGCGGCCGGCACTACTGCAATCCGTGGTGGGTGCCGACCGTTGGTCGGCACGCCTACTTGCCGTCGCTTTCCGCGTCGGCCTCGAACAGATGCATCAGGTCGTTGCGTGCGTCGCGCGAGGTCTGGATCACCGCTGCCTCGTCGTCGTACACCAGGTACTGGTCGCGCAGCAGCTGCTCATCGTGCTCGCGGAAGCGCTGCACGTGGCGCTCGGCCACGTCCGGTGCCACGCCCAGCGCGGTCAGCACGCGGCCGCTCATCTCCAGGCTGGTGCCGAACACTTCGCGGAACGGCTCGGCCGACATGTCCATCAGGCGCCACGCATGCTGGCGGTTGCGTGCACGCGCCAGCACCGTCGCGTCCGGGTACAGCCGGCGCACCATGCGCACCGCGCGCAGGTTGGTTTCCGGGTCATCCACGGTGATCACGAACACATCGATGTGCTCGCCCCCGGCCGCGCGCAGCATCTCCGGCCGGGTCGGGTCGCCGTAATACAGCTGGTTACCGAATCGGCGCAGGTCGGCCACGGTATCCGGGTTCGCCTCCAGCGCCACGAACGGCACCTTCTGCGCGGTCAGCAGGCGCGCGATCACCTGGCCGAAGCGGCCCATGCCGGCGATCAGCACCTTGGGCCGGTTGTCCGGCGCCACCTTGTCGGCCTCGGCCGGCTCGCGCGGAGTGGCTTTCTCCTGGCCGAGCAGTTTCAGCAGCGCGATCATCAACAGCGGCGTGATCGCCATCGACAGGCCGACGATCGCCACCAGCCGGTCGTGGTTGGCGTTGCCCAGCAGGTGCGCGCGCTGTGCCTCGTTGAACACCACGAAGGCGAACTCACCGCCCAGCCACAGGACGCTGCCCAGCAGCAGCGATTGCCGCGAGCTGAGCCGGGCGACACGTCCAACCGCGTAGAGCAGGCTGAACTTGACCACCAGCAGGATGCCGACACCTGCGGCGATCAGCCACGGCTCGGCGGCGATGCGGTCCAGGTCGATGCCCATGCCCACCGCGATGAAGAACAGGCCCAGCAGCAGCCCCTTGAACGGCTCGATCTGCGCTTCCAGCTCATGCCGGAACTCCGAATCGGACAGCAGCACGCCGGCCAGGAACGCGCCGAGGCTGGGGCTGAGGCCGGCTTCCTGCATGAACCAGGCGGTGCCCAGCACCACCAGCAGGGCGGTGGCAGTGAATACTTCCGGGCTGCGGGTGCGCGCAATGATGCTGAACACCTTGCGCAGCACCGGTCGTCCGCACAGGATCACCACCGCCAGCGCACCCAGCGCCACGGCCGCATCTTCCCAGCGCAGGGTCTCGTTCTTGACCCCGCCCAGCAGCGGGATGGCCGCCAGCAGCGGGATCGCGATCAGGTCCTGGAACAGCAGGATGGCAAAGCCCAACCGGCCGTGGTCGCTGTTGATCGCCTTGTGCTCGGACAGCAGCTGCAGGCCCACCGCCGTGGACGACAGCGCCAGTGCCACGCCCACCACCAGTGCGCTTTTCCACTGGAAATGGTCGAGCAGCAGCAGGCCGCCCAGCACCAGCCCGGACAGCGCCACCTGTGCCGCACCGGCGCCGAACACCGAGCGCCGCATCACCTTCAGGCGTGCCGGCGACAGCTCCAGGCCGATCACGAACAGCAGCATCACCACGCCGATCTCGGCGGCGCCGAGGATGCGGTCGGCGTCCTGCACGAAGCCCAGCCCGTCCGGGCCCAGCACCACACCGGCCGCCAGGTAGCCCAGCACCGCGCCGAAACCGAACTTCTTGAACACCGGCACGGCGATGACTGCCGCCAGCAGCAGCACCAGCGCCAGTTCCAGACCACCGCTATGCATGGGAATACCTGGTCATCGGGGGAGCCGCTGTGCGTCCGTTCGGGTGGGGGAAAAGCGTGGCGAACACCACCGCGCCATTATGCGCGCCGGCCTGTGTACGCACGAGAACAACCTGCGGGCAGGGTGCTGCCGCGGCGGGACCGGGTTGACCTGCATGGTCCACGGGTCCAGACTGCCCGCCGCTGGCGGCGCGTCCGTCGGCACACGCATCCCGGAGTCCCCAACCCATGTCCAGCGACAGTAGAAGTCGACCTCGTTCGACGCCAGCGATGGCCACCGCCTGACATCGGGACGGTTTGCCTGCGTTGGCGTTGCGCGAGGTCGCACCCCACAAGGCAAACCCGATGAACCAGAAGCAATTGCTGCGCCCGGTGGCCGATGCCGCCGCACTGGCCGCGCCGCTGGCGAACTTCAACACCGCCGATGCGGTGGAATTCCTCAACACGCTGGAATTGACCCGCGCCGCGGAAACGCTGGCTGCGCTGCCGTTGCCGCGTGCAGTGAAAATGCTGGAAGCGCCGGAACTGCACCGCAGCGGCGAACTGGTGGCTGCGCTGCCGCCGGCGCGCGCTGCCGCCCTGCTCGGCTTGATGGCCGACGACCGCGCCACCGACATCGTCCATGAGCTGGATGAGGAAGAACGCGCGCGGTTGATCCCGCTGCTGGGCACCGACGCCCGCCAGGCCATCCAGAAGCTGCTCAGCTACCCGCCGAACACCGCCGGCGCGCTGATGACCACCGAGTACGTGGCGGTACCCGCCAGCTGGACCGTGGCGCAGACCCTGCAGCACATCCGCCAGGTCGAGCGCACCCGTGAAACGGTGTACGCGATCTACGTGCTGGACCCGGACAGCCAGCAGCTGCAGCAGGTGGTGACCATGCGCCGGCTGATCACCGGCCTGCCGGAGGAGTCGATCCTGGACGTGGCCCAGGTCAATCCACCGGTGACGGTGGACGCACTGATGGACCAGGAAGAAGTGGCACGGCTGATCCGTCGCCACGACCTGCTGGCGATCCCGGTGGTCGATGCGCAGCAGCAGATGCTCGGCATCGTCACCGTGGACGACGTGCTCGATGCGCTGATCGAGGAATCCACCGAGGACGCGCACAAGTTCGGCGGCATGGAAGCACTGGACAAGCCGTACATGCAGATCGGCTTCTTCGAGATGCTGCGCAAGCGCGCCGGCTGGCTGAGCGTGCTGTTCCTGGGCGAGATGCTGACCGCCAGCGCGATGCAGCACTATGAAGACGAACTGGCGCGCGCGGTGGTGCTGACCCTGTTCATTCCGCTCATCATGAGTTCGGGCGGCAACTCCGGTTCGCAGGCCACCTCGCTGCTGATCCGCAGCCTGGCGCTGCGCGAACTGCGCCTGCGCGACTGGTGGAAGGTGGCCCTGCGCGAAGTGCCCACCGGCATGGTGCTGGGCGCGATCCTCGGCTGCCTGGCCATCGTGCGCATCGTCATCTGGCAGCTGGGTGGCCTGCATGACTACGGCGAGCACTGGATCCTGCTGGCGATCACCATCGGTGCGGCGCTGGTCGGCATCGTCACGTTCGGCTCGCTGTCCGGATCGATGCTGCCGTTCATCCTGAAGCGGCTCGGCTTCGACCCGGCCAGTGCCTCGGCCCCGTTCGTGGCCACGCTGGTGGACGTGACCGGGCTGGTGATCTATTTCAGCATCGCCGCGATGATCCTGCACGGCACGCTGTTGTAGGCCGGGGTCGTTTACTGGGTCGGATCCCTTCGCGCAGCGAAGGGCTCGGACCCCTGAAGCAGCGTGCTCCGGTAGTTGCCGACCTTGGTCGACACGCAAGGGTCACGCAAGGGTCAGATCCCTTTCCTGGGGAAGGGATCTGACCCCATCGCCATGGAATTTGGTTACCGTAGGCGCATGAGTACCTACCACCTGCAGTCCGTGTTCCGTCCGCAGTCGGTCGCGGTGATCGGCGGCAGCCCGCGTCAGCGCTCGGCCGGACGTGCGGTGATGCGCAACCTGCGCGGCACCGGCTTCCCCGGCAAGGTGGCGTGGATCAACCCGCGGCATGCCGAAATTGATGGCATCCGCACCGTGAAGCGGCTGAAGGACCTGGACTGGGTGCCGGATCTGGTGGTGATCACTGCGCCGGCGTCGATCGTGCCGCAGGTGGTGCGCACCGCTGCCGAACGCGGCGTGCAGGCGGCAATCATCCTCACCGCGCACCTGGGTGAAGGCCCGGGCTCGCTGTCGGCGCAGGTGGAGGCGGTGGCGCGCAAGCATGGCCTGCGCATCCTCGGCCCACACTGCCTGGGTGTGATTGCACCGCACGCACGGCTCAATGCCAGCATCGCCGCGCACTTCCCGCAGGCCGGTGATCTTGCGTTGATCTCCGAATCCTCGGCCATTGCCGCCGCGCTGGTGGAGTGGGGCGTGGCCCGCTCGGTCGGGTTTTCCGCGGTGGTCTCGCTGGGCGACACGATGGACGTCGACTTCGGTGACCTGCTCGACTACTTCGCCACCGACTACCGCACCCGCGCCATCCTGCTCTACGTCGAGCAGATCAAGGATGCGCGCAAGTTCATGTCGGCCGCGCGTGCCGCCGCCCGCGCCAAGCCGGTGGTGGTGGTGAAGTCCGGCCGCGCCGAGCGCGTGCAGCCGGGCAGCCGCGATACCCATGTGCAGGCCCTGGCCCGCGCCGACGACGTGTATGGCGCCGCGTTCAACCGCGCCGGCCTGCTGCGCGTGGGCGCGCTGGACGAACTGTTCACGGCCGCCGAATCGCTGGGCCGGTTGGGGACCTTCCCCGGTCGTCGCCTGGCCATTCTCAGCAATGGTGGCGGTGTCGGCCGCCTGGCCGTGGACCAGCTCATTGCACTGCGTGGCACGCTGGCCAACCTGTCCGACAGCACGGTCGAGAAACTCGACGCCGTGCTGCCGCAGGGCTGGTCGCGCAGCAACCCGGTCGACATCGTGGTCGACGCCGATGGTGACCGCTATGCCGCCGCCATCGAGGCGCTGCTGGCTGACAACGAGAATGATGCGGTGATGGTGGTCAACGTGCCGACCGCATTCACTTCATCCGCAGACGCCGCACAGGCGCTTACCCGCACGCTCGGACTGCGCCCGCGCCATCACCGCGACAAGCCGGTATTCGCGGTGTGGCTGGGCAACGATGACCAGGCCACCGCCACGCTCAACGCGGCACGGGTGCCGACCTATCCGACCGAGGCCGAAGCGGTGCGCGGCTTCCAGCATCTGGTGCGTTACCGCGAAGCGCAGAACGCCCTGATGGAAACACCACCCAGCCTGCCGCAGGACTTCAGTGTCGACGCTGCGGCCGCACGCGCGCTGGTCGATGCGGCATTGGCCAACGGCCAGCAATGGCTGGACCCGTTGGCCACCCACGAACTGCTCAAGGCCTACGGCATTCCCTCCGCGCCGGTGATGCACGCGCGCGATGCGCACGAGGCAATGGACCTGGCGCAGCCGTTGCTGGAGCGTGGCGCCAGCGTGGCGCTGAAGATCCTGTCCCCGGACATTCCGCACAAGTCGGAAGTGGACGGCGTGCGCCTGAACCTGTCCATGCTGCCGGCGGTGCAGAGCGCGGCCAACGCGATCCTGTCGCGCGCACGCCAGCTGCGGCCGGATGCGCGCATCGATGGCCTGCTGGTGCAGCCGACCATCGTTCGCCCGAAGGCGCGCGAGTTGATCGTCGGCATTGCCGATGACGCGACGTTCGGCCCGGTGATCGTGGTCGGCCGTGGCGGTACCGCGGTTGAAGTGATCAATGACAAGGCGTTGGCGCTGCCGCCGCTGGACCTGCGCCTGGCCCACGAGCTGATCGGCCAGACCCGCGCCTCGCGCATCCTCAAGGCCTATGGCGATGTGCCTGCCGCCGACGAGCGCGCACTGGCGTTGGCGCTGGTCAAGCTGGCGCAGCTGGCCGCCGACATTCCCGAAGTGCGTACGCTGGACATCAATCCGCTGCTGGTCGACGGCAAGGGCATCCTCGCCCTCGACGCACGCGTGGCGGTGGCGCCGTCGCGCATCCTGCACAAGGGCCGTGGTCATCCGCGTTTTTCGGTGTTCCCGTACCCGAAGGAGTGGGAGCGCACCATCGAACTGTCCGATGGCGGCCGCGCCTTCGTGCGTCCGGTGCGGCCGGAGGATGACGCGTTGTTCCGTGCGTTCTTCGCCCGCGTCAGCGACGAGGACCTGCGCCTGCGCTTCTTCCAGTCGGTGAAGCACTTCAGCCACGAGTTCATCGCGCGCCTGACCCAGCTCGATTACGCACGCTCGATCGCACTGGTGGCGATCGAACCGCGCAGTGGCGAAATGCTCGGCGCGGTGCGCCTGCACGCCGATGCCGATTACCACCGTGGCGAGTACGGCATCCTGATCCGCTCGGACCTGAAGGGGCACGGCATCGGCTGGCGGCTGATGGCGATCATGATCGAGTACGCCAAGTGGCTGGGCCTGGACGTGGTCGAGGGCCAGGTACTGCGCGAGAACAGCACCATGCTGGCGATGTGCCAGAGCCTGGGCTTCAAGACGAAGCTGGACCCGGATGACCCGACGGTGATGATGGTGACCCTGCCGGTGCAGCAGGTAGAGGTGCCGGCGGCACCGCTGTAGAGTCGAGCTCGCTCGACTGTTGCCATCGAAAGCAGTCGAGCAAGCTCGACTCTACGACCAGGCTACCGCATCGGTTCCACCACCACTGCCGTGCCGTAGCACAGCACTTCGGTCAGCCCGGTCATCACATCGGTGGCGTCGTAGCGCATGCCGATGATCGCGTTGGCGCCCAGCTGCCGCGCGTGCTTGACCATGTCGCGGTAGGTTTCCTCGCGGGCCTGTTCGCACAGCTCGGTGTAGATGGTGATGTTGCCACCGAACAGGGTCTGGATGCCGCCGAGGAAATTGCCGACGATCGAGCGCGAGCGCACGGTGATGCCGCGCACCACGCCCAGGTTGCGCACCACGCGATGGCCGGGCAACTCGAAGGCGGTGGTGACCAGTGAATCGTCGAAACGTGTCAGCGAGGTCGTCGGGTTGCCGCTGTTGTAGGGGTCTGCCATGGCCGCATCCTTGGAACGGGTAGGGTCGAGGGCTGCATCCTAGCGTGTCGTCGCGCTGCTGGGCCGGTTCTGCAACGCACAGGGCCAGCCACGGCATGTCCTTGCCACCGCACCGGCGCGACAATACCCGCATGACCGACCGTATCCCCCTGCTGCTGCTGCCTGGCCTGCTCAACGATGCCGAACTGTGGCGCGCGCAGTTGGCCGATCTGGCCGACATCGCCGATTGCACGGTAGGCGACCAGACTCGCGGCGAGACCCTGCAGGCGGTGGCCGAGGACGTGCTGGCGCAGGCGCCGGAACGCTTCGCCCTCGCCGGTTTCTCGCTGGGTGGCTTCGTCGCCCAGCAGATCCTGCGCATCGCGCCGGAACGCGTGCTGCAGCTGGCGCTGGTCGATACCTCGATCCACGCCGATTCACCGGAACGTGCCGAACAGCGCCGCAGCCAGCGCGCCAGCGTGCGCCTGCCCGGCAAGTTCCATGGCTTCGGCGATGTGCTGATGCGCAGCTACATCGATGCCTCGCGGCTGGATGATTACGTGCTGGTGCAACGTGTGCGTGACATGACCGCCCGCCTGGGCGCGGACGTGTTCCTGCGCCAGAGTGCGCTGGAACGCCGCGATGGCCACGATGTTCTGGCTGGTTACCGCGACCCGCTGCTGATCATCTGTGGCGCCAACGACCGCATTACGCCACTCGCGGTCAGCGAGGAAATGCACGCCCTGGTGCCGCACTCGCAGCTGGTGGTGGTGCCCGACTGCGGGCACCTGGCACCGATGGAGAAACCGGACGAAGTGAGTACGGCGATGCGTGGGTGGTTGCTGCAGGGCTAGGCCAAAGCCGCTTCTGGTGGGTGCGGACCTTGGTCCGCACGGTGTTTCAATGATCCATCAGAGGTCAGTGCCGACCAAGGGCGGCACCTACCGATTCCGATCCGCAACCGCGGTCGGGATCAATCCCAGGCGGGTGCAATCCCTTCCGGATTCGCCAGGCGATGGCCACGGTCCAGCTTGGCGATCTGCGCCATGTCTTCGTCGGTCAGGCGGATCGCTGCCGCTTCCAGGTTGCTCGACAGGTTCTCGCGCTTGGTCGACGACGGGATCACCGAGAAGCCCTGCTGCAGCGCCCAGGCCAGCGCGATCTGCGCCGGAGTGGCCTGGTGGCGGCCGGCAATGGCCTGGATCACCGGGTCCTTGATCACCTCGCCATAGGCCAGGCTCATGTAGGCGGTGACGTGAATGCCGTTGTCCTGCAGGAACTTCACCAGCAGGCGGTTCTGCAGGTAGGGATGGATCTCGATCTGGTTGGTGGCGATGGCATCGGCGCCAAGGATCTCGATGGCCTTGCGGGTCTGGGCGATGGTGAAGTTGGAGATGCCGATCGCCTTCGTCAGGCCCTGTGCCTTGGCCTCGGCCAGCGCCGGCAGGTACTCCTCCATCGGCACGTCGACCTTGTCGTTCGGCGACGGCCAGTGGATCAGCGTCAGGTCCACATGACCGGTACGCAGCTTTTCCAGACTGGTATGCAGGCTGGCCAGCAGCGCTTCGCGCTTGAACGCGGTGATCCAGACCTTGGTGGTCAGGTAGATCTCTTCGCGCGGCACGCCGGAATCGGCGATGGCCTGGCCGACCTCGGCTTCATTGCCGTAGATCTGCGCGGTATCGATGGCGCGGTAGCCGACATCCAGCGCGTTGCGCACCGAGTCGATCACGGTCTGGTCTTTCAGGCGGAAGGTGCCGAGACCGAAGGCGGGGACAGTCATGGGGAGCTCCAGCAGAGGGGAGGGATGCGAATATCCAGCAAAGGGTAGGCCAGTGGCCGCATGCGTGCCGGCAACGGTGCATTGCACCACCGTACCGGCAGGGCATGACCTATCTCAATGCGTGGCCACGGCGATGCCATCGGCGCGGTCATCGATGCCGTCGCGGCGGTCCAGTCGGCCGCTGAGCACGGTCAATGCATACGCACCCACCACCACCAGCGCGCCCAGCCACGGCGTGTGCATCAGGCCGATGTTCTCCACCACCAGGCCGCCGAGCGAGGCGCCCAGCGCGATGCCGATGTTGAAGGCGGCGATGTTCAGCCCCGAGGCCACGTCGGTGGCCTGCGGCGCATAGCGCTGCGCCTGCTTGACCACATACACCTGCAGGCCGGGCACGTTGCCGAACGCCACCGCACCCAGTGCCAGTACCGTCAGCAGCATCAGCCAGGTGTTGTAGGCGGTGAAGGTGAGCACGAACAGCACGACGGCCAACAGGGCGAAGATGCGCTTCAGTGCGGGCACCGGGCCCATGCGGTCGGCCATGCGCCCGCCCCACAGGTTGCCGATCGCCACCGACACGCCGTACACCAGCAGCACCAGGCTGACTGCGTTTGCCGAGAAACCAGTGACGTCCTGCAGGATCGGCGCCAGATAGGTGAAGGCCAGGAAGGTGCCGCCGTAGCCCAGCGCGGTCATCGCATAGACCAGCAGCAGGCGGGGTTGGGCGAGTACGGCCAGCTGCTGGCGGAAGCTGGCCGGCGCACTCTGCGGCACGCTGCGCGGCACGAACAGCAGCGCGCCGAGCAGGGCGATCACGCCCAGCGCGGCCACCGCCAGGAAGGTGGCGCGCCAGCCCAGGTGCTGGCCGATGAAGGTGCCCAGCGGTACACCGGTCACCAGCGCCACGGTGAGGCCGGTGAACATGATGGCGATCGCGCTGGCGGCCTTCTCCTTCGGCACCACCGCGGTGGCGATGATCGAACCGATCGAGAAGAACACACCGTGGGCGAGGCCGGTGAGGATGCGGGCGACGATCAGCGAGGTGTAGCCCGGCGCCAGGAAGGCGATGACGTTGCCGAGGGTGAACAGCACCATCAGCGCCACCAGCAGCGACTTGCGCGGTACGCGGCCGGTGAGCGCGGTCAGCACCGGCGCACCGATGGCCACGCCGAGGGCATACAGCGAGACCAGCAGGCCGGCCGAGGGCAGGCTGACCTGAAGGTCGGCGGCAATGGTGGGAATCAGGCCGACGATGACGAACTCGGTGGTGCCGATGGCGAAGGCACCGAGGGTCAGCGCCAGCAGGGCGAGGGGAATGCCACGGATCATGACCGGCTCCGGAGGGAAGGAAGGCGCGCAGTGTGCGCGGCGCACCTTTGCCGAAAAACCGGTCTTCACGCCAATCACTATTGCCGTCCAGTCAATAATGGCGGCATGAAGACCACTCTCGATGAAATGCAGGCCTTCCTCGCGGTGATAGACAGCGGGTCGATCAGTGCTGCCGCCGAACAGCTGGGGCAGACGCCGTCGGGCGTGAGCCGGGCGCTGGGGCGGCTGGAAGACAAGCTCGGCACCACCCTGTTGACCCGTACCACCCGCCGCCTGCACCTGACCGCAGAGGGCGAGGCCTATCTGCGCCATGCACGGGCGATCATCGATGCGGTGGAGTCCGCCGAGGAACAGATGGCCGCCCGCCGCGAGCGCCCGGCCGGGCGCCTGCGCGTGGATGCGGCGATGCCGTTCGTGCTGCACGTGATCGCGCCGCTGGTGGCCGGGTACCGCGCGCGCTACCCGGAGGTGCAGCTGGAGTTGAACAGCTCCGAGCGCTACATCGACCTGCTGGAACGGCGCACCGACCTGGCGATCCGGATCGGGCCGCTGGCCGACTCCACCCTGCATGCGCGGCCGTTGGGTCGCTGCCAGCTGCGGCTGGTGGCCAGTCCGGCCTACCTGGCGGCACACGGCGAACCGGCCAGCGTCGCCGCGCTGGGCCAGCACACCCTGCTCAGCTTCAACGAACCGGAATCGTTGAATCACTGGCCGCTGCCGGGCGATGCCGATGGCCTGCTGCGGGTGCGTCCGGATATCGCGGTGTCCAGCGGCGAAACACTACGCCGACTGGCGGTGGAAGGCGTGGGCATCACCTGCCTGTCCGACTTCGTGACCGACCGCGACCGCGCCACCGGCACTCTGGTGCCGGTGCTGGCGACGCAGACGCTGGATGTGTACCAGCCGATCCACGCGGTGTATTACCGCAACACGGCGGTGTCGGCGCGGATCAGCTCGTTCCTGGATTACCTGGCTGAAGCGATGGCGCGGAGCGATTACCTGCGCTGAGGTCGTGGCCGGCAACCGGATCAATCAGGCCGCGCGCGCCAGCGCGTCCTTCGCTGCGGCGGTGGTCGACAGGTCGAACACATCCACTGCATCGATCAGGCGGTTTGCCTGCTGTTCCAGGCTGCGTGCGGCGGCACTGGCTTCTTCCACCAGCGCGGCATTCTGCTGGGTGGTGCCGTCCATCTGGATCACCGTCTGGCTGACCTGTTCGATGCCCGCGCTCTGCTCCTGCGAGGCGGCGGAGATCTCGGCCATGATGTCGGTGACGCGCTGCACCGACGCCACGATCTCGGCCATGGTGTCACCGGCCTCGCGCACGCGCCGTGCACCGTGGCCGACCTGTTCCACCGACGCTTCGATCAACGCCTTGATCTCCTTCGCGGCTGCCGCCGAACGCTGTGCCAGGGTGCGCACTTCGCTGGCAACCACCGCGAAGCCGCGGCCCTGCTCGCCGGCGCGTGCCGCTTCCACCGCGGCGTTCAGCGCCAGGATGTTGGTCTGGAAGGCGATCCCGTCGATCACGCTGATGATCTCGGCGATCTGCCGCGACGAGGTTTCGATCGCGCCCATCGTCGTCACCACCTGGCCGACCACGCTGCCGCCGTGAGAGGCAACGGTGTGCGCGCCGATCGCCAGCTGGTTGGCCTGGCGCGCATGCTCGGCGTTCTGGCGCACGGTGGAGGTCAGTTCCTCCATCGATGCCGCCGTCTCTTCCAGGTTGGCGGCCTGCTGTTCGGTACGGCGCGACAGATCGTTGTTGCCGGCGGCGATCTCCGCCGCCGCCGTGTGGATGTTGCCGGAGGCGTGCTTGATGTCGGTGACGATGGTTGCCAGCTGCGTAGCGGTGGTGTTCGCGTCGCCGGCGATACGCGCGAACACGCCCTGGAAATCACCGTGCATGCGCGCGCCGAGGCGGCCATCGGCAATCGCGCGCAGCATGCTGGAGACCTCGCCGAGGTTCAGTTCGGTGGTCTGCATCAATCGGTTCAAGCCGTCGACCATTGCGCGGAAATCATGCTCGAAGCGTGCGCTGTCGCCGCGCTGGCTGAAGTCACCGGCGGCGGCGGCTTCGGCCAGGCGGCGGATCTCGCCGTTGATCATGCCGAGATTGGCCTTGGCCGTATCCAACGCGTTGGTGATCACGGCCTTTTCGCCGGGCAGGCGTTCCATGTCCTGGCTGAGGTCACCGACGGCATAGCGGCCCATGATCGAGATCGCGCGCATCTTCACCTGGATGTGCGCGTCAACCAGCGTGTTGCAGTCGGCCACCATGGTGCCGAACGCGCCCGGGAACGCACTGGCATCCATGCGATGGCTGATGGTGCCGGCGTCATGCGCCTGCGCCATCGTCGCCTGTGCGTCCAGTACGCCGCGCAGCGTGGACTGCACCGCCTGCATCGCCTGCGCGAGGCGACCGATCTCGTCGCGGCTGCGCACCTGCACCACGTGCTGCAGATCACCGGCGGCCACGGCACGCGCAGCGGCTTCCACCGCCAGCACCGGCTGCACCACCGCGCGCCGCAGCCACCAGGCCAGGCCCATCAGCAGCAACACGGCGGCCAGCACGGTCAGCGCCGCGCACAGCAGCAGGGTCTGCCGCGCCTGCTGCGACCGCGCCGCTACGGTTGCTTCGGCCACCTGCGTGGCATGCGTGCTCAGCGCATCCAGTGCGGTCGCCACCGGGCGGTCCTTGCCACGCACCAGATTGTCGCCGGCGGCGGGATCGTAGCCGGCTTCCGCAAACGCCTGCAGGGCGGCGTGGTAGTCCTTCTGCAGCTGCGTGTGCAGGCCGATGAAGGACTGTGCCAGTTCGCGCGTGCGTATGTCCGGGCTGGCTACGAGGCCCCTGGCCAGCTGCTCGACCAGGCGGCCCTCGCTGTCAAAGGCGTCCAGATGGCGCTGGCGCAGCGCGTCGTCGTGGCCGCGCAGCAGCACGTTCTTCCATTCCTGCACCTGGCCGCGGAACTCGCGCTGCAGGCGTTCGGCGTCGCGGCTGTGCGCGACTTCGGGTGGAACCTCGGTGGACAACTTCAACCAGGCGGAGGCCAAGCCCGCCAATGCGCACAGCAGGACCACGGCCAGACCAACGGAAACCGCGCCGAGCAGCTTGGACTGCAGGCGCGGAGCACGGACAGACGCTTTCATGGAAGGGACTCTCGGGAAGGGGCAATGCGGTATCGACCTGTCCCCACGCCTCTGAAGTACGACACTCATCACATTACCGTTTCGTTTAGTGATGTGAAGGAGATGTTTCATAGGACAAATGTGTCCATATGGAACGAAAGAAGACCCTCGACAGAGAATTTAAATGTAACTATCGTTGTTACATGAAATCCGCAAATCCACTGTCTGACGCCCTGCATGTGATGGCGCACCTGGTCGGCCATGCCACCCCGCGCACGTCCGAGCAGCTGGCGTCCTGCCTGCCGACGCATCCAGTGGTGATCCGTCGCCTGCTGGCGCAGCTGCACAAGGCCGGCCTGGTGCGCAGCACCCGCGGCCACGGCGGCGGCAGCCTGCTGGCACGCGACGCCGCGGCGATCACCCTGCATGACATCTACCTGGCGGTGGGCGCACCACCGCTGGTCCAGGTCGGCGCACGCGACTCCGGCGGTGGCTGCCCGATCCAGCAGCTGGTCAACAGCGCCTTGCTCGAAGGGGCGCGCGAAGCGCAGCGCCTGCTCGAAGCGCGGCTGCAGGCGACCACGCTGGACCAGCTTGGCGCCGACTTCGCCCGCCATCTCGCCCATCACCGTTCCCTGGAAGCTCACCATGAATCCTGATGTGCTCATCGTCGGCGGCAGCTATGCCGGCATTGCCGCCGGCCTGATCCTGGCCCGTGCCCGTCGCCCGGTCACCGTCATCGACGCCGGTTCGCCGCGCAACCGTTTCGCCAGTCATTCGCACGGGGTGCTCGGGCTGGATGGCATCAGTGGCGCCGAGTTGCTGAAGACCGCGCGCCAGCAGCTGCTGGATTACCCCACGGTGCGTTGGGTGCATGCCGAAGCCGTGCAGGCCACCGCCAGCGCCGAAGGCGTGGAAGTGCGTACCGCCGATGGCCAGGTGCTGGCCGCGCGCAAGCTGCTGCTCGCCAGCGGCATCGCCGACCAGTTGCCGGCGTTGCCGGGCCTCGCCGAGCGCTGGGGCAGCACCGTGCTGCACTGCCCGTACTGTCATGGCTATGAAGTGGGTGGTGGTGCCATTGGCCTGCTTGGCGGTCATCCGATGTCTGCCAGCAAGGCGCCGCTGTTCGCCGACTGGGGCAATGTCACGTTCTTCAGCATGGGACTGGACATCACGGATGAGGAACGCGCCGCCATGCAGCAGCGCGGCGTGCAGATCGAGACGTCACCCGTGCTGGGCGTGCAGGGCGACCAGCCGACCTGGCTGGAAGTGCAGCTGGCCGACGGCCGCCGAATCGCCCAGCGTGCGTTGTTCGTGCCGGCCACCCAGGCGATGGCCACGCCATTGGTGCAGCAGCTGGGCTGCACGTTGGTCGAGAGCCCGCTGGGCGTGCTGATCGAGGTCGATGCGATGAAGCAGACCTCGGTGCCGAACGTGTATGCCGCAGGCGATGCGACCACGGTGGGCAACATCACCCTGGCCATGGCCGAAGGCGTGCGCGCGGGCATCGGCGTGCACCATGCGCTGGTGGCCGAGGACAGCGTGCCGCGCTGAATGTGCCGGGGTCAGATCCCTTTCGCAGAAAGGGATCTGACCCCCGACGCGACGTGCTGCTCTGGTAGAGGCCGACCGCGGTCGGCACCGCTCCATTACCCCTTCACGCACAGCACCTGCCGCAGGGTGTGCACCACCTCGACCAGGTCCAGCTGCGCGGCCATCACATCGTCGATCGACTTGTACGCGGCCGGTGACTCGTCCAGCACGCCGCTGTCCTTGCGGCATTCCACGTGCGCGGTGGCCTCGCGGTGCTGGGCCAGCGTGATCTGCTGGCGCGCCGTGCCACGGCTCATCACCCGGCCGGCGCCGTGGCTGCAGCTGTGGAAGCTGTCCGCGTTGCCCTTGCCGCGCACGATGTAGCTGCGCGTGCCCATGCTGCCGGGAATGATGCCCAGCTCGCCCTCACGCGCGCTGACCGCACCCTTGCGCGTCACCAGCAGTTCCTGCCCGTGGTGCGTCTCCTTCTGCACGTAGTTGTGGTGGCAGTTCACCGCCATCGCCGCCAGCTGGAACTTCGGCAGCCGGTGGCGCATCTCGGCCAGCACGCGCGACATCATCGCCTCGCGGTTCTGCCGGGCGTAGTCCTGCGCCCACGACACCGCTTCAACGTAGTCATCGAACAGCGGCTCGCCTTCCATGAAGAACGCCAGGTCCTTGTCCGGCAGGTGGAAGCCCAGCACGCGCCGCGCCAGTTCCTCGCGCGCCTTCTCGATGAAGTAGGTGCCGATCAGGTTGCCGGTGCCGCGCGAGCCGCTGTGCAGCATCACCCACACCGTGTCCGTCTCGTCCAGGCACAGTTCGATGAAGTGGTTGCCGCCGCCCAGCGTACCCAGCTGGCGGTCGAGCTTGTCGGTGCGGATCCTGCGGTGCTTGTCCTTGATCTTCTCCAGGCCGGCGGCCAGCCCGGACTGCACCAGCCGGGTGTGGATGCTGTCGGGCATGCGGTGATGTTCGCCGCCACGGCCATTGCCGACCGGGATGCTGCGCTCGATGCTGTTGCGCAGCTGCCGCAGGTCATCGGGCAGGTCATCGGCGCGCAGCGTGGTACGCACCGCCGCCATGCCGCAGCCGATGTCGACGCCGACCGCGGCCGGGATGATCGCCCCGCGGGTCGGGATCACCGAGCCGACGGTCGCGCCCTTGCCCAGGTGCACGTCCGGCATCACGGCCACCCACGGCCCGACGAACGGGATCGCGGCGATGTTGCGCAGCTGCTCATGTGCCTGCGCTTCCAGCGGCACTCCGTTGACCCAGCCCTTGATCGGCGTGGTGCCCTCGGCATGCAGCCATTGATAGTTCTGTTGAGTGTCCATGTCTTCCTGAATGTCCTTGATGGGCCGGCGGCGCGTCCCTGCGCCACCGCTACCCCCTACCTGATCGTCACCAGCTGCTTCAGCACGCCATCCAGGCCGCCGAACACGGTGAGCGTGTCGATCTTCTCGGTGACCTTCTCCAGTGCCTCCAGCTCCTTCAAGCGCATCAGCACCGGGTTGTCCTCGATCAGCTTTGCGGTGTTGAGCTGCGAACGCGTGGCGTTGGCCTCCTCGCGGCGACGGATCACGCTGGCCTGGGCCTGCTTTTCGGCCAGCACCACGCCGTTGAGGATCTCCTTCATCTCGCCCGGCAGGATCACGTCCTTGATGCCGACGCCGAGCAAGCGCACGCCGTGGCCTTCGATCGCCGCCTGCACATGCGCAGCGATCTCGCCGTCCAGTGCCGCCTTGTCACCCAGCAGCTCGTCCAGGCTGCGCGCGGCAATTGCCTGGCGCAGGCCGAACTGCAGCTGCCGGTAGACGAACTCATCGGCATTGCTGAGCGTGCGGTGCGCACGCACCGGGTCGACCACCTGCACGGTCGCGGCCAGGTTCACCCGCAGGGTCACCTTGTCGCGGCTGAGCAGTTCCTGGCCGGACACGTCCAGTGAACGTGCACGCAGTTCCACACGCTCCATCGACACGTTGCCGTTGAAGTTCCAGAACGCGTGCAGGCCGGCGTCCAGCGTCTGCCGCAGCGTGCCATCGATGAACAGCAGGCCGACCGACTCGCTCGGCACCGTGCTGATCACCGCCACACGCGGCAGCACGCCCAATTGACCCAGCCGCTGCTGCACGTCGGCCGGAATGCGCGGCTCGTCACCCAACGCCATTACCTGCACCTGGGTATCGACCGAACCGCGCCAGTACAGACGGCGGCTGCCCGGCGGCAGCACTTCATCGATGCGGCCGTTGCGCAGCAACAGGCCGACCTCGCTGGCGCCGACGTTGGCCAGCACGAAGTGCGTGTCCAGCGTCGCGCCCAGTGCCTCGATCAGGCTGTCCTGGTCGCTGCCGGTGTAGGCCGCGCCCTTGGATGCGGTGTGGATGTCCACGTGCGGGCGCCCGCCGAACGGCGACAGACGGTGCACGCCCGGCAGCAGGATCTGCTGGAAGCGACGGTTGCGATACACCAGGCCGCGCTCGCCGTCGCCGATCACGACCTTGATGGTCCAGAACATGGGAGTCTCTCCTTGTATGGCTCTGGTGGTTCGACCCGTTGCGGATGAATCGCCGTGACCCGGGTCGATCCGGTCGTGGCGAGGCCGCCTGCACATCACGTGCAGGCGGCGGAAGAGGGCGGCCATCGGCGGACGGTCCGCGCGCGGAGCCTTCGGTGCACCGGCACCGCTGCCATCGTCGTTCCCGGCAGGCAGCACCGGTGCGGAACGTGGCTGGCAGTGGCAGTGGCGGCGGGGCGGGGCCCGGCGTGCGGTCCGTTGCCTTCCACGTTCCTGCCCGAAGGCGATATCCGTGGATGGCGACGATGGCCGCTGGGGCTTGCGCCCCGGGTGTTGCTTCAAGTCATGACGTGACAGGTCATGTGGTTTGGAGTGGGAATCGAACCCACGACAGACGGATTACGGATCCGTTGCTCTGACCAAGCTGAGCTATCCAGTTGGGGACCGCGCGGAATCGAACCGCGTACCGGCGAACCGGTGCCTGCCTCCAGCAGGCGATCCAGGCGATGGCATGTCCGCGACCTCCGGCATACGCCACGGCAACGCCGCGCGCACCAGCCCGTGGTTGAAACGGGACCGTTGGATAATCGAGGGTGCAGGCCGCCGACATTATCGGCGAGCGATAATGTTCTGATGCGATGCAGATAATGTCCAGGCGTTGCCAGTCGCGCGAAGTAAATCCTTCGGCGGGGCGGGAAAAGCCTGGGTCAGTGAGCGGCGGGTCGCCGCGCGGGGTGCAGTTCTGGCATCGCGGGTCCTTGTGCCGACGCAAACGAAAACGCCCCCGGGACTTGCGTTCCGAGGGCGTCGTCAAGCCTCGGAGATCGGGGTGGCCGATCTCCGCAGGGCGGGTATCAGGCCGTTGTCAGCTGGTCTTCCTTGCCGAACGCGCGCGCCAGCACGTCCATGCGCAGGCATGGCAGCAGTTTGGTGGTGGCGACGGAATGCGCGTTCAAGGGAAGTTTCCAGTGGTTGTTGAAACGAGGTGCGCACGATAAACCACGATTTAGTCGCGCGCAACCATTTTGTTCAATTATTTTCTTCGGTATGTGTGCAATGCCGGCCAGCGGCCGGCACTACCGGCCCTCAGGCTTCCGCGCTGGCGGCATCCAGCTGCGCGACATCCTGCACGCTCAGCGACACGTTTGCCGCCGCCAGCAGATCGTGCAGCTGCTCGACGCTGGTGGCGCTGACGATCGGTGCGGTGATCGACGGCCGTGCGATCTGCCATGCCAGTGCGATCTGCGCGGCACTGGCGTTGTGCTTGCTGGCCACGTCATCCAGTGCCTGCAGGATGCGCAGGCCACGCGGGTTCAGATAGCGCTTCACCACCATCTCGCCACGCGCCGGGCTCTTGGCTGCATCGGCCGGCGCGCGGTACTTGCCGCTGAGGAAGCCGCTGGCCAGCGCGTAGTAGCCGATCACGCCGATCTGTTCGCGCTGCACCAGCGGTTCCAGTTCCTTTTCGTAGCCGGCGCGGTCATACAGGTTGTACTCCGGCTGCAGCGTTTCGTAACGCGGCAGCCTGTAGTCGGTGGACACCTTCAGCGCATCGGCCAGGCGCGTGGCGCTGTAGTTGGAAGCACCGATCGCACGCACCTTGCCAGCTTCGATCAACCGGCCGAACGCAGCCAGGGTCGCTTCCAGCGGCGTCGACTCGTCATCCTCGTGGGCCTGGTACAGATCGATCACGTCGGTCTGCAGGCGGCGCAGCGAATCCTCGACCGCGGCGTTGATGTTGTCCGGGGTCAGGCCGGGGCGTTCGGCCCACTTGGCCACCTTGGTCGCCAGCACCACCTTGTCGCGCTTGCCGCTGCGCGCGAACCACTTGCCGATCAGCGTTTCCGATTCGCCGCCGGCGTTGCCCGGCACCCAGGCCGAATACACATCGGCGGTGTCGACCAGGTTGAAGCCGGCGTCGACGAAGGCATCGAGCAGGGCGAAGCTGGCCTTTTCATCGGCGCTCCAGCCGAACACGTTGCCACCGAAGGCGAGCGGACGTACATGCAGGCCGGAACGGCCCAGTTCGCGGGTTGCCGTCATGGGCACGGACTCCTTGGGGGAAGTGCTCCAGAATAGAACGCGTAGTGTGACCGTGCTGCGGCGGTGACCACAAAACAGTGTTCCGCGCCGCGCACGCCGCTAACGTTTTGTGAACACCTGGGACGCCGCGGCTGCTAGTCTCGCCGCATCTTCCGCTGGAGTCGCTCCGATGATGCCTGCTTCGTCCCTGCGTGGTTGCCGCCTGCTGCTTGCTTCGGCCCTGCTTGCCGCCGTTCCCGCGTTCGCCGCACCGGCCACGGTGGCGCCGGCGAAGATCCAGGTCTCACCGGCCATCGATGCGGCGGTGAAGGCGTCGACCCGTGATGCCAACAACGTCAAGCGCGATGGCTTCCGTCATCCGGCGCAGACGCTGTCGTTCTTCAAGGTGGCACCGGAAAAGACCGTCATCGAGATCACCCCCGGCAACGGCTGGTACTCGGAGATCCTGGCGCCGCTGTTGCACGACAAGGGCCACTACGTTGCTGCGGTGGTCGATCCGATGGCGGTGCCCGAAGGCCGCGGCCGTGACTACCAGCAGCGCAGCCGCGACAGCCTGGAGAAGAAGTACGCCGGTGCGCCGGCACAGTTCGGCAAGACTGCCGTGGTCGCCTACGATCCGGCCAAGCCGGTGTTCGGCCCGGCCAATTCAGCCGATGTGGTGCTGACCTTCCGCAACGTGCACAACTGGCGCAAGGCCGGCCAGGCGCAGGGCATGTTCCAGGGCTTCTTCAACGTGCTCAAGCCGGGCGGCGTGCTGGGCGTGGTCGAGCATCGTGCCAAGGCCGACGTAGCCGACGATGATGACACCGGCTATGTCGGCCAGCAGCAGGTGATCGCGATGGCCGAGGCGGCTGGTTTCAAGCTGGATGCACGCAGCGAGGTCAACGCCAACCCGCGCGACACCAAGGACCACCCGAACGGCGTGTGGACGCTGCCGCCGACCAACCAGCACGACAAGGCCGATGATGCGAAGTACCAGGCGATCGGTGAAAGCGACCGCATGACCCTGCGCTTCATCAAGCCGTAGCGGGCGGCGCCGGGCTGCGCCCGGTGAGCGCTGCGGCGTCACAATGGACGTAACGTGTATCCGCCGGGCGTGGCCCGGCCCTGCTGCCAATGGAGTGGACAGTTGAAGAAGGTGTTCTATATCGCTGTTGCAGTGCTGGTGTTGGCGCGGCTGATTGACTTCGTGTTCTACGGTGGCCATGCCTACGACCTGGTGGCGACCGTGGGGTTTGCCGTGCTGTTTGCCGTGCTGTTTGCCGGTGCGCTGCTGGAGGAGCGTGCGCGTGCCATGAATCCGCCGCCGGTTCGCCTGCGGCGCCGGGCCAATGTCATCGCGGCGTGCGGCATCGCACTGGTGCTGGGCTCTTTCCTGCTGGAGTGGAAGGTCTTCGGTTGATCGCGCCGCAGCCTCGGCCGGCGTGATGCCCGGCAGCACCGGGGCCGCGCTCGGCCGAGGTTGCGCGGCATGGGACAATGCTGCACCTGCCGCCCGTAGTGCCCGCAATGCTGATCGCCTTCAACAAGCCCTTCAACGTGCTCTGCCAGTTCACCGACCGCAGCGTACCGCCGCGGCCGACGCTGGCCGGGTTCGGCCTGCCGCCGCGCGTGTATGCCGCCGGTCGCCTGGACCATGACAGCGAAGGCCTGCTGCTGCTGACGGATAACGGTGCGCTGGCGCACAAGCTGACCGACCCCAGGCACAAGGCCGACAAGACCTACTGGGTGCAGGTGGAAGGCACGCCCAGCGATGAGCAGCTGCAACTGCTGCGCGATGGGGTGGAGCTGAATGACGGACCGACCTTGCCGGCGAAGATCGAGCGCCTCGATCCGGCGCCGTCGCTGTGGACACGCGATCCGCCGGTGCGCTTCCGCAAGACCGTGCCCGACAGTTGGCTGGCGATCACGATCCGCGAGGGCCGCAACCGCCAGGTGCGGCGGATGACCGCGGCGGTGAACCTGCCGACGCTGCGGCTGGTCCGCGTGTCGATGGGACCCTACCGCCTGGACGACCTGCAGCCGGGGCAGTGGCGGCAGATCGGCTGAAACAGGAAGGGCCGGATACCCTGCGGTATCCGGCCCTCATAGCGGGCTGATGGGCTCAGTTCCTGCGGAAGGAAGCCGACCCCGGCAGACTCAGGCGTCGCTGCCGATATCGCTGTGCTCGTCCACCACGGTGTCGTTGCGGCGGTCACGCGCATTGATGCGCTGCGCCTGGCCATTCACCACGTGGCCGTTGGCGGCCTTCTTCTTCTGCTGCTTGCGGTACAGCGCATAGCCGAGCAGGCCGACACCCACCGCAGCGGCGGCAATGGTCACCGCCGGGTTGCGCCGGGCGAACTTGGTGGCCACCTTGCCACCGGTCTTGACGGCGCCCAGCGCCGCGCCGGTCTTGATCCAGTCACTGGCCTGCGGCCCAAGGTGGCGCAGGCTGCCACCGGCACTCTTCAGGCCGTCGCCGGCGCTGTGGGCCAGGTCCAGGGCGCGCTCCAGAGCGCGGTCGGTGATTACGGTCAGCTTGCTCATGCGGGGGTCCTTTGCCTCGGGTCGAAGTCCAGTGTCGCGTGTTGCCCGTAAACGGTATGTCAGTCGAGGTGGCACGCGGTGTGACTTTACCGCAGCCATTCAGGATCAGGCAGGGTCCGGCTACGTCCCGCGCGGCTTGGCCCGATGCGTGGCCGTGGCCGTCCACGGGTCATCCGGCCACGGATGGCGCGGGTAACGGCCCTTCATCTCCTTTTTCACTTCGGCGTAGGTGCTTTCCCAGAAGTTGCGCAGATCCTGGGTGACCTGCAGCGGGCGGCCGCCGGGGGAGAGCAGGTGCAGGGTCAGCGGCACGCGGCCATCGGCGATGCGCGGCGTGTCGGCCAGGCCGAACAGTTCCTGCAGCTTCACCGCCAGCACCGGCGGCAGCGGATCGCCGCTCTCGCTGTCCAGCGCATAGGTGATCGGCCGCTCCAGTCCGGACGGCACGGTAATGCGGGTCGGCGCATGACGCTCGACCAGCTGCCGTTGTGACCACTCCAGTGGCGATTTCAGCGCTTCGCCAAAGCTGGATTCGTCCAGCGCATCCAGTCGCGCCTTGCCGGCGAACGCGGGCTGCAGCCACTGCGCACGGTTGGCCAGCAGGGCGTCGTCGCTGCAGTCGGGCAGGCCAAGCTCGGGCATCCAGCGGCGCAGCGATTCCACCCGTGCCTGCCACTGGCGCAGGCCTTCGGTCCACGGCAGCGCCTGCAGGCCGAGCTCGGCCACCGCATCGGTCAGCGCCTGCGCGGCGTGCTGCGGATCGACCCGGCCGGCCGAGCGGCTGTCCAACACGATCCGGTCGAAACGGGTCTCGCGCAGGGCCACCAGGGCGCGGCGCTCGCTGTCCCATCGCACCACGTCTTCGGTGACGAAGCGCTCCGGCCACGCCCTGCGCAGCTGGCCTTCGTCCACCGGTGCGGCACGCAGCAGCAGCGCATCGCGTGCCTCAAAGCGAAGCTCGCTGGCCACCAGCCACGGTTCGCCACGCAGGTCGCTCAGCTCGTGCAGGCGCGCGCTGCGGCCATTGGCCAGCAGGTAACGCAGTGGATCGCCGGGATGCTGGAAGCCGATCCGATCAGGGAAGGCGTGAGCGAGCAGGTCGCCCAGTTCGTGCGCTTCGACGCTCGCCGGCGGCGCGGCATCACAGCGCAGGCGGCGACGCCACTGCTTGGCGGCGGCATCGATGGCGGCCAGCCCGCTGCGGTTGGCATCGCCCGGTATGCGGCCATTGCGGAACGCAGCCAGTGCGCGCCAGCGGCTCGCCAGCGCGTCACCGCCCTGGCGCAGCGGGTCGCGCGCTTCCAGCAGGGCGACCAGATCGGTGGCCAGCGCCTGCGCGCGGGCATCGGGCGCTGCCAGCAGCATCGCCGCCATCCGCGGGTGCGTACCCAGCGCCAGTACACGGTGCCCGAGTGCTGTGATCGCGCCCGAGTCCGACAGTGCACCCAGGCGTTGCAGCAGTTCGCGCGCCGCACCCATCGGGCCGGCCGGTGGCGGGTCGAGGAAGCGCAGGTCGCTGCTGCCCCACGCGGCCAGTTCCAGCGCCAGTCCGGCCAGTTCCACCTGGTCGATCTCGGCGCGGCGCTGCGGCTCCAATCGCTGCGACTGCGGCCACAGCCGCCAGGCCACGCCTTCGGCCACGCGACCGGCACGGCCCGCGCGCTGGTCGGCCGACGCCTGGGCGATGGCCACCACGTCCAGCCGGGTGAAGCCGCTGTTGGGGTCGTAGCGCGGTTCGCGTGCCTGGCCGCTGTCGATCACCACGCGCACGCCGGGCAGGGTCACCGACGACTCGGCCACGTTGGTGGCCAGCACCACGCGGCGGCGGCCATCGCTGGCGGCCTGCAGCACGCGCGCCTGCTGTTCCACCGGCAGCTCACCATGCAGGGCCAGTACTTCGACGCCGGCATCCAGCGATTCCTGCAGGCCAGCCTGCACCCGCGCGATCTCGCGCTGGCCGGGCAGGAACACCAGCAGGTCACCGGGGTGATCGGCCAGGGCCTGCTGCACCGCGCGGCGCACCTGCAGTTCCAGCGTCTCATCGCGGCGCGCCGGGAAATGGCTGACCGTCACCGGGTAGCTGCGGCCCTCGCTGCTCAGCCGCGGCGCATCGAGGAAGCGTGCCAGGCGCTCGCCATCCAGCGTGGCCGACATCACTACCAGGCGCAGGTCATCGCGCAGCTGCGCCTGCACGTCCAGCGCCAGCGCCAGCCCGAGGTCACCGCTGAGATGGCGCTCGTGGAATTCGTCGAACAGGATCGCACCGACTTCTTCCAGCATCGGGTCGTCCTGCAGCATGCGGGTCAGGATGCCTTCGGTGACGACTTCAATGCGGGTGCGTGCCGAGACCTTGTTCTCGAAGCGGATGCGGTAGCCGACCGTGCCGCCGACCTCTTCGCCCAGCTGCCGTGCCATGAACAGCGCGGCGCTGCGTGCGGCGACCCGGCGCGGCTCCAGCAGGATGATTTTCCGGCCTTGCAGCCATGGTGCTTCGAGCAGGGCCAGTGGTACCTGGGTGGTCTTGCCGGCGCCGGGCGGGGCTTCCAGCACCAGCCGTGGCTGCACGGCCAGGTGCTGCTGGATCTGCGGCAGCAGCGGGGAAATCGGGAAGGGCGGGGCATTCATGGGCAAAGGATAAGGGGCCATGGCGGCCGCAGGTACAATGCGCGGGCACTTTTCCCCCGCGATGACCATGCACCTGATCGATATCGGCGCCAACCTGACCCACGACTCATTCGACCGCGACCGCGATGCCGTCCTGGACCGCGCACGGCAGGCCGGCGTGGTGCAGATGGTCATTACCGGTGCCAGCCGCGAGCACTCGCCGCTGGCCGTGCAGCTGGCGCAGCAGCACCCGGGCTTCCTGTACGCGACCGCCGGCGTGCACCCGCATCATGCGGTGGAGTACACCGAGGAATGTGATGCCGAGATGCGCGCGCTGCATGACCACCCGGAAGTGGTGGCGGTGGGTGAGTGCGGGCTGGACTACTTCCGTGACTTCTCGCCGCGCCCGGCGCAGCACCGCGCCCTCGAGCGCCAGCTGCAGCTGGCCGCGGACAATGGCAAGCCGCTGTTCCTGCACCAGCGCGACGCGCATGCCGATTTCATGGCACAGATGAAGAACTTCGAAGGTCGCATCGGCCCGGCGGTGGTGCATTGCTTCACCGGCGAACGCGACGAGCTGTTCGACTACCTGGACCAGGACTGGTACATCGGCATCACCGGCTGGCTGTGCGACGAGCGCCGTGGCGCGCACCTGCGCGAACTGGTGAAGAACATCCCGGCCAACCGCCTGATGATCGAGACCGATGCGCCCTACCTGCTGCCACGCACGCTGAAGCCGATGCCGAAGGACCGCCGCAACGAACCGATGTTCCTTTCGCACATCGTGGAAGAACTGGCACGTGACCGTGGTGAGGACGTTGCAGTGACGGCGGCCAATGCGACTGCCGCCACGCGTGCGTTCTTCCGCCTGCCCGACGCGGGTTGACGGTAGTGCCGGCCGCTGGCCGGCAGCACATCCTGATTGCCGGCCAGCGGCCGGCACTACCGGAGCAGGTCGCGCAGGCCCTCACGGTAGCTGGGGAAGCGCGGCTGCCACGCCAGCGCTTCACGCGTGCCACGACTGTCGATGCGCTTGTTGCTCTCGTAGAAGCGCCGTAGCGTCGGGCTGAGTGCCGGGTCGTCCCATGCCACGGCAGGTGGCATCGCAAACCCGCCCAGCTTCGCGGCGAAGGCCAGCACATCCTGCGGCGGTGCCGGCTCGTCATCGCTGGGCAGGTATATCCCCTGCGCAACCGGTCGCTGCATCGCCGCGACGATCACTGCCGCAAGATCCTCTACGTGCAGGCGGTTGAACGCCAGGCCCGGCCGAATCACATGGCGGGCACGGCCCTGTGACAGCTGCAGCAACGCATTGCGCCCCGGCCCGTACAGGCCGGGCAGGCGGAACACCGCCGAAGCGATGCCACCTTCCTCTGCAAGCGCGCGCCATTGCGCTTCGGCACGCAGGCGCTGCACGCCGGCTGCTTCGGTGGCATCGGCTGCGCTGTGCTCGTCAACCCAGCCGCCGGCCCGATCGGCATACACCGACGTGGACGACAGATAGCCCACCCAGCGCAGTGCCGGGCTGGCCCGCAGAGCCGGCAGCAGCAGGCGCAGTGCCGGGTCGCCCGCGGCATCTGGCGGCACGCTGCACAGCACGGCCTCGGCCTGCGCGACCTCATCGAGCAGGGCGGGCGACGGTGGGGAGTCAGCGTGCAGCTGACGCCGCAGCAGGCCATCGTCCGGCGCCGACGAGGGGTTACGCACCGTGCCGACGACGTGCACGCCCCGCGCCTGCAGATGCGGGGCCAGCACGCATCCGCTCCAGCCCATACCGAGGATCAGCACCCGCATAGGCAGCGCGCCGGCCTGCAACGGGAGGCTCACGCGCCGCGCAGTGCCTGGTAGGCCTGCAGGCTGCTGTAGGCGACCTGCAGCAGCAGGGCTTCCTGGTCGGCCTTGCGTGCACGCGCCAGCATGTCGCCGACGATCTGTTCGGCCTCTACCTGCTGGCCGGCTTCCAGATCCCGCAGCATCGACGCCTTCAGTGCCGAGCCCGCCTGGGTAAGGGTGCCGCGTGCGGTGTCCTGCGCGGCATCTGGAATCGGCTCACCGGCAGCTTCAGCCACGGCCAGGCATTCGTCGTACAGGCCGCGCACGATCGCCTCGCCATCATCGGTGGCGACGATGGTGCCGATATCCGCGCGAAGCAGGCAGGTAGCAGCGGCCAGCGCGGTCAGGAAGGTGTATTTGATCCACTGTTCCTGGCCGATGTGTTCGCTCGCCAGGTGATCAAGATGGGCCTGCGCGCAGGCAGCGGCGAAGGCACGCACGCGTGCGGACGCAGCGCCGCCATCGCGCTCGCCGAAGGTGAGCTTGGCCGGCTTGCCCAGGTGCAGCACCGCACCGTCGGGGGCCTTGGTGGCGCTGATGAAGCACAGGCCGCCGAGCACGGCGTCGCGGCCGAAGCGCAGGTCCAGCGCGTTGTAGTGGTGCAGGCCGTTGAGGATCGGCAGCACGGTGGTGTTCGCGCCCACGGCTGGAACAATGGCGTCGATCGAGCTGTCGAGGTCGTAGGCCTTGCAGCTGAGGATGACCAGATCGAACGGCTTCTGCGCGGCCAATGCGGGCAGCGCATCGGCGGTGACGTGCTGCACCGGGAAGCTGGCATCGCCGAGCGGGCTGCGGATGACCAGGCCATCGCGGTCCAGCTGTGCGGCGCGCGCGGGGCGCACGAGGAAGGTCACGTCCACACCGGCCTGGGCCAGGCGACCACCGAAGTAACCGCCGGTACCGCCGGCGCCGAGGATCAGGATGCGCATTGCACGTTCACCGCTTTCTGGGGGAATCAGATCTGCGATTGTGCCGGAGATTGCGGCCAACGGCGGAGCCCCTCGTGGTGGTTCGCGCAGTTGGTTTCATGAGCTGGGTCGTGTGCGATGGGTTCGCGGGGGACGCCGTGAACCCATCCTTGGGGGCTTAGCCGCGCCATCCATGGCGCGGATACCCCCGCGAGCCCATTGCACACGACCCCTGACAGTTTCCGGGTGCGGCCACCACGGAAAGCAGATCAAGAGTGAAAGCGGGTCGCTCGCTGCGCTCGCTCGTGTAGAGCGGTGCTCAGGGCAGTTGTTCGCTGAAGTCTTCGGTGTAGCCCAACAGCAGTGTGGTGCGGGTGGCCAGGGTTGCAGCCAGTTTTGACCACGTGTCATGCGTTCCGGCCGCGTAGACGCGCTGCAGGTCCGCGACCAACGCATTTGCCTGTGCAGGCGACGGCGCGCTGTCGCGCTGGAAGCCGAGCCACGATGCGCCGAGTCCGAACAAGCGGTAGTCATGGTGTTCCTGCAGGTGCCGGATCAGGGCGTGATTCTGGAAGATGTCCCAGTCCGCGCTGAAGTAACCGTTGGGTAGGGCGGCGATCAGCAGGTCATCGCGGTCCACCGGCACCTGTTGCACGCAGACCACCTCGTCGACGATCAGGTCCGGCGTTGCATTGGCGGCGCCCAGCGCCTCGATGTCCTCGTCGCTGCACATCAGCGTGCCCGGCAGCGCGCTCCATTCCAGCCGATGAGAGGAATGCTCGAGCTGCGCGACCACATGCGCCAGCAACCGCTCGCGTGCCGCCAATGCATCTTCGGGGGTTTCCGGATCTTCGTCCTCGTACAGCGCGATGCGCGCGTCGTCGGACGCATGCATGCTGGTGTAGCGGCATTGGCCGACATCATCGAGCGTGAACAGGTAGCGATACCGGGGATCAGCCGTTTGTAGTGACGCCAGGTATTCCAGCATCTCATCCAACGAGGGTGAATCGCCCAGCAACGCATGGCTGAAGGCATCGATGGGGCCGTCCGACACGGCCTTGTCCAATGGAGTGGAAGTGATCTTCATCGCCACAGCCTAGCCGCAATCCCGAACGAAAAGATCCGGGCGTCGGCCTTACCGTGAACGCTCCATCCACGCGTGGCGTGGATCCATCGTGTCGACCAAGGTCGACACCCACCAACAGCAGCGGCAATCTGTCGAAGGCGGGGTGGGTCCGGTTGCGGGGGTGTCCGCGGCATGGATGCCGCGGCCAAGCCCCCAGGATGGGTTTACGGCGTCCCCCGCAACCGGACCCACCCCGCCATCCTCCGGCTAGTCAGCTTTTGCCGTTGAACTTGACGTTGACGTTGATTCAGCGGGTGCAGGGCCGCAGGCCCTGCAGGCAAAACTCAGCTGCGCATGCCCACGCCGCGACGTAGCAGCCACAGCGCCAACGCCGTCAGCACCACCACGAAACCGATCATCAGGCCGTAGGCCACCGGCAGCGGTACATCGCTGCTGCCCAGCAGGCCATAGCGGAACGCGTTGACCATGTAGAAGATCGGGTTGGCGTGCGTGGCCGCTTCGGCCCAGCCCGGCAGCAGCTTCACCGAATAGAACACGCCACCCAGGTAGGTCAGCGGGGTCAGGATGAAGGTCGGCACGATCGCCACGTCATCGAACTTCTTCGCATACACCGCGTTGATGAAGCCGGCCAGCGAGAAGATCGTCGCGCCCAGGATCACCGTGGTCAGCATCACCAGCGGGTGCGGGATGCGCACCGGGGTGAAGAACATCGCGATGATCAGCACGATCACGCCCACCATCAGGCCGCGCAGCACGGCGCCGGCCACGTAGCCCCACAGGATCACCCAGTTCGGCATAGGGCTGACCAGCAGTTCTTCCACGTGGCGGCCGAACTTGGCGCCAAAGAACGAGGAACTGATGTTGCCGTAGCTGTTCTGGATCACGCTCATCATCACCAGGCCCGGCACGATGAACTGCATGTAGGTGTAGCCCCCCATGTCACCCACGCGCGACCCGATCAGGTTGCCGAAGATCAGGAAGTACAGGGTCATGGTGATCGCCGGTGGCACCAGGGTCTGGCCCCAGATGCGCATGATGCGGGCGACTTCGCGGCGCACGATGGTCATCAGCGCGATGCGGTTGCGCTGGCCGTCGGTCAGCTCGGTGGTGCTCATGCAGGCTTCTCCAGGTTGCCGGTGAGGCGCACGAACAGCTCCTCCAGGCGGTTGCTCTTGGTACGCATCGAACGCACGCGGATACCGGCCTCGTTGAGCGTGGCGAACACGCGGTTGAGGTCCATTGCGCGCGGCATGTCGATGTCCAGCGTGTGCGGGTCCGGCGCGGTCAGCGTCGCACCTTCGATTACCGGCAGCTGTGCCGGCAGGTCACCGTCGATGTCCAGCAGGAAGCCCTCCACGTCCAGCTTGGCCAGCAGGGTGCGCATCGGCCCCTGCTCGACGATCTGGCCATGGTTGATGATCGCCAGGTGGCGGCACAGGTACTCGGCTTCTTCCAGGTAGTGCGTGGTAAGGATGATCGTGGTGCCTGCGGCATTGATCTCCTTCAGCACGCGCCACATGTCGCGGCGGATCTCGATGTCCACGCCGGCGGTCGGTTCGTCCAGGATCAGCAGGCGCGGGCTGGTCATCATCGCGCGGGCGATCATCAGCCGGCGCTTCATGCCGCCGGACAGCGTGCGGCTCATCACCTGTGCCTTTTCCCACAGGTGCGCGCGCTTCAGTTCCTCTTCGGCGCGCTGCTCGGCTTCCTCGCGCGGTACGCCATAGAAGCCGGCGTAGTTCACCAGGATGTCGAAGGGCTTCTCGAACAGGTTGAAGTTGATTTCCTGAGGCACCAGCCCGATCAGGCGCATGGTGGCGCTGCGGTTGCGCACCAGGTCGCTGCCGAACACTTCCACCTGGCCCTCGCTGAGGTTGACCAGGGAGCTGATGATGCCGATCAGGGTCGACTTGCCGGCGCCATTGGGGCCGAGCAGGGCGAAGAAGTCGCCCGGGGCCACTTCCAGGGAAACCCCCTTCAGGGCCTGGGTGCCGTTGTCGTAGGTCTTGCGCAGGTCGCGCACGCGCAGGGCGGGCGCCGTATCGTTCTGGGATGCCAAGCTCGAAGCCTTCGCGCCCATGGGCTGGCGCTGGAGAGGGGCGGGGAGGGGCTATTATAGAAGACCCCGAGGGCTTGCCCCGGCTACACACTGTCCCGAAAATTCGTGCCTGTTCAATTCCCCCTCAAGCTGGTCGGCTGCCGCATGCTGGCCCCGACCGTCGGCCACTACCAGTTCGTGCGTGACGATGGGCAGCCGCTGGATTTCCAGCCCGGCCAGTTCATCCAGGTCCATTTCAGCTACGCCGACGGCACCGAAACCAAGCGCAGCTACTCGCTGGCGACCATCCACGACCACGCGCTGGGCCCAGGCGAGGCGGTGGATATCGCCGTCAGTTTCGTGCCCGGTGGCGCCGCCACGGCCCTGTTCGAGGCACTGGAGCAGGGCGGCCAGATCAGTGCGTCCGGCCCCTATGGCCGGTTCTGCCTGAATCCCGGTGACCACAACGCCCGTTACCTGCTGATCGCCACCGGTACCGGCGTTACCCCGTACCGCTCGATGCTGCCGCTGCTGGAAAAGGCCATGGCCGAACGCGGTGTGCAGATCGTGCTGTTGCAGGGCGCGCGCAGCCCGGGCGAACTGCTGTACAGCGAAGATTTTTACAGCTTCGCCGAAAAGCACCCGAACTTCCGTTATGTTCCGTGCCTGTCGCGTGAACTCCCGGCTGATCCGCACCCGGACGTACAGCACGGCTACGTGCAGCAGGCGCTGGCCGGCTTCACGCCGGACCCGGCCACCGACATCGCTTACCTGTGCGGCAACCCGGACATGGTCGATGCCTGTGCCGAGCTGCTGAAGGCCGCCGGCCTGGGCAACCCGCAGATCCGCCGCGAGAAGTACGTAAGTTCAACCCCTTCAAAGGCTTAAGTGGCCTATTGACCTTGGCGAACAGCGGGCGTACCGTCCGCTGCAGGTCAGCTCGGAGTCAATCCGATGCAAGTGGTTATGCCCCCTGAGGGAGCCTTTGCACACGCGCCTAAGTTGCAGCATGTACCGATTCTGATCGGTGACGATGGCTCATACCCAATTGAAGCCAACCGCTACCTCGATGAGCGCAGCAACGGGGAATGGCAACTTCCTCGCGACCGATCAAAAGCAAAAGCTGAGAGTGAGCTCTTTTACGGGCCCATCCCAACCTTGCGCTCGCGAAGAAACATGGCCGCAAGGCTTTCTATTTTTCTCGAATGGTGCATAGACCAAGCCACTGATTGGCGAGAAATTTCCTACAACGAGAATATCCTTCATCAGTATCAGCCGGCACTCCTGAGTGGAGACGGCTCCCCGAGTGGGAGGCAGTTGGATCCCGCTACAGTTAACCTCTACGTCAATGAGGCGTGTCTATTTCTGACCTGGGCCAGCGAGCGCGGCTATCGCCTGCCCATGCAGATACCTGTAAGAAAAGTTGCATACACCTACATATCGCCCACAAGCTCGCAAAGCGGAACACTGCGCTCAAAGACTGTGCGGATCGGGTCTCTAACTGCGCCGGAAGCTCCGATCATCCTCCCTCCTGACAGGGAGGTTGAGATGTGGTTGAAGTCGATTTCGGTGCGTGCGCCCGTAAAAATTCTGATCTTCGAGCTGATCATCCGTTCTGGCCTCAGGATCTCGGAAGCCAATCAACTACGGGTCACCTGTTTTCCAGCAAAAAGAACGAGCGAGAGAACCAACTGGCAACCCGACTGGATATTGGCTGGTGAGGTTCCGCTAGTGCTCAAGTATGGCACTAAGGGAGGCAAGGTCAGTCCTGGGTCAGACCTTGGCACAAGATGGCGTACGGTATTTGTGCCACTAGATCTTGCCGAAAGGATCTGGCACTACATTTCGGTGATTCGACCGACCCAGCTGACGAGATATCACATTGGTGATAGGAAACACACCAAGCGGACAGATCGTCTGTGGCTTGGAGAAGGTGTGAACCGACCTGTGAGCAATGAGATGCTTCGCCGGATTTGGACTTCCGATCGGCATTGTCCCAAAGGATGGCACCCTCATACAGGAAGGCACCATTTTGCGGTGGAGAAGATCTGCGCCCTGACGCGGGCGCAGTTGGCCCTCGCAGGCAACTCAGAGCTGAGTGGTGCTGACTTCGGTTGGTTGCATGGGCTCATGGCCGGACAGGTAAAGATGCTTCTCAGTCCGCTTATGGGGCACGTTGATGAGCGCACGACGATGCAATACTTGCGCGCTGCGGTAGCCAAAATTGGTCGTGATCGAGGGCATCCAGCAATTCGTTGGAATGCGATCATCGACGAGGCATTGACGTGAGAGCGCGTGAAGATACAGGGGGAATGCCTGGGAAATGGGTGGTGCCCTGTACACATCCGGACCTCATTAGCACGGGGAAGATCTATGACTTCTCGATTCTGGCGACTGGTGCAAGTGATGCCCCGCCCATTGCCGCAGTCAGGCATTCCTGGAAGGGGGGATTCACTGGTAGGCCGGAGCTGCTGCGCGATCTATGGCCTACGCTGAGCGCGAGTATTGAAGGCATCGCATCAGACGGTGCAGCTGCAAGAAGGGGGGCACTGGTGTCCTTCTGGAGATTCCTCGATGCACTTGAGGGATACATGGCCTCAAATGGAATTCCATTCAAACGGGTGGTTAGACTTCGCGATCTGACATCCCGGCACGTTGCCCTCTACACAAGCCCGGGTCCGGAGGGTGCATGGGATGCCACTATGGACAGCAGAGCTGCCGTCGTCCGCGCGATTATAAAGACCGCGATTAGCTACCATGAACTTCCAGAGCTAGTACTTCCAGTTTTCAGGATAGCCTCGAATCGCCGCGAGACCCCATCCGAAGAGCACGGATTGGCCGTCATTAGGCTGCTACGAGCGGAGGCACTGAAGGTTCTACAGCGGTGGAGGAGAACGGACAGACTCATTCCTCAAGGACGCGATCTGATCGAGTTGTACAGAGAGAATCCTGAGTTCATGAATGCCCCCGACTTCGTATGTACGGAAGCGGATGCGCACGCGACCTATCGCGCGCTCATAAGGCTGACGGGAAATCCAGTGCCTCGGCGATCTCAGTTGTTGGCGATCTTCGGCAAGCGCATCAAAAGACTCCCAAGCTGGTGGGCGCACTACCCCGATGACCACGAACGATCAGGAAGCGAGGTCGGCTGGCACGATCTGGTTGCCGGAACCTATCCTACTAGCGCAGATGTCTCAATTTTCTTCCTGCTCTTTGTAGCGCGGAGCGCCTGGAACCCCGCAACCGCAGCATCCATGAACTTGAGCGACTGGACGGCAGTCTATGATGAGCAGCATGCATGGATCTATGCGCCTAAGGACCGGGCCAAAGGGACCGCGCAATGGACTGTGTCACGGGTAGGCGATGCGACGGGCTGTCATTCGTTAGTTGAGCTTCTTCTGAAGCGGACAGAAGGGCTTCGAGGCCATATCGAAAGAAACCCGCGCCTGTGCCCTCTCCCAGACGTTGTCGCTCGTAGTCCATGGGTGGGCGTAACAGTGCGCGGACGGCGACAAGGGGTGTATGTAGTAAATCCCCGCACAACTCGAACTGCAAACAACTGGCTCGCCTCTCTGATAGAGCAACTCGATGACGGCACCCGTACAGCTTCCGAGACCATGTCAATTGGACAGTTCAGAGATGTCGCCGCGGCTGCGATCTTCAAGGATTCTCAATACTCGAACTGGGTAATGATGGTACTACTTGGTCACAAGAACCTCATGACCACTAGGCACTATGGCTACCGAAGATCTTCTTTTGAGGAATCCTTCTCGCTTGTGTCCGAAGTGATTGATGACTTGTTCTCCCAGCTTCGGGTCAATCGTGTGTTCGACGTAGCCTTGACGAGGGCGAAGCTCGCAAAGTTGGACGTCAGTGAAGCCGAGATCGAAAAGCTGAATCAAGCACGCCGTCATAAGACCTACGACGGAAGCGGATGTGCAGATCCTTACAGCCCGCCAGCAGTCATTGATCCAGGCAATCCGAGAGATGGATGCACTCTATGCGTCCAGCAGCATAGGTGTGCTTCCAGCGGCTGCCCCAACTGTTTTGTGTTCACGGACAGCCTGGACTTCATCTGCCGGCGTGTGGCAGAGCTAGAGGCAGTTCGGACCTCCGTAGGAATGGTTCGGTTCGATGCTGGATCAGATGCAAGTGACCTGGCGCGGCTTCGCCTAACCGTTCTTCAATGGCCAGCAGATGCAGTGAAGTTCGCCATTGATAAGTGGGCGGCAAGGATAGCCTCCGGTGAGCACATGCCAATCTACTTCGCAGGGCAGCACTGATGAAAATGGTCAACCGGTCTCTAGTAGCAGGCAACCATGAACTCCTAGCTCCTGACGTGGAGGTGTCGCTACTGTCGATTAGTCCGAATGAGCTGAGGTTGGCGCCGGAGGCAAAGCTGAAGCAGCTTCAGAAGCTTGTTGGAATGGGGGACAACTGGGGCGTTCTTCGTATTGACGACGAACATCAGTCTGGCCTACGGACCTCTGATCTCGATCTAAGGCTCTATTCTGGAAGGGGCAAGACGTGCAAGGGGAAGCACTCACCCTTCGTAGTTCGAGAGCTTATGAGGCTGGCGATCACGATGGCGATAATTCCAGGCAAAACCGGGAAGGTGTATAGATACACAACGATCCGGACGCTCATTGCCAATCTTAAGAGGGCGATCCAGCGTACAAATGTACGTCCAAGCTCCAAGAGACTCTGGAGCCTGGTCGAACGCGCTGGCCTGACGCAGAAGTACTCTGACTGCCTTGGGGTGGTTGAGTACTACCACCGACTGGGGTGTCTTCCCGATGGCCCCGCGCCCATGCGTCCAACGGTTCATGGAATGAAGGCTGCGCGAGATCGAACGGGTGAACCTGAGCATACAATCCCGGTCAGCATAGCGAAACCTCATCAGCCATACTCAGATGAGTTCGTCTCTGAAGCAGGCTCGATGGCACTGGTGATGATCGAAGTCGTTGGTCCTACTTTGTTGGATGCCGTAGAGGCCGCACTCGCCGCTACTGAAACTACTCGTGATCTGAAAGACGGTCCCTCGCCATCTCCCAGTCGCCGAGCTGCTCGCGTAAGCAATGCTGTGATCCGGTCATGGGAATGGCGGGGGCCTGACGGGGAGCCGCTTAGGGATGCCCCGCTTCAATTTTCGATGAAATCCGGGCGAAGTGGAAAAACCGTCGCATGGCCGCCTCGGACGTTACCCCAGGCCTTGCGCCTGATAGTGGTTCTACAGGGTGCACACGCTTTTCCGGTGGCTCTTTCTGGCGGTCCCCGACATGGTGAACTGCTAACGATGCAGATCGGCTCGCTTGGCAAGCGAGGTGGTTCCAGTGTTTACGAGTTCAGAACCTGGAAGTTTGAGAATCCCGGAGGGAGGCAGAGTGAAGCGCCAGCGCCGTCAATTGCCATTCAAGCGATTCTGCAGCAAGAGCGCCTAGCGAACATTTTTCGACGGCACCACGGCCTAAAGGGGAACGGCCTGTGGGTTTCCCCAAGATATCCAGATAAGGTGCCGAGCCTTGCGCATGTGTTCAATAGCTTCGTGGAGATACTTGGCCTGGAGCGCTGGCTCACCGATGGTGGTATGAACCCGCATCGATTCCGAAAGACCCTCGCTCGAATTGTTGCTCTAGCGCTTGTCCATGCGCCAAAGATTTTGATGGATGTCTTTGGGCACAGGGATGAACAAATGACAATCATGCGCTACATACTTTCGGATCCAGGAATTCTTTCCGAAGTACAGCAAGTTGTACGTGAGATGCTTATTCTAAAGGGAGTGGAGGCGATCAATAAGGCTGATGAGGTTCAGGGGGCCGGCGCAGAGAAGCTACGGGGGCGTGTGGCGCTGTTCGCGCGCCGGCTGGGTAAGTCCGCCCTTGATCCGCAGAACATCAGGGAGTTCGCCCGCGCGATGACTGCTGAGGGCTCTTCTTGGGCAGTTGTCGCACCAGGAATAGTGTGTACGAACTTCACCGATGGAGGCCTTTGCAACAAGGGGCATGGTCAGGCTAATCCACACTACTGTCATCCTGCATGTGAGAATCAGTTGATTCTCCCTGACGACGAGGATAAGGCGTCCAGAAGCGTTGTTCAGGCCATCGAGACAGTTCAGTACAATCTTGAGTTGCTAGAGCACGCTTTCGTGGATGATGACGTTATGCTCATTGCTCAGTTCCGGGGGCAGATCAAGTCCGTGCTCGGCAGGTGGAAGAAGGTGGACGAATACTTCTCGAAGAGCAGTTTGCTGACGCGCCTCGTACCCAATGTGGTACTTCTGAAATGAGACAAAAGAAGAGTCTTGCCGAGCTTGGAAAGGAGCGGACGGAGGCGTTCGTTGCACGCCTTCGATCAACTATGGCCGAGATTGACAGGGAGATATCGGAGAACGACGGAGTGTATCCACGGAACTCTGGTCGGCTGAATGTTGCAGAGCTGTGTCGGCGGGCAAAGGTAACAGCGGTATCGCTGCACGGAGAGAAGCATGCCGGCACCACAAAGCTCGAGGTGCAGGCCTGGCTCACGAAACTTCGAGTGGACGTTCCTACGAGCGTGAAGGCCGCCAGACGAAAGTCCTACTCACAAAGGCTGGGATGGAAAGAGAGGTACGACGGTATTTCTGCGCAGTTCAAGAACATGTACTCGATCGAGGTGGTGCAGCGAGATGCAAAGATCGCCGCCTTGAAGAAGGAGATTTCTGAGCTGAAGTCACAGATCAAGAAGCAGCGCGAGGCGGGCTCAAGGGTGGTTGGAATCGAGAGCGGGAGAAGGAGAAAAGCGAGTTCGTAATAGGGCATCTCGCAAGCTTCGAATGATGCCCCGCCAGAACTCTTAGGAGCGCGTTCGCACCAGCTCCTCAAGTCGATGAAACTGGTTGTTTCGCTCTAGGTCGGGAGCGGCGGCCCTTACTTGAGCTAGGCATTCATTCAGTCCTAGAGGCGCCCATTGTTGGGATCCAACAACGGCACCCAGCAAATCTAAAGCCTCAGTTGGCGACTGGCTACAAAGGCCAGATTCTAGTAGAAGATGGACGATGTAGTCCGAATTCGCTACCGGCTGAAGCCAGTCACGTACCGCCTTCAATGCGGAAGGGAACTCAACCCGGGCCGCGATGGCGAGTCGAGCTAAGGAGGCAGCAATGCTGGGTGTAGCTAGATTGCGCGATTTTGGCCAAATCTCCTGCCAGAAGGGTTGGACTCGATTTCTCCAGAAGTCTTCGCGTTGATCGCCTGCGGCCTCCAGTGCTTGGGAGAGCGATTGTGCGGACTTCTCCAGTCCATCCTGTGGAAGCTTGCCCAATGCAGATCTAAAGTCGTCCCGAGAGTAGCCTTCCAATTGCCCTAGGGCTGAGTGCGTTAGGAAAGCAGAGAACTGTCCTCGGTGTTCACCAAGGTCGGCGTAGTGACCGGCCGTCAATAGGAACTGCGACTTCAATGCCACCATCAATGGCTGGTACAGTCGCGGTGACCAAAGAAATCCTTCCCAGGCTGCTTTCGCTTCGACAGGGTTGGACCAATCGAAGAGCGGTAGTAGCGTCGCTTCGGTCCACGCCCGGTCTACGCGATACAGGGCGATGAGTCTAGATGCGAGCAACACCCTGCCATGGCGGAATCGATCTACTTCAACATCGCATATGGCGGAAAATGCCGCCTTAAGTTCAGGGGGAAGTAGGTCTCCATCGTTGGGCGCCCTCTTGAACCATAGATTGAGCAAGGCGCGCGTGGCATGCCCAATGGGGTGATTAATCGCCTCCGAGACAGGGTTATCGATTGGCTCGCCGTTCCTTGTCATGCCACTACTCAAGGGGATCGGAAGCGCAAGCACTCGACCGGCGAGAGTCAATAGGAGGTTCTCGCGATTCGCGCCGCTTCTTGAAGTGGCCTCCATCCACCACGCTACTGCAGGTGCGATCTCGGACAGAACTTCATCAGGCATTAGCAGTACCAAAGGCGATGCGTACTGCCAGGAGCGGGCTGCCATTGAATCGTCCGACCAAACCTGAAGCGCCTCGCGCCATCGAACTGCGGGCCAGACGTCTTGGTGAGCGAGGTCGCAGAGCGCGGCAAGGCTATGGAAGAAGCGAGTACGGCAGACATCCCGCCAAGTGTCCTCATAGAACGGTCTATGGGCAGGCCTCGGCGATTCAAGCCATTCAACTAGCTCCTTGCGAGTGCGAGGGGCGACATCGACCTCTCTGCCGTCCTCGAAATCCGGATCTCCGGTGCCGCTCATCCAGTGTGAGAATTCGTCCTTCTCGTTAGGGTCCAATCTCAACTCAGGATGCGCGATGGATATCTCCGCTAGGCGCCTTGCTGCAGACACACCAAGATGTAGGCCCGAGGACTCCAGCTTCGCTAGACGAATCCATACTGCGCGAGCAACCAGGCGATCCCAGCGTTCGGACTCCAGATCATCGCGATACATCTCGCGGGGAGGTCCTGCCAAGATGACATTCTCCAAGCGTGCTTGAGACGCGTTGTCTAGAATTCTCCCCTGGAGAACAAGAAGCCTCAGCACTTCGCGTGCGGTGCACTGCGACCACAGCCACCGCCCCTCATCCAGTAGCAGCCAATCGACCCACTGCTCCTGCTCGATGCAATTGTCCTGGCTGGCCGCAAACAATGCCAGCCGCTTGAATGTGGGATACGGGATCTCGAACCATGCCTGAGCCATGAGCGTGGATCTCGACTCATCCGTAGCTCGAACTGCTAACCAAGCGTCGCGTAGCAGTTCAATCAGCCTAACCCAGTCTCGGAAGGACCGGTTCTGCCAATGGGGCGTGATTGATGGAAGGTCCCAGTAGGATCTATCGACAAGGTCATCTGCCTCTCCTAGATCTCGAAGAAGGCCCAGCGCGTCACAGAGCAGTTGCTGTAGGTCCGAATGCAGGAGCGGGAGTGCCTTCTCCCACTCACCCTTAGACTGATCCTGGAGGACCGCATGTACATTGTCCTCCGCAAGCACAAGGTCCCAGTCAACCAACTGCTTAATTCGCACTGTCTCGTCTGCACCATCGGCCACTTCGCCGTCCCAAACAAATGGACGCCTTAGTGTGATCTTTGGGCTGAGAAGGCTACGAAGTTCCATCCGAAGAGACGTGTTCAGTCCCTCACGTCTAAGACGCTTGATCCAACGATATAGCAGCCCCCCTGACAGTGGGGTCTTGAGTCGGCCACCGAGCACGATTCTCCAAAGAGTTCGCATCTTTGGATCGGGCACACCCTTTGGGGCGTCCAGGCGAATAAGATCCAGCTCCGAGACTTTGCCATCCCGTTCCAGTGTGGCCAGACGCTCAAGTTCGGAGTCGACTAGAGAGATCCAGCGACTATCCATCTGCCCGCCACGCTCTGCAATCCATATGATCAATCGTGGATCGTCCAGATGACGCACAAGCCAGCGTGCGAGCTGGAACATCAATCCATCCCATCGGCTGGCCATACTTCCAGAAGACGCCAGTGTCATAGGAGGAGCGTGATCATAAGGCGCAGGCCTACGAACCAAGCTGAATCTGAGTTCTGCATCCTCCTCCTTAACCGAGGAGAAGCCAAAGCGGGCTAGATCCCTCTGCAAGAATCGCTCATGGGAAAATGCCTCGAGGAGCCACTCAAGCGGGGGAACTGGATTGAACTCCGCGAAGCGCTTCGCGGGGAGGCCTGACTTGTCTGAAAGAGCCCACAGCATTCGTCCAACAAAATCGTCCTGGAGCGTGCTGTCCTGAGGTTGGGCCATGGCGTGCTTCGCAACAATGGCCTCTTTACCTTGAACTCCATCGCGATAGACATCTGCCCAAGTCCTGATTGTGTCGTGCAACGCAGAGTGGTCATGGGTAGCAGGCTGAACCCTGTAGAGGATAGGTCTAACGCCCTTAGCTTCCCATTCAATAGTCTTCAGATGCTCTTTCCCGGCTTCGCAATCTCCGAACGCCCACGCCTGCGGGGTAACCTCACCGAGCATTCGATCTGCTGCTAATGCGTCCATCATGTACCGGAGGACCGGATCGTCAATGCTGTATCCAATGAAGCAAACGACATAGTTGCGAAAAAGTTCGCTGACGAACCGCGCGGCCCAGCGTTCGGTCAAGTAAGCCAAGCCGAAGTCACCACTGGTGGCCACTAGTCGATGGAGTGCTGCATCATCCTCACTCTCCGGAAGCAGGCCATGCAGAAAGACAAGCCCATCCCAGCGGCTGCTCTTAGGGATCGGCAGCATTGGAGCGGGATAGGCCGGAAATGGTTGGCCCATGCGCTTCGCCGCCGCGTGGAAGGTTCGATCGAAGTTGGTAGTCACCAACCGCAACGCGCCATCCCGGCTTCGTGCTAACCGAAGAAGCGCTGCTTGGGTGTCAATTGCTCCCTTCCGACGAAGCTTGGGTCTCAACGATTTCGCTAGGGCGCGCCGAACCGCCAATCGCTGCCCAGGCAGTCGCCTTTCAAGTAGATCGAGAGTCGCGTCGAACTTTGAATGATCGAAGGCGGCACGCTCGATGTCCGTGAATGATGTCCCATTCGACGCATAGATTTGCTCAACCAGTCCTTTGAAACCAGGTAGTCCTGACGGGTAGGAGACTCCGGCGCCGCAGAAGAAGACTACTCGTCCTTCTTCGTGTGCCTGTAGAAGTGCTTCTGGGATGTCTGGCCCGTCGACGATGAACTGCATTGCAACTCCCTCTGAATGCTCTCGAACAGAGTGTAGGTTCAAATCAGATGGAATTGGCCAATCGCAGCGTCCAATTAAGTTCTTCTTTTGAAGTTTGTGCGGATTCAGTCTGATGGTCCAAGAGGTGAGATCTGTCCGAGCCCGCTCAACGCCTCGTCGTGGCAGTGCCAATCATTCTTCAGTAAATTCGGCTTCGAACTCGTGCTGATGTGGCAGTATTGAAGGTAGGGTTTTTGGTCTCATCCGCGTTTAGGAATGTTAAAGCCAACCACAGCGGAGGACCGCAACTTCAGCGCCTCAACAGTGGTTGGCAATTGAACGCTTCCATATGAAGGGACTGCATTCCGATACCCACTCATATGGACGAGGTGCTTATGGAACTAGCGAGTCCAGGGCATCCATTCTCGGAGTCCTCCGGACTGGCTCTGTCTGATGCCGGTGGCAAGAAGCGCTCTCATTGCCTCACAGCAACCTACATATGTGATCCAGAGGGAGAGTCTGGAGAGCACTCCGGTATCGAACTGGTGATGGAGTACGTTGGCAGACCATTCATGTCGATCCCAACTCCATAGTTTGGAGCATGTTTTAGCATGCATCGATCATCTGTGTCCGAATTACCTCCGCTAGCCCCTTGAGGCCGGGCAGGGATTGGCGACGAGTGGGGTAGTACAGCATGAATGGTGCGCCCATTGATGCCCAGTCTGGCATCACAACTTCAAGTGCGCCGGACGAGATTTCGTCCTGCACTCTGAGTTCCAGACAGTATGCCAACCCCAATCCCTGCAACGTTGCAGCGAGCAGAGAGTCGGTGCTGCTCACCCTCAGCATTCCGCTGGGAATTACCTTGACCATACGATCACCGTCGCCAAGTTCCCAGCGATAGATTGAGCCGTCGCCGATTCTGTTCTCAATACAAACATGCCGCCGCAGATCGCTTGGATTCTCAGGTCTCCCAGCATGTTGCAGATAGCTGGGCGCTGCCACGACCACCCACTTAAGCGGATGTGTAAGCTCCAGACCAACCATCCCCTCTGGCACTCGGTCACCGTATCGAATGCCGCCGTCAAAGCCTTCCGCTACTAAGTCCACCAGGCGTTCTTCTATCACTAGATCAAGATGGACGTTAGGCCAGCGTTGCTGAAAGCTCCACAGCACTGGCCAGAGTAGGAGGCGCGCCGCATCGTGTGATAGCGAGATCTTGAGCATCTGGATCTCTGACTGCTTCCGAGCCCGAATCGCGGCTAGACCCTCTCCAATTGTATCTAGGCCAGTGGCTGCATAGCGTTCCAGTTCGCGTCCTTCAACGGTGATCGAAAGCGCACGGGTCGTACGATTAACGAGACGCACACCCAGTCGATCTTCCAGCCGCTTTAAGGCGTGACTTAGAGCTGAGGCAGATAAGCCAAGTTCGAGGGCGGCGGCGCGCATTGATCCATGCCGAGCGATCTCGATGAACGCAGCTAGATCTGAAATGCTTATTCTCTCTAGATCACCTTTCAAGACACTTCACCCGGGTATCGATTACTAAACGTGCCAATGATCCGCCGCACAAAGCATGATTTATGGATCGAACGCAGTGCAGATGCTTCCCCATTATCGCCGAGGATGGCATGGCAAGAAGCTGCGCCGTCGACGCTTTCGATCATTTCTGAATTGAAAGAACTTCAGCAATAAAATTGCTACTTGCGCATGTTCGCCGCAGTAAAGTTGCGTCTCCTCCACGGTCGCTGTACTCAAATTTGCTTGGGCCAGAGTGACCAATCAACTGGGATGAACATGTCAAATTCGAATAGTGATTTGCCTGAGCACGACGATGAAGCCACGCCGGTCATCGGCCGCAGACAGTTTATTGCGGGAAGCAGTGTGGCCATCGCCAGCGGAATTGCTGCTTCCTCGGCATTCGGTGCTGTGCCCGCTGCGGTACTCTCGGAGGCGCAGGGTCAGGGCCGCCCGCGAGCCGGCCTGATCGACCCTCGGCAGGCATATCCTCGGCCACCCTACCCGCGCCAAGAACAGCCTTGGCCGGGGCTTGCGTCGAAGATGCGTCCGCTGCCGGACCACGGTGAGAAAACCTATCGAGGCAATCGGCGCCTTGAAGGCCGCAAGGCACTGATTACGGGAGGAGACTCAGGAATCGGTCGGGCCGCTGCCATTGCATACGCCCGCGAGGGTGCCGATGTGGCCATCAACTATTTGCCTGAAGAAGAGGAAGATGCGCGTGAAGTTATTGCGCTGATACGCGCAACCGGCCGTCAGGCATACGCTTTACCTGGTGATATTCGCAGCAAAGACTTTTGCCTGGATCTTGTGCGCAAGGCGGCATCGGCGTTGGGCTCGATCGACACCTTGGTGCTGAACGCGGCGTATCAGCAGCAGGAGCCGGACATTCTAAAGATTACCGACGAACACCTCGAGAACACCTTCCTTACCAACATCAATGCAATGGTATGGATGACCCAAGAGGCACTGCGTGTGTCTCTTCCGCCTGGAAGCGTCATCATCGTTACTACGTCTGAGCAGGGCTACGATCCGTCCCCCTACCTGGTCGACTATGCGATGACGAAGAGTGCGCAGGTTAGCTACGTTCGCTCGATGGCTAAGCAGCTTGGCCCTAAGGGGATTCGGGTAAACGGAGTTGCTCCAGGTCCTATCTGGACTCCGTTGCAGATCAGTGGCGGGACTGCATCCGAGAAGATTCCGAACTTCGGGGGGGACAAGCCGCTAGGACGCGCAGGTCAGCCTGCTGAGCTGGGTTCAATCTTCGTCCAACTTGCGGCAAGCGACGCCAGTTATGCGAACGGCCAGGTGTATGGGGCCGAAGGTGGCGCTGCACGCCCCTAACTTGCGTCACAGACGACCCCAACTCCTTTCATGACTCAACTACACCTGGTCGCCAACGAACGTAGGAGATAGACCTTGACAGAAGCAAGTTACAGCCTTAGAAACCGCTGCGTTGCCATTACTGGCGCCGGTTCGGGGATCGGACTGGCAACGGCGGAGATGATCTTACGCAGTGGTGGAAGCGTTCTTGGAGGATCCAGGCGTTTAGGTGACTTCAAGCGGCTACAGGATGAGTTCGGCGCTGATCGCGCCTACTGGATGCGTCTGGATGTGCGCGATCCGGATAGCGTGGGTGCCTTCGCATCTTGCGGCATTGATCACTTTGGAAGCGTACATTCGGTAGTGGCCAACGCCGGGGTTGGCTACTACGGCGGAGTCGCTGACGCAAGCGATGATCAAGTCATCGAAATGTGTGAAATCAACTATCTCGGAACGGTCCTCACGGTACGTGCTTTCCTCCCTCATCTTCGTAGCGTTGGTGGCGGGGATATTTTGATCGTATCGAGCGTCGCAGCTCATCGCAGTGGGGCGGACGAAGCCGTCTACGCAGGTACCAAGGCCGCCCAGCTCATTTTTGCGGGCGGCTTGGACCGAGAAGTAAGGAAAGATGGGATTCGCGTGAGTGCCATCTGCCCCGCAGGTACTCATACATCTTTTGCCGTGGGTCACGGTCGCACGGCCGACGATCCCCGTTTGAGCGAATTCATGGCCGCGCAGGATGTAGCCTCGCAGATTGTCTATTGCTTGCAGCAACCGCGGACCTTGCGGACCGGCGTATGGACGACTTGGAGCATGAGCCAGTCCAGCTGAGGTGCTGCCCAGACAGCATCGGTCGGCCACAGTTTGATACCTGACCTCAAGACGCAAGCCAGCCCTCGACCCGATATGGGCGTTTTCCGGAATCAAGCGAGGCAGCCATTCCCCAGCAATAATGCCCGTTACCGGATTACCCCGAGATGTCGCACACATACCTGAAGTCACGACTTGCTCTTCCCACGCTGACAGTTGCTATTGGTCTGGCCCTTTCTTCGCATGCCAGCGCTGAAGCTTTGACGCATGCCTCCTCCGTCAAGCAGTTGGACACCTTGGTCGTTACCGCCACCGGTGCCCAGCAGTGGATCAGGGATGCGCCAGCCAGCATTAGCGTTATCAGCCGCGAGGAGATCGAGCGTAAGCCGGTCACCAGCATCGGCCAGCTGCTGAGTACCGTCCCTGGAGTGACCGGTGGCTATGCACTGTCCGGAGCGCAGTCGAAGATCCGCCTGCGTGGACTGCCCGAGCAGTACACGCTGATCCTGATCGACGGCCGCCGCCAGGGCAACTCCTCCGGCGTGAACTACCGCGACGACCTGGGTCCGCAGGATCTGAACTGGCTGTCGCCGGACATGATCGAACGAATAGAAGTGGTGCGCGGCCCGATGTCGTCGCTATACGGTTCGGATGCGATGGGCGGCGTGATCAACATCATTACCCGCAAGATTTCCGACCACTGGGGCGGCTCGGTCACCTTGAACCACAGCGTGCCCGATTCATCCACCCGCGGTGATACCACGCAGATGGGTGCCCTTTTCAGCGGCCCACTGACCGACAACCTGGGGATCCGCATCGGGGCCAACGTGACCGACCGCAAGTCCGATCGCCTTGAGGGCCAGACTCCGGGCAGCAAGGCGGAGAATGCCAACCTGCAGTTCCACTGGCGCCTCAACGATGACCACGCACTGACCATAGAAGGGTCGCGCGGCGTGCAGCGCAACACCGGCAGCGGTGATGTATATGCCTGGGGTCTGTCCAAGCTGGTACAGACCGGTTACGTGCTGGGCCATGATGGCCGTTACGGCGACTCCACCACCTCCAAGACCACCCTTGTGCGGAACGACTACCAAGACAAGGGCAGTGCGGTGGGCAACCATTCGAAGGAAACGGTGTTCGATACTGCCTTCACCACCGCTTTCCATTGGGGCTTCGAGCACAGCCTGAACGTGGGTGGTCAGTGGAAGCGCGAGCAGCTGGAAAACAGCGACACCATCGGTACCGTACCTGTGACTTGGACCGGCAGCAGCCGCATCAGCCCGACCAGTGAAGCGGACTCATGGGCCTTGTTCGCCGAAGACCACATCACCCTGCACGAGCGCTTCGTGCTGACTCTGGGCGTGCGCTGGGACAACACCGACAACTACGACGACAACGTGAGCCCGCGCATCTACGGCGTGTGGCACCCGGCAGACGCATGGACAGTACGCGGCGGTGTCTCCAAAGGGTTCCGCGCGCCCAATCTTAAGCAGGGCACCGCTGGTGCGGCCACCCAGTCTCTGGGACGCGGCTGCGGCAGCCTGACCCCGGAAGGCTGGAACAGCCGGCTGATCAACGCCGACGGCACGACCGGCTGCTACATGGCCGGTAACCCGAACCTGAAACCGGAAACCAGCACCAACTATGAGCTTGGCGTGGGCTTCGACCAGAACGGCTGGTCCGCATCGGCCACCTACTTCCTGACCAACTTCGACGACAAGATCGAACAGGTGCCGCTGCGCGAGATCCCAGGCCAGAACACTAGCTTCGTAAACGGCTTCTGGTGGACGGTGGCGCAGAACATCCAGAAGGCTCGCACGCGAGGCGTGGAAGCCAGTGTGACCGTGCCGCTGCACGAGCGACTGAGCTGGACCACCAACGCCACACGCATGTTGGAATCGAAGAACCGCACCACCGGCGCCAGCCTGCTAGTGGTGCCGAAGATCACCGCCAACACTTCGCTGAACTGGAGCGTGTCCGATGCATGGTCGCTTAACCTCAGCGCGCAACACATCGGGAAGCAGCTTGTGTCTTCGTCCAGACCTACCTTCGCCAAGGCATACACCACGGTGGATCTGGTCACCGCTCTCGATGTGAACGAAAACCTGACCTTGCGCGTCGGCGTACTGAACTTGGGTGATGTTTCCACGCTTGAAGAAGGCAATAATTACGACGGCGGCGCACGCACGCTCTTTGTGGGCGCGACCGCGCGCTTCTAAGGCGGGTTGATCAGGTCAGGAGATTGCGTTCGGTTCAGCACGTTCGATCACGTCGATGATTGCAAATGAACTTTGCCGCACTCGGGTTTGGAGAATGTAAGCCCGAGTGCGGCTCTAATCGCAATCCTCCGGTCAAACGCTAGCATTCGAGAGCGAGCCTGTTGGAAGAATGAGGGTCTAACCGAGGTCTATTTGTAGGACGACGCTGGCACTATTCGCTTGGCTCAAGGGTAAAGACGAATGGTCCGACTTCACCCAAGCCGGACCATTCGCCGCAATCAATTACTTCTTCTTCGCAGCCGACTGCGCCTGAGCGTCGCACCTGTCCTTCAGCGCCTTGGTCTGAGGATCGGCAAGATCCACCTTGAACTTCGTCCGGTCAGCCAGCTGTTCACACGTAGCAGGCTTTGCCTTAGGCGCCTCCTTCACTTCCGACTCGGCATGAAGCGCCGGATCATGTGCGAAGGCCGATGCGGACGCTGCAATGGAAGCGAAAAGGACGCTGATGAGGGCAAAACGATTCTTCATGTTGCTTCTCCTAGGTTGATTTCGGCGTTATGCCGGGTGTCACGGCTGGTAGAGGTCGGCTTGGTAGCCGGTAATTTGCACCTCGATGATCACGGGGGTGCTGCCGCGGTTCTGCCAGTACCACCCATGGGTACCTTCAAAGGGAGCAATGAACGTTCCCTCGGCCTGACGCTGGGCGCCTTCAACGGCGTAGCTGGTCCAGGGGCCCTTCACGTCGGGACGCTCGCCGTGCATGTCCACGGCAACATCAGACGTGGCCTTCCAGCTGAAAACCATCCCAGCGCCCTGAGCCATATGGGCCTTCACCTCCTGGCCCTTACCAGGGGCAAGCTCGATCGTCAGTGAGTCCTGCCGTAAAGGAGTGCTGGCGAGAGAGACAGCGGCGGGTTCGAAGGCCTGCTTGCCATTGCTCCCGAAGGCAACCTTGGCCTTCTCGAACAGCGCCGAGACGGCTTCGGCGCTGCCAGCAGATGCCGGAACTGGGGGAGCTACGGCCTCTACCTGGTCAGTGGAGGCTAGGGCGTCCAGACCCAGAACCTTACCTACGCCCGTAGGGTCGATTCCGTACTCCGCGGGAAGCACGGTGGTGAGCAGAATCACCCCTGCAACGGCAGCGGCCAGGGCGGTGGATTTCAGCAGCTTGCGAGTGCTGGGCAGCTGATTGGAAAGCGTGATGGACATGAGTACCTCTGTAGATTCAGGAAACGAAGTAGCCGGTGAGCTGCATGCCAACAAGCACGAAGCCGGCGCACATAAGGGCGGTGTTGATGCTGTACGCCTGTCGATGGAATGACGGCAAGCGGCGCCAGAAGCCCATCACGATCAAGATGCCTGCGAGCGCGAGCAGCTGTCCGATCTCGACCCCCACGTTGAAGGCGAGCATGTTTGGGACAAGCCCGTCAGGTGAGAGCGAGAAATCCTGCAGCTTTGTCGCTAGACCAAAGCCATGGAAGAAGCCAAAGATCAGCACGGCGGCTTTGGTGTTGGGCTGTACCCCAAACCAGCGCTTGAACGCGCCCATGTTGTCCAGCGCCTTGTAGACAACCGACAGGCCAATGATTGCGTCGACCAGGTACGCATTCACATGCAATCCGCCCAGGACACCTAGCAGCAAGGTGGTGCTGTGGCCGATCGCGAACAACGTCACGTAGATGCTGACATCACGCATCCGGTACAGGAAGAAGATCACCCCGAACAGAAACAGGAGGTGGTCGTATCCAGTCACCATGTGCTTGGCGCCGAGGTACGTGAACGCGATGAGCTGCAGGCCGGTACTGTCTTCCAGGAAGGCCTGGTCGCCTTCACTGACGCCATGCGCCCAAGCAACGCAAGGCAGAAGGATGGCTGCAAGCAGGTAGAGCCACGCTTGGGTTCGTTTGGAAATGGTCAACTGCATGTTCCTGGGAGGGGTTGAGATGGACGGGTTCACGCTGCGTCCTCCTTCCGCTCATCCCCTTCGCGGTGGATGAGGCGATAGAGCGCCGGCAACACCAGCAAGGTCAGCAGCGTGGAGGAGATGATTCCGCCGATAACGACCGTCGCCAGCGGGCGCTGAACTTCCGCGCCAGCCCCAACGTTTAGGGCCATTGGCAGGAAGCCCAGGCTGGCAACCAGGGCCGTCATCAGCACGGGGCGCAGCCGGGTCAGTGCACCTTCGGTTACCGCTTGGTGCAGGGGAGTGCCCTGTTCCCTAAGGCTCTTGATGAAGCTGATCATGACCAGGCCGTTGAGCACGGCGACGCCCGACAGCGCGATGAACCCCACGCCTGCAGAAATGGACAGGGGTATGTCACGCATCCACAGAGCCACCACGCCACCGGTCAACGCAAGTGGAACGCCGCTGAACACGATGGCAGCATCCTTGCCCGAGCCGAACGCCATGAAGAGCAAGCCGAAGATCATCACCAGGACGACCGGCACGACCACGGACAGCCGCTTGCTGGCAGAGATGAGCTGCTCGAAGGTACCGCCATACTCAATCCAGTAGCCTTCCGGCAACTGCACCTCCTGACCAACCTTCTCTCGCAGCTCCTCTACGAACGAACCAAGGTCGCGACCACGTACGTTGCTGGTGATGACGACGCGACGCTTGCCGTTCTCGCGACTGACCTGGTTTGGGCCTGGCGCAACTTCAACTTTAGCCAGCTGCCCCAGCGGAACGAACGCTCTCTGTTCGCCGGAACTGGCCCCGACGGCGACGGCTACCGGTAGCGATGCGAGCGTCCGGGTGTCCTGACGCAGGTTCTCGGGCAGACGAACGACGATGTCGAAGCGACGATCACCCTCAAAGACCTGACCGACCGCCTCACCGCCCAGCGCAACAGAGATGGTCTTCTGGACCTCGTCGATCGAAACGCCATAGCGGGCCAAAGCACCCAGGTCAGGCGTGATGGTCATAAGAGGCAGACCACTGATCTGCTCTAACTTCACGTCTGCGGCGCCTGGGATGGAACCTGCGGCGTCCTCGATCTGGCTGCCGATCTGCGCCAGCTGATCCAGGTCGTCACCGTACAACTTCACCGCCACCTCGGCGCGTACACCGGCAATCAGCTCGTTCATGCGCATCTGCACGGGCTGGGTGAACTCGTAGTTGTTGCCGGGAATTGCTCGGACAGCCTTCTCCAGCTCAGCAATGAGCTGCGCCTTTGGCTTGCGGGGATCAGGCCATTGGTCGCGATCCTTGAGCATGATGAAGGTGTCTGCGACCGACGGTGGCATGGGGTCGGTCGCTACCTCTGCTGTGCCGATCTTTGCGACAACCTCATCCACCTCGGGGAACTTCTTGATGGTCGCTTCAAGCTGGCGCTGCATGCCGATGGCTTGCGTCAGACTAGTGCCGGGAATGCGCAGCGCGTGAAGCGCAATATCACCTTCGTCCAGATTCGGAATGAACTCAGTGCCCATGCGACTGGCCAGAAGACCCGCCAGTACGGTGAGGACGGCTGCACCACCCACAACCAGTTTGCGAGCACTGACTGCCCGCTCCAGCATCGGGCCATACAGCTTGGTTACGCCCCGCATAGCCTTGGTTTCCTTCTCCGAGACCTTGCCCGTGACAAACTGAGCAACCGCAGCGGGAACGAACGTGAGGGACAATGCCATCGCACCAGTCAGCGCGATAACGACGGTCAGGGCCATCGGGTGGAACATCTTTCCTTCCACGCCGGAGAGCGCAAAGATCGGGATGTAGACGGCGGCAATGATGAACAAGCCGAACAAGCTGGGCTTGATCACCTCGGCACTGGCGCTGGCGGCCAAAGCAAAGCGCTCATCCCGGGTCAACAGACGCCCCAGGGCGTGCTGACGCTCGCCGAAGCGGCGCAGACAGTTCTCAACAATGATGACCGCGCCGTCGACGATCAGACCGAAGTCCAGCGCACCCAAGCTCATCAGATTTGCTGAGACACGGTTCTGGACCATGCCGGAGATGGTCAGCAGCATGGTCAAAGGAATGACCGCGGCCGTGATCAGTGCGGCGCGAAGATTTCCGAGCAGAAGGAACAGCACCGCAATGACCAGCAGGGCACCTTCCAGTAGGTTCTTCTTGACGGTTTCAATGGTGCGGTCGACCAGCTCCGTACGGTCATAGACCGCATGCGCGCGGACACCTTCTGGAAGCGTCTCGTCGATCTCCTTCAGCTTGGCAGCGGTTCGCTGAGCGACTTCGCGGCTGTTCTCACCAATGAGCATGAATGCAGTACCAAGTACCACTTCCTTGCCATCTTTGGTCGCTGCACCCGTTCGCAGTTCGGTGCCCTCGTGAACGTCTGCGAGGTCACCGACGCGAAGCGGCAGCCCCTCGCGATTGGCGACCACGATCTTGCGCAGGCCGTCCATGTCCGCCACTTGGCCAGGAACGCGCACAAGGTACTGTTCACCACTCTTTTCAATGTAGCCGGCACCCACGTTCGCATTGCTGCGCGCCACGGCCTCCATCACATCCTGCATGGTCAGCTCGTACGCCTGAAGCTTGCGCGGGTCAGGCGTGATGTGGAACTGCCGCACATAGCCACCGACGGTGTTGACCTCTGTAACACCTTTCAGATGTCGCATCTGGGGGCGTACCACCCAATCCTGGAGGGTACGAAGCGCCATCGGCGTCCAGGTCTCTTCAGCACCCTTCTCGGCTTCCACGGTGTACATGAAGATCTCACCGAGACCGGTGGCGACCGGGCCCAGCGTTGGCTTCAGCCCAGTTGGGAGCTGGGATGCGGCTTGCTGCAAGCGCTCGGCCACCTGCTGCCGCGCGAAGTAGATGTCGGTACCGTCTTCGAATACAACGGTGACCTGGGAGAGACCATAACGCGAGATGGACCGCGTGTACTCCAGCTTGGCTAAGCCGGCCAAGGCTGTCTCGACGGGGAACGTTACCCGCTGCTCTGCCTCCAGTGGAGAGTAGCCCGGTGCTTCGGTGTTGATCTGGACCTGGACATTGGTGATGTCAGGGACGGCGTCGATTGGCAGCTTGCTGTAGTTCCAGATGCCCAAGCCTGACAGCGCCAGGACCAGAAGCAGCACAAGCCATCTATGCGCGATGGACGCGCGAATGATTCGCTCTAGCATGATGGATCCTTAGTGGTCGTGGCTGGCGCCAGACTTCTCGATGTCTGCACGGATCAGATAGCTCTGCTCGGCGACGTACCGCGTTCCGGGCTTCAGTCCGCCAAGAACCTCTGCCCACTCGCCATCACGCTTTCCAAGCTCAAGCATGCGCACCTCATAGGTATCGCCCACCTGCGCAAATACGACGGTAAAGTCGCGAAATCGCTGGAGCCCTGACTCTTTGACGGCCAGTGGAACAGGTGTCTCGGCAATGATGACCTCGGCCGAGACAGCCATTCCTGGACGCCACTTGCCGTCACCATTGGGGATACTCACGCGCGCAACCACGCTTTGGCCGCTGCTTGCCAGCGGAAGCAGGCTTTGGAGCCTACCTTCAGTCTCCAAGGCACCCGTGGCGGAACGGATCCGCACTGCTTGACCTGGAGCGAGACGCTCGGCGTCAGTGCCCAGAGCTCGTAGATCGACCCAGACCTCTGACAGATCGGCAACGTCGAACAGTGTGTTGTCGGCGGCCACATCACCAACACTGGTGTTGCGCGCAAGAACGATGCCGCTGAAGGGAGCAATCACCGCGTAGGTGCGCATGCTGTCATTGCCTTCAACCGTCGCCAGCGTCTGCCCTGCGGAAACGCGTTGGCCCATCTCGACCGACACGCTGCGGACAATACCTGGGAATCGTGCTTTGACGGCGGCCTGGCGGCCAGTGTTGACCGCGATGTTCCCCATCAGCGTGACCGTATCGCGGATAGTGCCAGCGGTAGCCTCTTCCACCACCACACCCGCATCCTTGGCAGCGCTTGGCTCGATGGTGGTACGGCCCTCATAGGACTGATAGGACCAGGTGTGTGTCTTTCCTCCTACCACTGCGTCTGCCTTCACGTCGAAAGAATGAGGTTCCACGACCTCGCCGTTCCCCACGAGATAGTCGTTTTCGGCGGTGAAAGTGAAATCATTGACCTCACCGTCGAGGCGCTTCAACTGCATTGTTGCCTTCACCTCATTCGGTGAGATCGGCTTGTCATTTCGATAGGCGTAGAGGCGGAACTGAGGAGGCGTGTTGGTTTCATAGACGGTGACTTCAAGTGCGAAATCACCATCGCGGAGCATGCGACCGCGGTTGGGGCCGCGCTCGTAGTCGCCGGCCGCGGCGGTGGACTCTGCGGCTTCTTTCTCAACCGGCTTTTCACCGCCACAGGCGGCCAGTGCCAGCGGAAGCAACATAAGAAGGGCGTAACGATTCATGGGCGGATATCCTGGGCGGAGGCGGTGAGGCGATCTGCCTCGACCAGCAATCGGAGATAGAGTGCGGCGGACTCGACTTCGCGCTCACGAAGGTCGAACAGCGTCTTCTGCGCCTGGCTCAATGCGAGATAGGAGAATCGACCCTCCTCGAAGCCACGACGGCTCTGATTCATCGCCTGCTCCGCCTTGGGGAGCTGCCGCTCACGAACGGAGGTGACCTCCAACTGCGCTTGGCGCAGCTGTTGATAGACTCCGAACAGCTCCTGGTTGAGCTCCAACATTTGTGCTTCACGGCGTGACTTGAGCGCACTCAGTTCGTAGTCGACTTCGGATACCGAGTAGGCTGATCGACGCCGGGTTCCCAAGGGAACCGAGATCGACATGACCAAGCCACTGTCCTTCGTTGCTTCAAGACGGCGAAGTCCAAATCCAACACTCACGTCAGGCTTCGCGCTGGAAACGGCGACATCGCGGCGCGCGGCAAGAATTCTGGACTGGGCATCGAAGGCACGTTGCTGTGGCGCGTTCTGAAGGCGTTCGGACAGCGTCTGGTAGTCATCCAGCGGGGGGAGGATGTTTGTATCGCCGGCGACGGTGTCGAAGTCAGCGGTGAAAGAGCCCCAGGAAGACGCAAGCGCCATGCGCGATGCCTCCAACCGCTGGACTGCTTGATCACGCTTGAGCTCTGCATCGGCCAGGGCGATTTCAGCGGCCCTCAGGTCTGAGTCCGGGTTCCGTGCCGCAGAGACCCAGCGGGCCACCTCTCGCTGGAGCGCGCGGGCCATACGAATCCGCTCTTCCGCATGCTCGACATGCTCCTGCGCCGCAAGCACGTCGATGAATCGACCAGCGGTGCGTGTGGCGATGGCCACCCGGGTCACATCAGCCTCTCGCTGGGCTGCATCGACCTCCGCGCCGCCAAGCGCTTGGCGGGCCGCCCGCTTGCCACCCAGTTCCAGAATCTTGGATACCCGGAACGTTGCCTCGGCAGCGTCCATACCTCGCACGCTGCCACTACCGGCCACGTTCTCCAGTTCTCCGCCGAGCACCAACGGGGCTGCTAAGCCCTCTCGCGCCGCACGGTTCTTTGTCGCCTCTATTTGTGCGGCATCTGCCTGCACGCTTGGGTGAGTGCCAAGGGCGCGGGCAACCGCATCCTCCAGGCGCAGCACTTCGGCGGCGTGGCCAGGAAGGGCCACACCGCAGGCGCCGGCAACAGCCAGCGCCCACACACTACGGAATTTCACGGAAGCCTCCGGAAAGAAAGTCAGAACGACGCGCCGCGTCCCGCTACACGGGAGGCGCGCTCAGGCTGCTAGAGCGCAGCTAGGGTCGTCAGACGATCGGAGGTCGGAAGGGTGACGCCGGGTGCCCTGCAGGCACCCTCAGAAGTCGCAGAGCATGGACTTCACCGGCCAGCGGTAGTGAAGCCAGGTAGACGTGGGGCGTGAACAAGCTTCCAGCGAAACTCGCGTCTGCCTGATGCAGTACCGCATGAGCGCCAGTGGCGTGATCCGGGTCCAGATTGTCGCCCGCACCGCCGGCATGTGAATGGCCATGATCCACCGCTGCTGCGATGTCATGTTCCAATCCGTGCAGTTCGCTGAGCTGGATCACCATCGGCCGCGCAACGACACTCAACAGCATCAGCGCAAAGAAGCTGATCCTGAGGGCAAGGCCGTGGCGGGCGGAAAGACGCATATGGGTTAGCTTAAGCGGGGCTGGCTGGGGTTGTCGAGGGGCCGAAACTGGGCGCAGCCCATCGGAAATACCCCACATAGGGCGGTGGCCGGGCCTTAAGCGCACCCGGCCACCGCTCACCGCTGCGGTTTACATCTTCTTGATCAACTCGTACTCCCCTCCGGTGCGGAGCAGAAGCGTTACGGGCTCCTCGCCCCTGTTGCGCCAGAACCATCCGTGGTTGCCATCGAAGGCAGCCAGGAGCACCCCCTGCTTGGTGGCTTCCCCTCGACCCTTCTCATAGCTGATCGCTCGACCGCCGCCGTCTCCGTGGGTGTCGAAGTTCACGACGCCGCCTTCAACAGACCACTGGTAGCTGGCGCGCTCGCCCGCCTTCATGACGAGCTTGATCTCGGTGCCCTGGCCCGGCGTCAGGACAACCTGTTCTTCGTCCCGCCATTCGGCAGCGGTGGCCGCATTACTCGCGGCAGGCTTCTGAGCAACTTCAACGGTCTTACGGTTCTGCGTGGACACCTGCGTCAGCAGGGCGGCTGCCTCGTCTTCGGCGGCCTTTGCGTCCATCGCAGCGTCAGCTGCCGCTTCCTCGGCAAGCTGTTCCTTGATCTCCCCCATTTCCTTCAGACCAAGTACCCGACCAACACCAGTGGGATCGATTCCGTACTCAGATGGCATCACCACTCCAACCAGGAGGATGATGGCGATGCCGGCGGCAATTGCGGTGGTGCGTCCCAGCTGGCGGCTGGTGGGAAGGTCGCCTTCGGCGGGCTTACTGTTGTACATGATGTAGTTCTCTTGAAAGTCAGGAAACGAAGTAGCCAGTGAGCTGCATGCCGATCAGAATGAATCCGGCGCAGAGCATGGCGGCATTGGCGGTGTAGGCGTGCTTGAAGAAGCTGGGCGTGCGGCGCCAGTAGCCCATTGCGATCAGAATCGCGCCAAGCGAGAGGATCTGGCCGATCTCCACGCCGACGTTGAACGCAAGCAGGTTGGGCAACAGACCATCGGGTGAGATGTCGTACTCGATGATCTTGGTTGACAGACCAAAGCCGTGGAACAGGCCGAAGATCAACGTCGCAACCTTTGTGTTTGGCTGGAAGCCGAACCAACGCTGGTAGGCGCCCAGATTGTCCAAGGCCTTGTAGACCACAGACAGACCAATGATTGCGTCGATCAGGTAGCTGTTGATGCCCACGTTGAACAGCACACCCAGCAGCATCGTTGTGGAGTGCCCGATCGCGAACAGCGTCACATACAGCGCGACATGCTTCATCCGGTACAGGAAGAACACCACGCCCAGGAGGAACAGGATGTGGTCATAGCCGGTGGCCATGTGTTTCGCGCCCAGATAGGCGAATGCGATCAGATTTACTCCAGATATTTCCTGGATGTAGCCCTTGTCGCCTTCGGCGATCGCGTGAGCCAACGCCCCGTCAGCTGTGAGTAGCAGCATGAACAGGGAAAGCAGTGCGAGTAGAGTTCGCGGCCAGTGCGACAGTAGTGGGGGTTGGAGAAGGACGCGCGAGAGCGTCCCGGATTCAGAACTGGGGATCATGATGAGGATCTACGAATGCGGTCAGCGGACCTCCGCCAAAGCTATCCGCTACGACACTGGGAACCGGCGCAACGTGCTACGAGTGCGCAGAAGGCGCGCACGGCACGTCACACGGATCACTGCGCGTAAGCGGGGTCCGGGCGGGGAACGAATGAATAATTTCTTGCAGCGACGAACGTCCAGTAAGGATTGACTGGACGGGCGCTGCCAAGCCTCTGCTCAGTGCGAGCACGAGGCCTGGGTCTCAGGCGATAGGAGGCCTGAACAGGGATGAGCGATGATGCTGAAGCTCTGCCGCTGGCTGGTGCCAGGGATGGATATCGCTCAGATCAACTCGAGCGGGTCCAGCAAGGCTGGCCAAGATGCCTACAGAAGCCGTCAGATCGGCCTGGTGCAACAGGCTGTGCAATCCAACCGCGTGTTCAAGATCACGGTCTGCGGCATCACTCACCCCAACATGGGGGTGACCATGTTCCACCGCAGCCTGCACGATGTGCTGCAAGCCGTGCAGCTCACCCAGATGATTCAGGACGGGTCGCACGAGCAGACTCGCCACCAGCATCATGAAGATGCAGCTGCGCAACAGCACGCTGGTTGGTAGACGAAGGGATCGCACGGGCAAAGACTAGAGGCTTGTTCTGGCAAAGTCGATATGACAACGTCGGGCGCGAGCGGTGAAAATGCCCTCTCGCGCCCCTTGTTCAAGTTTCCGTCATCCAGGCCAACGAGGGTGCACGTCGTCGATGACATACCGATGTGAATGCTTGCCGTTGGAAGAGGCGTGTTCCGCCCAGTGGGGATGGTCCGCAGCCAGATCGTCGTGACCGTGGGAAATCTCGTCCGGGTCATGGGCGGGCCAGATTCTCCAGGCGAACACGAATCCGGCGATGCCGACTACTGCCAGTGCCATGATCGCCACTGGCATTCCAAACTTCGCACCCACGGTTCCCGCCAGAGGGTAGGCAATCAGCCAACACACGTGGGAGAGAGAGAACTGCGCTGCGAACAGGAATGGCAGATCGGTGGATTCCGCTGATCGTCGCAGCAATCTGCCGCCAGGAGTCACCAGCCCCGCATAGCTCATCCCCAACAATGCCCAGCCGGCGAGCACGATGGGCCAACCTATGGAGGAGGGCGAGAGCAGCCAGGTAAGACTGAGGGTCACAAGTACAATGCACATTGCAAGGGCTGCGGAGAGCATCACACGCCTGTCAGCCACCCGATCGAGAACCTTGGGGAGGACAAGCGCCGTCAGCATCGAACCGCCACCGAAAGCTGCCAGCGCCCATGCCACCTGTGACTCTGCTCCGCCGAGAACGTTGCGCACCACGACGACAGTGTTCACGAACACCATGGCGCCGCCGGCGGCCGCACACAGATTAAGGGCAAGCAACCCTTTCAGCCTGGGCGTCTTCAGGTAGATCCGCATTCCTCGAATCGCGCGGGCGTAGGGACCGTCCTTTCTCAGGGAAGGAGCAACGAAGGGGAATGCAGTTGAGAACACCAGCATGGCGGATATCACGAAGCCTACGGACGTACCAGCGAACAGGCCGTGGAAGCTGATCAGCGTCAGCAGAGCAGCGGCCAACGCGGGACTCAGCAGGCTCTCCAGGTCATAGGCCAGGCGCGACAGGGACAGTGCTCGGGTGTAGTCGCGTTCCTCCTTCAGGATTTCCGGGATCGTCGACTGGAACAGAGGGGTGAAGCACGCCGAGGCCGACTGCAGCAAGGCAATGAGCAGGTACACCTGCCAGATCTGGTTGACGAACGGCAGACAAAGCGCCGCGCCCGCCCGCACCAGGTCGAGGGCAATAAGCACCGGTTTGCGTAGATTTGCCGGGACGATCGCTCCGGACAGAGGGGCCAACAGCACGTAGACAATCATCTTGATTGCCAGAGCCGTACCTAGCACAGCGCCCGCCTCAGCCCCCGCCAGGTCATAGGCCAAAAGAGAGAGCGCCACGGTAGCCAAGCCCGTGCCGATCAGCGCGATAACCTGCGCAGCGAACAGGTTCCTGAATGTTGGAAAGCGTAGGACCTCGATCATGGCTCACCTCTAGATGGAACAGTGGAAAGCGCCGCTGCCCTGCGGATCGTAATCCGATCCGTAGGGCAGGACGTGAAGCCGTGGAAGGGGCTTGTGCTCAATCGACTTCGGGTACCGGCAGGGGGTCTTCAATGCCCGCGGCCTTCCTGCGTGCAGTTCTTCGGAGTACCAGCCCGCACAGCGCAGGCAGCACGAACAGCGTCAGTACGGTTGCCGTGGCAAGACCCCCGATAACCACTGTAGCCAGTGGCTTCTGCACTTCGGCGCCCGTACCCGTTGCAATCGCCATCGGGACGAAGCCCAGGGAGGCAACCAGCGCGGTCATAAGAACCGGTCTGACGCGCTCCATTGCACCCAGTTCGACCGCCTCATCTGGCGGAAGCCCCTCGTGCAGGCGTTTCTTGATCGCGGAGATCAGAACCAGGCCGTTGAGCACCGCGACACCAGATACCGCGATGAAGCCCACAGCGGCTGAGATCGAGAAGGGGATTCCTCTCAACGCCAATGCGAAGAATCCACCGGCCAGAGCAAGTGGCACTGCAGTCAGTACCGTACCTGTCAGCAAACCGTTGCCAATCGCCATGTAGAGGACGGCCGCAATGAGGATGAAGCAGAGAGGCACAATGATCGCCAGTCGCTTCGTTGCTGCCTGCAGATTTTGGAACTGCCCGCCCCATTCGATCCAGGAACCGGTGGGCAACTGCACCTGCTGGCCAATAGCCGCCTTGGCGTCGTCAACGAAGCTACCCAGGTCACGCCCGACCACATTCGCTTCCACATAGATTCGACGTTTGCCATTGTCGCGGCTGACTTCGTTCAGACCCTGCGTGAAGCGGAAGCTGACCAATTCACGAAGCGGAACAGACTGACGGCCTTCCTGACTGCCTGGCGGCAGCATGACCGGAACGGCTCCCAGTACATCGAGATCGCTGCGGTCCACACGGGGCAGACGAACCACTACGTCGAAGCGCCGATCACCTTCGAAGATCTGGCCCGCCATGCGACCTGCCAGCGCAGCAGACACTGTGTCGGCCACTTCCTTGACGGTCAGTCCGTAACGGGCGATCGCGGCCCGGTCGAATGCCATGTCAAAGGTCGGGAAGCCTCCCGTTTGCGCCACACGGACATCCGATGCGCCCGGAATCTTCTTGAGGACGCTCGCAATCTTGTCAGCGCTGCCGGCAAGCGCCGTCAGGTCTTCGCCATAGATCTTGACTGCAACGTCGCTACGAACGCCGCCGATCAGCTCATTGAAGCGCATCTCGATGGGCTGGGTGGCGTCATAGTTGTTACCAACAAGAAAGGCTGTCTTCTCTCGAATCCTCTCGATCACCTGCTCTTTGGTCTTCACTCCATCCGGCCATTGGTCCTTGGGCTTGAGGATCACGTAGTTGTCGGACGCGTTGGGCGGCATGGGATCTGCGGCCAGGCTTGCGGTACCGGCCTTGGAGTACACCGTCTGTACCTCCGGCAACGTCATCAGTGCCTTCTCAAGAGGAAGGTCGATGGCGACGGACTGCTCGATCGATGTGGACGGGATGCGAACGGAGGACAGGTTGAGATTCTGCTCATCCAATGTGGGCATGAACTCCCGACCCACAAAGCCAAAGGCCACAACGCCGGCCACCAGGACGCCAAGACCACCGGCCAGGTAGGGCATGGGTTGGCGGATTGCGCTGCGAAGCATCGGCTGATAGCGGCTCTTGGTGGCAGCGACTACCCGTACTTCTTTCTCGGAAATGTGGCCCTTGAGCATGACCGCCACCATCGCCGGAACGAAAGTGAGGGAGAGCACGAATGCAGAGGCCAGCGCCAGCATCAGGGTAATTACCATCGGGGAGAACATCTTTCCCTCGACGCCCTGGAAGGTCAGGCATGGCACGAAGACCAGGAAGATGACCGCCTGCCCATACACGGTCGGGCGGACCATCTCCTTGGACGAGGCGATCGTTTCATGCAGCCGCTCCGATAGATTGAGTGGGCGCCCAAGTGCATGCTGTCGCTCTGCCAAACGGCGCAGCGCGTTCTCGACGATGATGACCGCGCCGTCGATGATCAGGCCAAAGTCGAGCGCACCCAGACTCATCAGGTTGCCAGAGATCCCGAGCTTGTTCATGCCGATCGCGGTGATCAGCAGGGACAACGGAATCACCAATGCAGCAATGACAGCAGCTCGCCAGTTTCCGAGCAATGCAAATAGGATGACCACGACTAGAAGAGCGCCTTCGGCCAGGTTCTTGGCGACGGTCTTGATCGTTGCGACAACCAGCTGGGATCGGTCCAGCGTGGGAACAATCCTCACGCCCGGCGGCATGGTCTTGCCGATCTCCTGCAGCTTGTCACCCACTGCGGCCGCCACAGTTCGGCTGTTGGCGCCAACCAGCATGAGTGCGCTGCCAACGACGGTCTCGTAGCCATTGCGGCTGGCGGCACCGCGGCGGAGCTCACCGTCAACGACCACACGTGCGACGTCTCCCACTGTTACGGGAACTCCGTTGCGATTGCCCACAACGGCACGGGCAATCTCGTCCACGGAGCGGATGCGGGCGTCTGCGCGCACCAGATAGGACTCGCCCGACCTCTGGATGTAGTCTGCTCCGACCGACAGGTTGGCATCCTGCAACGCGTCGGCTAGGTCGGTATAGGAGAACCCGTACTCTGCGAGCTTGCTCGCATTGGGCTCAACGACATACTCCTTGACGTAGCCGCCGAGGCTGTCGACGTCTGCTACGCCCGGCGTCGTGCGCAGCTGAGGCCGCACAATCCAGTCCTGGACTGTGCGCAAGTAGGCCAGACGTGCCATGTTGTCCGTCAGCCGTTCCCCCTGATCAGTCAGGAACGAACCGTCGCTTTGCCAGCCAGGCTTACCATCATTTCGCGGGGCATCTTTGCCATCTGGGTGGGTGAATTCAACGCTGTAGTGGAATACTTCGCCCAACCCGGTCGAAACCGGGCCCATCAGCGGTTCGGCACCCTCCGGCAACTGGGGCCGAGCCTGAGTCAGTCGCTCGGTGACCTGTTGGCGCATGAAGTAGAGGTCTGCGCTCTCATCGAAGATCACCGTGACCTGGCTGAAGCCGTTGCGCGAGAACGACCGGGTGTTCGCGACGCCCCGAAGTCCTGCCATCGCGGTCTCGATCGGGTAGGTAACGCGCTTCTCGACCTCCACTGGACTCAGCGTCGGGATGACGGTGTTGATCTGGACCTGCTTGTTCGTGATATCCGGAGTCACGTCGATCGGTAGCAGGTTCAGTTGCCACCCGCCGATCACCGCAATCACCAGTGTGATGAACAGAACCAGCCAGCGGTGCCGTACGGCACCCGTAAGTACTTGCTCGATCATTACTCGTCTCCGCCCGACTTTTTCATCTCGGCCTTCACCAGAAACGCATTACGGGTAGCAACCGGGGTTCCCGCAGTGACGCCAGAAAGGATCTGCGCCATACCACCGCTACGGAGGCCAATGAAGACCGGCTGTGCAGTGAACCCCTTACTGGTTCTGACGAAGAGGACGTCTTTTCCGTCGATGTTCTGGACCGCCTCTTCCGAGACAGACAGCCCCTCACCCGATCCGGAAGCGGTGACCAGCCGGACCTGCACACCGTCACCCACAACCAATCCGTTCGCCTCTGCGCTCGGGGTGATTACGACTGTGGCAGCCCTTGTCAGCCCACCTACGGCGGCAGCAACTGAACGGACCTTGCCTGAGGTGACGCTTCCGTCGGAGCGGGTAATGGACGCGCTGTCGCCGGCCTTGATCCGACCGGTGTCACCCGCACGAACGGAGGCCTGAATCTCCACGCCATTGGAACCTGTGACCCTATAGAGGGAGGCCTGCGGCTCGACGAAAGCGCCCAGAGTCACTTGCGAGCTGCTGATGGTTCCATCGATAGGGCTGATGACGTTGACGCTACCTCCTCCATCCACATTGGCGGTGCGTGCCACCAGGGCAGCGCGTTGTGCTTCTGCTTGCGCTGTGAGATAAGCGGCGCGACTCGCCTCGGCCTCTTGTCGTGCCAACACGCCCTGTGCGAGCAACGACTCATCGCGCTTGACGTTCTTTTCGGCGAGGGAGAGGCTGGCGCTGGCCACACGAAGGTCAGCCGCAATACGGGCCCCATCAGGGCTGGCTACGCGTGCCAGCACTTCGCCCTTCTTCACCTTGTCGCCCACCTGCCGGATGACATCGGTGACGTTACCGGCCGCACGTGCCACCACGACGGCCTCACCACCGGGGATTGCCACGACCGAACCCGATGCGGTGATGTTCGCCGCTACCTGAGCGGAAGTGACGGGCTCCACCGAGATCCCCGCAGCGGCAACATACTCCTTGGGAATCGCGACTTCCTGAGCCGCCTCCGCCGGCGCACTGGCGCTGGCTTCGTCTTTCGCGGGGTCGACCACCGTCTCTGAAGGGGCGGATAAGCGTGCAATGCCAAATCCTGCGCCAAGCGCCAAGGTAGCCACGCCGATCATCGTCAGGGTGTTAACAGCCGGAATACTTCTCTTCATCTACATGTCTCCAAAGGCAATCTGACCGCTGGCCACGGCGAGCGATGCGTAGGCGGCAACGCGTGCGAGTCGTGCATCCACCACGCTCAGCCTCGCGTCCGTCAGCGTGCGACGGCTAAGCAGCAGCTCAACCAGTGGGGTTCTACCGGCCTCGTATCCCAAGCGCGCCATTCGGTAGGCTTCCGTGGCTGCTTCCTCTCCCTTGGAGGCAGCGATCAGTCCTCGCTTGGCGGCGTCAACACGCGCAAGCGCAGTCGCACGGTCCGCCTGGCTCTGGAGGCGTGCGGCATCCAATCGAGCACGGGCGGCGTCGCTCCGTGATCGAGCCGCGCTGATCCCGCCACTGTTCCGGTCAAACAATGGGATGCTCAGAGACACGCCGACGACCAATGCGTCCCCACCGGCGGCGAAGTTGCGACGGCCTGCGGTGAGGTTCAGGTCCGGTGCCCGCTTGAAGCGTTCAGTGCGCAGAACCGCATCGCTCGCGTCGACGTCTGCCTTCGCAGACAGGACAGATGCCGAATCGACGTTCGCAATTGCGGGCGCAACCCACTCGCGCACCAGGAGTGACTCGGACGTGCCTGAGTAGGGTTCCGCTCTTCCCGCCAGTACTGACAGTTGCTCTAGAGCTGCAGCCGCCTCTGCCTCTCTTGAGGCGGCAATCGCTTCTGCTGAGCTCAAGCCTGCCTGGGCTTGTGCTACGCGCAGGCTGGCCTCCTTTCCTGCGTCAACCAGCGCCTGAGCTGCCTTCAGGTCGCCTCTGGCGCGATCAACATCTTCGGCAGCAATGTCGCGCCGTATCAGCCCAGCTTCGGAAGACGCGTAGGCAACAGCCAAGGCTGCGGCGAATTCGACTTGCGCCTGGTGCTGGCGAGCTTCGGCCGCCTGCAGCCCTTTCTCTCCCGCCTGGATTCGAGCCCCACGTTGGCCAAAGATCTCGAGTGGCTGGCTGATGGTGTAGGTCGTCTGCCGCTGGCTCGCGCCATTGCTGGGGGGAGCGTTGAGATTCTCTGCGAGGGCATCAATGGTGGGGTTACGTAGCGCTCGCGCTTGGCGGGCTTCGCCCGCAGCGGCAGCTGTGTCGAACCCCTTTTCCTGAAGGAAGGGGGATTGGGCCCTGCTCTGCTCGAGCAACGCGCTGAAGTTCGGGGCGTCCGAGGCATAGGCCGCAGAGATACTGGTCAGGGCCAGCATCACCGTCAGGGCAAGCAATGATGGTTTCATGAGGATCCGGTGCAGTGGGGCCGCAATCTCGGCCGTCTTTCTGCACTACGCGGCCTGCGCGGCCTTCCCCTCGAATCCGGCGAAAATTTATTTCCCGCGGCTCAGTGCATCTGTCAGTTTGGCCCGCGCTCTCAGGACGCGACCCTCTATCGTTTTGAGACTGATACCCAGGGCGGAAGCTGCTTCAACCTGGGAAAGGCCGACGAAGGCAGTCAGAACCAGAGCTTCACGCAGGCTCGGGTCGATCGTGTTGAGAACCCTTCTTACTTCTGCGAGCTCAAGCTGAGAACCGGCAACCTGCTCTGGCCCGGCCTGCTCGGAATGCAGGGCGCGTCCTTCCTCATCATCCAAAGGCTTGGCCCGAAACAGGAAGTGGCGGACGCGTCGAAACCGTTGCGTATCACGAACCTTGTTGATTCCAATACGCATCAGCCAAGGAAGTACCGAGCGCGTCGGATCGTACTCTGACAGGCCTCGCCAAGCGGCAACGAATGTCTCCTGCACGACATCATCGACGTCGGTTTCGGGCAGACCCATGCCTCGAACCATCTGCTTGATTGCTGGCGAGTGACGGCGGACCAGGCGAGCGAAGGCCTCAGCATCACCCGCCGCAGCTTCAACTGCCCAGTTGTTGTCGTCCTCGATGGTCACAACGTTTGTGGGGCTCAGGGAGAGTCGGTGCGAAGTGCTTCAAGGAGTGCCTTGTCGTAGGCCGGCCGGTGCTCGGGTTTCAAGCCCTCGCGCATCTCGAACACATGCTCGAGCGTGATGCGCTGGAGATCGCCCGCAGCCCGCTCCACCTCACGACTTGCACGTTCCACCTGGGGGTTCCATTTGGGGTCAGCCGCGATGGCGTCCGCCAGCTGGCGGTTGGCAATCCGCAGGCGCGCTTCGATCTCACCTCGCCTTGTTGCGAACAGCTGTTCCTTGGCCTGGAGGATCTGCTTCTCCGAGTCGTCCAGAGGCACCACGGCGTGAAGGCGTTCATGGAGATCGCTGTGCCCAGGATTGAGCGAGTGCCAGATCCAGCCGATAGCCAGCGCGCACACTACGCCAATGATGGCGCCAGCGATTGTTGCCAGCGGCAGCCTCATGAGGGGTCCGATTGCCATCAGCGTTCCACCAGTAGAGCGTATGGGGACATGGAAGCTGGGGCCGCGACCCATGTCGGGCGCGAGGGTGCCTGGGTGACAAAGAAGGCGGAGCCTACTCCTCCGCAGGTAAGCACCGCCGCGAGCGCCGCGCATGCGAGTGCCCGGCGGAACTCTCGCTTACCGGCCCATTGCGAAGGGGAAGCTTCCTGGGACAGGCGTCGGACCAGGCTATCGGTGGCCCGATCATGGCCGTCTGGCCTTGTAGCTGCCGAGGCTCTGGACAGCCAATCGTCTAGATCATTCATGTGGAGATCTCCTCATCCTTCCCTACTTATACGCCTGCCGTGGGGAGATCCCCTCAAACCTCTGATTGCTGACCTCCCCGCGGGTTCTCAGATTCACCGATGAGCACCGGGGCGAAGCTGATCCGGCACTGGGAGGTTCACAGGTCTGGACGTGATTAGTGCCGTGTCAAGAGTTCAGAACGGATGCTTCAGCGCACACGGTTCTAGAGCATCCGAGAAGCCCAGTGAAGAAGGAAGCGCTCTTGCTCCGCCGTTTCCACGGCTCCGGGACGAGCACTCCGAACTCTGGCCATAGCTTCTTCAGCGCTTAGGCATGATCTGCTCTCGAGCAGTAGCATCGAAGCCACGGTGCCCGCTCTGCCAAGCCCTCCTTTGCAATGAACGACTACTTTGTCACCGCGGAGCAAATCGTCAGTGAGGACGGGGCCTAGTCGTGTCCACTCGTCCAAGAACTGAGGATCCGGCGCTTCTCCATCACGAATCGGAAGACCATGCCAGTGCAGGCCATGAGCGCGCGCGCGTTCGGGTAGCGACCCTATCCCGAGATCGTCGAACTCCCACGGTTCAATCAAGGAAAGCAGATGGCGACATCCCCAAGCTGAGACGGACGCTAGATCGAGCTCGAGATCTCTACACCACGAGCCCGTCATTGCAACTTTCTGATGCTTACCGGGGGCAAAGGTAACGCCTATGGTTCCTCCGTTGGCACCGACGGAAAGTCCCGCAATCTGCAACGGATGAGACAAGCTAGTTCTGTGCACAGAATCCTCGAGTATTGGGGGCTGGCGGTGTCTCACTGCGGCGTCCGAAGATTGCATCCACGGCACACTCCATCCACTAAGGCCGCGCCTTGGGCTTTGTGCTGCCTGGATTGAGGCGCTCCTCAAGACGCTGGATCACCAGCTGCAGCCCCTCGTCTCCATCAGAATATGGTGCAGCGAAGAGAGGGGCTTCAATCCAGAGGAAGTGTTGGCCGGGATGCACGTAGGCCCCGTGATCATCCAGCAACAGTGCCTCGCCAAGTTCTGCCGAAACGAATCGAAGGTCCTTCGTCGGACCGTCCCATTCGATGTATGGGAGATGTTGAGACCATTCGGGAGCGCGTCCCTCCAGCACCAAGAGGGATGTAATCTCTGCAACAACCTTTTGGGGTACAGAGGTGAACATGACGATCCGATTGAAGGTGCTGCTGGCATAGTTTAGGAACTCCATCAGGCCGGGTCGGGGTATTTGACTGACGGCATTGGAGATAAGTGTTCCCTCAAGGTCCAGTGCAAGAATGATTGGACGCATCTATCAAGTCTCGTGATTCTTGGTTCAGCTGAGCCAGGGAAGTGGGTAATCGAGGGCCTCTGTTTTGACTAGATTTCGCCCAAGGATGGAGCTGCAAGCCAGTAGTCATCGCCTATCTTCAGTATGCTTTCCAGCGCTACATCGATCATCAGTGGTCGTCGCCAACCTGTGTCAGGAAGGAAGCAATAGTCGGTTCTTCGAAGTTCACCCGCGGCCGCCTTTACTACCAGCCAGCGCGTCCTCCTTCGCATCTCTCGGGAAAGCACTTCTAGTGCGGCGTCCTCGTTGCCACCGCTACTAAGGAACTGGCTCGCTGCTCCCCTTACAGATGACCAGAGCACGTATCGTTTCCGCCCCAGGCTCAGACGAGTCCACTCCTCATCCTGACTTCTCAGGATTTCATCTACGCGGTGCACTCCGATACGGTGACGGCGCAGCAATGATGTGAGATAGGCGCTTGCCTCTCGATCCGCTAGCTGGCGCCAGATCCAAAGTCTTGCGTGTTTATCAAGCGTCGGGCGCCAAGCATCAAGCATCCCCTTGAGCGCTGCATCAAGGTCATCAGGAAGAATCAGGTCATCGACGTAGGACCAACTGACCGGTTCGTAGAGAGAGCGCTTAACGGCTCCGTTGCCTGAACTGGAACCGGTCACAACACCTGCGCTTTTTAGGAATTGCAGGAGTTGCTGGGCGACAGCAGGGTCTGAGGAAACGGGCGCGCTAACGGAAGTGGAGCGTTCAAGCGCACACCAGGCGCAGGTGTAGAAAGGACCAAGCGATACGACAAGTGAGTCGAGCTCGGGCCACGAAGGAAGGAGGGTCTGTTGGCTACGGCCATAGATCACTCGATCCCCGGCAAATTAACCAGTCCGGATGCTACCAAGGCGGCACGATGTCGTCTACATGATTTTCATGTATGCCGTGCCCCGGTCATAGATTTCCATCCGCTCCTTGAGGCGGACCGGATGGCTACGAAGACGATCTATCAGAACCCGTACCTCCGTTTGGTCGGAAAGCTTCGGGAGCATCGGGAGATCTTGGGCATCAGTCAGACTCAGCTTGCTGCCCATCTGGGGTGGCCCCAACAGCGCATTTCTTCAATAGAGTCTGGATCACGTCGTCTAGACGTTCTCGAATTCTGCCAAATGGCATCTGCGCTGGGTGTCTCTCCAGCTGAGGTGTCTGATCTGATCTGCAAGGCTCTAAAGGCAGTGCGAGTCTCGAGGATCAATTGACAAGGCTCACATAAGTCGAAAGTCTTATTTCAAGCATAAGTAATTGATTTATATGCTTTAAATAAGTTTTCCGTTGTTATTTAGTCCTTCAGCAGCAAGTAAGTCAGGGTAGTGCCGGCCGCTGGCCGGCAGCCCCACGAACCCTGGTAGTGCCGGCCGCCGGCCGGGCAGCCCCACGAACCCTGGTAGTGCCGGCCGCTGGCCGGCAACTCCAAGAACCGGAGGCGGCGCCACGCCGCCCCCGGTGCCCTGCCTCAGTACGCGACCCAGGCATCGCGCCAGGCGAAACCGGTGCCCGGGCGATAGGCATCGGCGTTGATGTTGCACCACGCACCCTCCGGGAACGGCCGGCAGGCGTAGAGCTTGCCGTCGGTGCCCTTGACCACGGTTTCGCCCGGCGTGTAGCTGCCGATACCGGCCGGATACACGAAGTCGTAGTCGTCACCCGGCGGCGGATCTACCGGATCCACCGGGCCCGGCAGGCGGGTATCGATCTGGAACAGGTTGCCCGGCTTCAGGTAGACGCGGTTCTCGGTGGCCGAGGCGACCGGCGTGATCACGCCGTTCCTCATCACGCCCACACGCGCCTGCTGTGCACTGGCGTTGACCTTGCGGGCCAGCGCCAGCGGCCACTGGTTCGCAGCGGTCTGGCCTGCGGCCAGGGTGATCTCCGGACGCTCCAGATCATTGCCCTGGGCGTTGAACACGCGCAGCGTCAGGGTGGTGCCTTCTTCCAACGCACCGCGGGCGGTGACCGGGCCGGCGTCCTGCCACTGCGGCGGCGGTTCAACGCCACCACCGCCCTCGAAGCGCACGTCCGCGCAGGTATAGAACGCTTCACCGGAATTCGAGCGCTGCCAGGTGTTGTAGATGATGTGCTGGCCGCTGCGCTTGGGCAGCGGGCAATCCAGCTTGTAGACGTCGCCGGAGACCGGCACGTTGCCCAGCGTGCAGAATTCCTGCAGGTCGGCCCAGCGCAGCGGACTGCCCGGCTGCCAGCCGTCGCGGGTGACGTAGAACTTCCACTCGCGGGTAGCATGCGGGGCCGGTGCCTTGAACTCGAAGGTGTAGCGCCCGCGCGAATCGGCGCGGATCGGCGAGGTCGGCCAGTCACTGCGGTTCAGATCGAGGCCGCGGTACTTGCTGTTGCCGCCGCTGCACAACTCGCCATCTGGAACCACCGCTTGATGGTTGCCGTTGGCGTTGGCCTGGTTGACACCGGCCCAGTCGTAGAACGGCTGGGCGCCGCCGATGGCCTTGGCGGCGGCGCAGGCCGGGTTGGTCGGATTCTCCGGATTGCCCTCGTGGCACTGCTTCACGCGGCTGAGCGGCTTGGACAGCGTGCCGTGGGCGAAGGCGTTGCCGGACAGTGCCAGGCCGACAACGGCGGACAGTGCGAGGACGGCCCGATGGGACAGGTGCATGCAGGAACTCCTTTGCGAAGTGTTGGAAACCTCGCGGAGTCTTCCCATGTAGCCGCCATATGCCCATCAGACAAGTTTGAAAGGCTGCTGCGTTCCTCTGTTTCCGCAACGCGCGCCCCACTGCGCGGCAGGGGAGCCAGGAGGCGGTGTGATGTGCACCGCCTCCCACATCACTGCGTCAGTACGCGATCCACGCATCGCGCCAGGCCGCGCCCACGCCCGGCCGGTAGGCCTCGGCATTGACGTTGCACCATGCACCCTCCGGGAACGGGCGGCAGGCATACAGCTTGCCGTCGCTGCTCTTCACCACGGTCTGGCCCGGCAAATAGCTGCCGATGCCCGCCGGGTACACGTGGTCGAAATCACCACCCGGCGATGGCGTACCCGGGTCCGGCACCTGGGTATCGAGCTGGAAGCGGTTGCCGTCCTTCAGGTACACGCGATTGTCGGTGGCCGACGCCGACGGCGTGATCACGCCATTGGCAAGCACGCCCACGCGCGCATGCCTGGCACTGGCATTGACCTTGCGGGCCAGCGCCAAGGGCCATTGCGCGGCCGAGGTCTGGCCGCTGGCCAGCGTCGCTTCCACACGTTCGACATCGTTGCCGCTGGCATTGAACACGCGCAGTGCCAGCGTCGTACCGACCGGCAATTCACCGCGGGCGGTGACCGGGCCGGCATCCTGCCATTGCGGTGCCGGCGCCGTACCACCGCCGCCGCCTTCAAAGCGTACGTCCATGCAGGTGTAGAACGCTTCGGTCGAATCCGAGCGCTGCCAGGTGTTGTAGATCACATGCTGGCCGGTGCGCTGCGGCAGCGTGCACTGCAGCTTGTAGGTGCCATCGGCAGAGAGCGGTGTATTGCCCAGCGTGCAGAACTCCTGCAGGTCTGCCCAACGCAACGGGCTGCCCGGTTGCCAGCCGTCGCGGGTGACGAAGAAGCGCCAGTCGCGCGTGGCGTGCGGCGCGGTTGCCTTGAACACGAAGGTGAACTTGCCATTGGCATCGGCGTGGATCGGCGTGGTCTGCCAGTCACTGCGGTTCACGTCCAGGCCGCGGAAGGTGGGATTGTTGCCGCTGCACAGCTTGCCGTCGGGCACCACCGCCTGATGGTTGCCGTTGGCGTTGGCCTGGTTGATGCCGTTCCAGTCGTAGAACGCCTGCGATCCGCCCACCGCTTTCGCGGCAGCGCAGGCCGGGTTGGTCGGGTTCTCCGGATTGCCCTGGAAACAGGCATAGACGCGGCTGACCGGCGTGGTCATGGTGCCGTGGGCGAACGCGTTGCCGGCCAGGCACAGGCCTGCAGCGGCGAACGAGGTGGCCAGCAGCAGCGGTGTGGATTGGAATGACATGGCGCTTCCTTGTGGTCGTCGAAAGAGAGCGGTGACCGCAGAGTTGCGCTGCGCGGCGGACTTTCGGCGGCACCATGGCGAGTATCGAGTTGCGGTGCCGGGTGCGGAACCATGGAAATGCTGATCCGTGACTGTGGGTGTGAAGCCCTTCCCGCGGGCTTCACGTGGGCCTGAACGGATGCGCTGGCGATCACGTGTTCGGCGTGGCAACGATCACGTCGTGGAGATCCGGCCATGTCGGTGTCATGCCGACGCGATCCGCCTGGCACGAGAAGCAGCCGTGGGCCGCGTTGTGCAGCTGCACGAAGGCCACGGCAGGGTCGGCAAACAGCGCGTCCAGCCGAGCGCCGACATCCGTGCCTGCGCTGATCTCGGCGGCCAGCATCAATGCAGCCTGGTCATAGGCGCGCAACGAGATCATCCGGCGCTGCACGTACGGGGGTACTTCGCCCGGCGGCAGCACGCAGCGGGTCACGCCACGCTGCACGAAGATCGGGCCCGAAGCGTGATAGGGCGAGTGCAGGGGCAGGTGCACGTGGGACAACAGCAGCAGCTCGCTGCCACCGGGCGGATCGCTCAGGCTGATCCGGCAGGGGTGTCCTCCTGATTCGCCGGCCCAGCGACGCCGGATGCCCAGCGCAGCCAGCGCGGTGTCGCTCTTTTCGAACAGGTGCAGGAACGGGCGGTGGTCGATGCCACCGAGGTACCAGGCATGCATGGGCGTCTCCTTGGTTTCCCACGGATTCTGCGCAGGCACCGGCCGCCGTGCTCGCCGTTTTCAGACCCCGCATCTCGATCGGGCCAGGCAGCGCCACGGGGAACGCAGCACAAGGCGCCAAGATGCGCGCGCCGCCCCGGCCGATGAGCGCCGCATGTCCGTGGATTTCCCCACCCTCACCGTGCTTGGCTTCCTGCTCTGCATCGCTGGGGCCATCTGGCCGGAGACGAGGTACTGCGCCACTTCGCTGCGTTGATGCAGCACGGTTTGCAGGGCCATCACACGCTGCTGGGCCGCTACGGTGGCGAGGAGTTCGTGCTGGTGCTGGCCGGCAGCACGCAGGTGGAAGCGATGGCGCGGGCTGCGGCGATCCGTACCGCTCTGCAGCAGAAGCCGGCGCGGCTGGCCACCGGGCCGGTGACGTTCACTGCCAGCATCGGCCTGGCGATGGACGACGGCCAGGGCGAGCTGTCCACGCTGCTGGCAGCGGCAGACGCGGCGCTGTACCGGGCCAAGGCCGCCGGCCGCGATCGCCTGGCCTGCGCCACGCCGGCGGAGATTTCGCGTCTGCCCATCGCCGACGACGCCGTGCCCGTGTAAGTTGAGTCACATCTTCCGCGGCAGCCCGTCGTGGTTGCCAGGAACGTCCTCCAGGGGAAACGAGCACGATGCAAAGACACCACCTCGCGTTGGCCGCAGCGTTGGCCAGCCTGATGCTTGCCGGTTGCAGCCAGTCACCGTCACCCGGCGCCGAAGGCGCCAGCGATGCACCCAGCCGCCGTTTCGGCACGATCGACTTCCAGCCCTGCACGCTGTCCACGGTAGGTGCCAGTGCCAACGTGGAAGCGCAGTGCGCCACCCTGCAGGTCCCGGAGGACCGGGCCCAGCCCGCTGGCCGGCGCATCGGCCTGCGCATCGCCTGGCTGGAATCGGGCAGCAGCGGCTCCAGCCAGCCCGACCCGGTGTTCTTCCTGGCCGGTGGCCCCGGCCAGGCCGCCAGCGAAGTGGCCGTCATCGTCGATACCGCGCTGCGCCAGGTGCGCAAGCAGCGGGACATCTTCCTGGTCGACCAGCGCGGCACCGGCGGCTCCAACCCGCTCAGCTGCCTCGGCGCGGACGGAAAGGAACTGCCGATGCACGAGGACGCGGCGCCCTCCGAAGCCTTGCTGCGCGACTATGCCCGGCGATGCGCGGCTTCCCTGCGGGGACGTGCGGACGCACGTTTCTACACCACCACCGAAGCCATTGCCGACCTGGACGCGGTCCGCCAGGCCTTGGGCGTGGACCGGGTCAATCTGATCGGTGCGTCCTACGGCACCCGCGTGGCCCAGCGCTATGCGGGTACCTATCCAAAGCACACCCGCAGCATCGTCATCGATGGCGTGGTGCCGAATGAGCTGGTGGTGGGCGGCGATTTCGCCAGGACGTTCGAAGACGCGATCGCCCTGCAGTCGGCGCAGTGCCGCAAGGACGCTGCCTGCAGCAGGCGCTTCCCGACCGATACCCGTGCGCAGCTGCGCAGCGTGGTCGAGACCCTGCGCCGTGCACCGGTTCCGGTCGAGTATCGCGATCCCGGCACCTACGACACCCGGAAGGATGTGCTGACACCGGACAGTGTGGTGGGCCTGGCGTTTGCGTTTTCCTACGTACCCCAGTACGCCTCATTGCTGCCGCTGGTTCTTGATGAAGCCGCGCACGGCCGCTACGCGCCGCTCGCCTCGTTGGCGCGCGGTGCGAGCCGCAGCATGGATTTCCAGATCAACCGCGGCATGCACTGGTCGGTGATCTGCAGCGAAGACGCGCCGCGCTACCAGGCGCCGGCCGAGGATCCCGGGCGCCTGTTCGGCAACGACGTGGCAAGTTCCTTCTTTGCCGCCTGCCCGGCATGGCCGCACCGGCCGGCACCGGCAGCCAATGCCGTGCCGCTGCGCAGTGACGTACCGGCGCTGCTGTTGTCTGGTGAACTGGACCCGGTGACCCCGCCGCGCTATGCCGAGCAGGTCCTCAAGGGCCTGCCCAATGGACGCGCGCTGGTCGCCCGTGGCCAGGGCCACGGCACGCTGACCGCCGGCTGCATGCCGCGCCTGCTCGGCCAGTTCATCGACACGACCGATGCCAAGGCGCTGGATGCCGGCTGCCTGGACACGCTGAGCTACGTGCCGGCGTTCACCTCGTTCAACGGATGGGAACCATGATCGTCGCCGACAACCTGCACAAGGCCTTCGAAACCCGCACCGGCCGTATCCAGGCCGTGTCCAACGTCGGCTTCCGCGCCGAGGATGGCCGCATCACCGGCCTGCTGGGGCCCAATGGTGCCGGCAAGACCACCACCATGCGCATGCTGTACACGCTGATGACCCCCGACCAGGGCAGCATCAGCGTCGATGGTGTCGATGCTGCGCGCAATCCGGTGGAAGTGCGTCGCCATCTCGGCGTGCTGCCCGACGCGCGTGGCGTCTACAAGCGCCTGACCGCGCGTGAGAACATCGCCTACTTCGGCGAACTGCATGGCCTGTCGGCCGAGCGCATCCGCGAGCGCATCGAGGTGCTGTCGCACGCGCTGGACATGGGGGACATCCTCGACCGCCAGACCGATGGCTTCTCGCAGGGCCAGCGCACCAAGACCGCGATCGCCCGCGCACTGGTGCACGACCCGCGCAACGTCATTCTCGATGAACCGACCAACGGCCTGGACGTGATGACCACCCGCGCACTGCGCCGCTTCCTGCTGGGCCTGCGCGAAGAAGGCCGCTGCGTGATCCTGTCCAGCCACATCATGCAGGAGGTGGCCGCGCTGTGCGATCACATCGTGATCATCGCCAAGGGCACGGTGATGGCCGCCGGCAGCGCCGATGAACTGCGCGCGCAGTCCGGCGAATCCAACCTGGAGGATGCGTTCGTGAAACTGATCGGCAGCGAAGAGGGCCTGCACGCATGAGCATGATGTCGACCCTGATGACGGTGATGCGCAAGGAGCTGCGTGACCTGTCGCGCGACCGCCGTACGCTGGCGCTGACGCTGCTGTTCGGGCCGCTGCTGTACCCGCTGCTGATCCTGGGCATGGGCAAGCTGTCCGAAAGCCGCGTGCGCACGCAGATCGAGCAGCCGCTGCAGATTCCCACCATCGGCGCCGAACATGCGCCGAACCTGGTGCGCTTCCTGGCTGCCCAGGGCCTGAATACCGCTGCTGCGCCGAAGGACCTGGCCGAGGCCATCCGTTCGCAGGACATCGACGTGGCGCTGCGCATCAGCCCGGACTTCGGCAGGGACTGGGCCGATGGCAAGCCGGCGCTGGTGGAGGTGATCAGTGACAGCACACGACGTGCCGCCGAGGTGCCCACTGCGCGCCTGCAGGCGGCGTTGGCCACGTACAACGGGCAGGTAGGGGCGCTGCGGCTGATGGCGCGGGGCGTCGACGCCCAGGTCGCACGGCCGCTGGACGTGGCCAGCCAGGACATGGCCAGTGCCGAAGCCAAGCGTGGCCTGATGCTGTCGGCGTTGTTGCCGATCCTGCTGACCCTCACCTCGTTCCTCGGTGGTGCCTACCTGGTGATGGACACCACCGCCGGCGAGCGTGAGCGGCAGTCGCTGGAGCCGCTGCTGGCCACGCCGGGGTCGCGCAGTGCCATTGTCAGCGGCAAGATCGCCGCCGCCTGCATGGTCGGCTTTGCCTCGCTGCTGTTGACCCTGGCCGCGTTCAAGGTGAGCGCGCAGATCGCCCCCGGTAACATCGGCCGCCAGCTCAACATGAACATCATGGCGATGGTGCAGATGCTGCTGGTGATGCTGCCGATGCTGCTGATCGGCACCTCGCTGCTGACCTTCCTGGCCGCAGCGGCCAAGAGCATGAAGGAAGCGCAGAGCCACATGACCTGGTTGATGCTGCTGCCGATGCTGCCGGGCTATGCGCTGATTGCCTACCCGGTGAAGAGCCAGCTGTGGCAGTACGCCGTGCCGTTCCTGTCGCAGAACCAGATGCTGCTGAAGGTGATCCGCCACGAGACCATCACACCCGCGGTCTGGGCCATCTACCTCGGCGCCAGCCTCGGCCTGGCCGCCGTGCTGTGGTTCGCCGCCGTGCGTCGCTACCACAACGAGCGCCTGGCCATCTCCGGCTGACCGTAAAAGGGGACGGAGGGGATTAAGTCGTTTCTAACCCCCCGCCCCCTTCTTCTGAGGGCGCCCCCGCTTGCGCAGCATCACGGGGCGACCCAGGGTCTGTTCCACCATTCGCAGGTAAGCTGCATTTCCCAACGGATGCTGGCCGGCACTGTGCGCACGGATTGCCGGCAGGTCAGCGGACGCGTTCATGTCCTGCAGAAACTCCGCATAGAGCATTGCCCGCTGTCGCTGGGTCGGAGCGAGCGCCTGGAATGCGGGATGTTCTGTCAGCATCGGATCGTGGCGCCGCTGCAGGTTTCCATGCACGCTCGACCATGGGTGATCTTCCGGGGCGGCAGTCATGCCTGCACGAACCGGATTGAGTTCGATGTAGCGATAGACGCTGAGCAGATAGGCGTCGCTGTCCACCATCGAAGAATGGAAGCGGCCCTGCCAGAGCGGTCCGCTGCGCTCATGCCGCTGATTGAACGCCTGGACATAGTTGTTGCCCTGCATCCGCATCGCATTCGCCAAGCCAACACGCGTGGAAGGTGTGGCCAACAGATGAACGTGATTGCCCATCAATACGTAGGCATGCAGTGCGACCTGATGCTTCAGGAACGCGCTGTGCAACAGGTGCAGAAACAGCTGACGGTCGATATCGTCAACGAAGATCGCCCTCTTGTTCACACCGCGCTGGGTTACGTGGTACGGCTGTTCGGCCAACATCAGGCGCGCTTGTCGAGGCATGGCAGTTCAGGGCTTCAAGAATTCATCAGACTGCCGCCTCCGTGACCTCGAAGGACATCAGGCGATGCCGCGAGATGGCGTGGGGGAGGGCAGAAGCGACTTAATCCCCTCCGTCCCCTTTTCCATACCGCGCAGGCGTCACCCCCATCTCGCGCTTGAACACGGCGATGAATGAACTAGGCGTGTCGTACCCCATCGACAGCGCGACGCTGATCACCGGCTCGCCGGACAGCAGGCGTGGCAGCGCCAGCAGCACCCGCAGGCGTTGCCGCCACTGGCTCAGCGTCATGCCGGTCTCGGCCAGCCAGTGGCGGGCCAGGCTGCGGCCGGACAGGCCACTGCTGGCGGCCCAGTCCTCGACGCTGCGGTTGTCGTGCGGCGCGCGAGCCAGCGCGGCGGCGATCCGGCCCAGGCGCCGGTCACGCGGCTGTGGCAGGGCCAGCGGCAGCGGCGTGCTGGCGGCAATCTCATCGGCGATCACGCCGGCCAGGCGTGCCTGCGCAGCATCCAGTGGCGCATGGGGCCATTGCAGCGCACGTGCTGTCGCCGCCTGCAGCAGCGCATTGGGCTGGAAGATGCGTGGTGTGGCGGGCAGACCCAGGCAGGCCTCGGCGTTGAAGTACAGGCTCCAGCCATTGAACCCGTCTGCGCCCAGCAGCGCGTGGGGCAGCAAGGGCGGTATCCAGGCGACGTGACCTGCGGGCAGCAGCCAGTGCAGGTCGTCGGCGGCGATCCGCAGCAGCCCCTGGTACGCACCCAGCAGCTGCCCACGCGCATGCCGGTGGCGGGCCGTGCGACGCTTGCCGAGCTGGCGCAGCCGGGCCGCCAGCACCGCCGGTCCATCGGTGGCATCGGCCAGCGCGGGGTCGAGCAATGCGGCGGTTGTCTGATCTGCCATATCGATTGGCAGTTATACGGCAGAAACGTCGCGTCCGTGCCCCGACACTGGAGCCCACCTCAACGGAGCGCTTCGCCATGCAGCCACAGGACATTCTTTCCGACCATCAGAACGACGTGCAGGTGAACGGCCTCACCGTGCGCAAGGGCAGTGTCGGCGCCTTCCTGGCCAGCGTCCGTGACTGGCAGGATCCCGCCAGCGATCCCGCCAGGCGTGCCACTGCCGAAGCCGATCTGCGTGCGCTGCTGCCGGGCCTGCACGCGCTGGGCCTGTTCCAGGTACTGACGGCGCGCGATCCGGCACTGCAACGACTGATCGATGGAGCGGCCTGAAACGGACAAGGCCCGGACATGCCGGGCCTTGGCGTCATTGCAGGGGCAGAAACGACTTAATCCCCTCCGTCCCCTTTTTCGTTCAGTTGTTGCCCGGCGCGAACACCAGCGTACGGCGGGTGGTCACCGGCGCGCTGACCGGCTCGAAGCGCCAACGCTTGACCGCGTTCAGGGCTTCACGGTCGAACACGCGTCCCGGCGTCGCGCGCAGCACGCGAGCGTTCACCACCGAGCCGTCAGTGCCGACGGTGATCTCCACCAGCACTTCGCCGGAGGTTCCCGAACGCAGCGCTTCGCCCGGATAGCGCGGCGCCGGTGTGCTGACCGGGCGCAGGGTGGGCGCTGCCGGTGCGGCGGCCTGGCGTGCGGCGCTGGCCTGCTGGGCGGCAGCCTGCTGCTGCTTCTGCTCGGCCTCGCGGCGGGCGGCGGCCTGGCGCTCGGCTTCCTGGCGCTCGTTGTCGCGGCGCGCGGCATCCTGCTGCGCGGCAATCTGCTTGGCGGCGTCGGCTTCCTTGGCGCGCTGCTCGCTCAGGCGCTGCTGCTCGGTCTGCTGCTTGCTGCGGTCCTCGGCGTCCTTCTTGGCCTTCTCGGCTTCCGCTTCGGTGCGCTTGGCTGCGTTCTGCACGCCCTTGGCCAGGCCGTCCTTCAGGCGCGGCAGGGCCGGCGCGGATGCATCCACCTTCTCGATCAGTGCCACCAGGCGCTGCGCTTCGGTGTAGTCCTCGCGGCCCAGGTGTTGCTCGGCGGCGATCAGGGTGTACGGCAGCAGGTCGGTCAGTGCGCTCTTCACCGAGGCGTCGTCCGGCGTCTTGTCACGCAGGGCGAGGTAGTACTCGATGGCGTTGTCGCCGGCCGGTGCATACATGCGGTTCTCGCGCAGCGCCTGGCTGGCCGACTCGCGCAGCTGCTCGGTGCCCATGGACTGCACCTTGGCAGCAACCGCCGGTGCGGCGGGTGCGGCAGCGGCAGGCGCCGTGGCGGCAGCAGGCGCTGCGGATTCTTCCTTGCCCGAGCAGGCGGCCAGTGCCAGTGCCAGGGCAACCGGCAGCCACCGGCGCGCGGCGGTGATCGTTGAGACGTGCGACATCCTGCTCCCCTCTAGAAGACGACGTGACGTAAATCATTGATACGCATGGCCGGGACCTGCGGTCCGGGCGCGGCAGGGTGACGTTTCCCGACGCCACCGCCGGCAACGGCGAGGGTGCAATCTAGCATCCCGGCCACCGCCGCGCACAAGGGACGGTGGCCGGAATGGGGCAGCGGCGGTCAAGCCGCTGGCGGCGGCGACCTCAGTGGTCGTGTGCCTTGTCGTGCGACTTGCTGTGGCTGTTGGACATCAGCTTGTCGGTCCAGGCGATGCCGATCGCCGACAGGATGAACACGCAGTGGATGATGGTCTGCCACAGCACGCCATCCTGGGTCAGCATCGAGCAGCGGGCGACACCGATGTTGGCAGCGGCCACGCTCATCTGCTCCGGCGTGCACAGCGGGATGCCGCCCAGCGCACCGCTGGCGATGAAGGTCTTCAGCAGGTGGATCGAGGAGATGCCGATGATCGCCATCGCCAGTTTCACCTTCAGCACGCTGGCATTGACGTGGCTCAGCCATTCCGGCTGGTCCGGGTGGCCTTCCAGGCGCAGGCGCGAGACGAAGGTCTCGTAGCCGCCGACGATCACCATCACCAGCAGGTTGGAGATCATCACCACGTCGATCAGGCCCAGCACGATCAGCATGATCTGCTGCTCGCCCATCGACACCGAGTGCGAGATCAGGTGCCACAGTTCCTTGCCGAACAGGAACACGTAGACGCACTGCGCCACGATCAGGCCCAGGTACAGCGGCAGCTGCAGCCAGCGCGAGGCGAAGATCAGCGTGGACAAGGGGGAGAGCGGCGGGCGGTTTGCACTCATGCGAGGGATGCTGCGTTGCGGGGGAGAGGCGAGGTTACCGGCCCGCCATGACGGTGCCAACCCAACTCACGCACTAGACTTCAGGTTCCTTTCCGCACCCCGAGCCGCCGCCATGATCGACCTGTATTACTGGCCCACCCCGAACGGCCACAAAGTGACCCTGCTGCTGGAAGAAACCGGCCTGGAATACCGCATCCACCCGGTCAACATCGGCTCGGGCGACCAGTTCAAGCCGGAATTCCTGGCGATCTCGCCGAACAACAAGATGCCGGCCATCGTCGACCAGGCCCCGGCCGATGGCGGTGCTCCCCAGAGCGTGTTCGAGTCCGGCGCGATCCTGCTGTACCTGGCCGAGAAGACCGGCCGCTTCCTGCCCAGCGACCCCCGCGGCCGCGTCACCACCCTGGAGTGGCTGTTCTGGCAGATGGCCGGCCTGGGCCCGATGAGCGGCCAGATGGGCCACTTCAACGTATACGCGCCTGAAAAGATCCCGTATGCCATCGAGCGCTATGACAACGAAGTGCGCCGCCTGCACGGGGTGGTGGACAAGCGCCTGGCCCAGCACGCCTTCCTGGCCGGCGACGAGTACACCATCGCCGACATGGCCAGCTACCCGTGGATCGGCGCCTACGACAAGCTGCCGGTGGATTTCACCGCGTTCCCGAACCTCAAGCGCTGGCATGAAGCCATTGCCGCACGCCCGGCCACCCAGCGCGCCTATGCCCTGCGCCAGCAGGTGAACCCCAACGCCGGCAAGCCGCTCAGCGACGAGGAGCGCAAGCACCTGTTCGGCCAGCGCTGACCGCCTCGGGGTCGGATCCCTTTGCAGCGCGAAGGGCTCCGACCCCAGCACCGCGGCATGGGCAGAAGGTCATGCTGCCTTCCCGCACAGGCTTGGTTAGGATGGGGGACGACCGCTCCGCGTCCATCGCGGGGGCGGACCTGCCGTTTGCCGGGATCCTCCATGCGCCACCTGTTCGCTTCGCTCGCCCTCATGCTCGCCACCAGTACCGCCGCCCACGCTGAAAAGCTGACCCTGGAAGCCATCACCGGCCCGTTGCCGTTGTCCGGCCCAACCCTGATGAAGCCGAAGGTGGCGCCCGACGGTTCGCAGGTCAGCTTCCTGCGCGGCAAGGACAGCGACCGCAACCAGCTGGACCTGTGGACCTACGACATCGACAGTGGCCAGACCCGGTTGCTGGTTGATTCCAAGGTGGTGCTGCCCGGCACCGAGACCCTCAGCGACGAGGAGAAGGCCCGCCGCGAGCGCCAGCGCATCGCCGCGATGACCGGCATCGTCGATTACCAGTGGTCGCCGGACGCGCAGCGCCTGCTGTTCCCGCTGGGCGGCGAGCTGTACCTGTACGACCTCAAGCAGCAGGGCCAGGCGGCGGTGCGCCAGCTGACCCATGGTGAAGGCTTCGCCACCGACGCCAAGCTGTCGCCCAAGGGCGGCTTCGTCAGCTTCATCCGCGGCCGCAACCTGTGGGTGATCGACCTGGCCAGCGGCAGGCAGCTGCAGCTGACCCGCGACGGCAGCACCACCATCGGCAACGGCGTTGCCGAGTTCGTCGCCGACGAGGAAATGGATCGCCACACCGGTTACTGGTGGGCGCCGGACGATTCGGCGATTGCCTTTGCCCGCATCGACGAATCCCCGGTACCGGTGCAGAAGCGCTACGAGGTCTATGCCGACCGCACCGATGTTATCGAACAGCGTTACCCGGCCGCCGGCGACGCCAACGTGCGCGTGCAGCTGGGCGTGATCGCACCGACCGCCGATGCGCAGCCGCGCTGGGTCGACCTCGGCAAGGAACAGGACATCTACCTGGCCCGCGTGGACTGGCGCGATGCGCAGCACCTGAGCTTCCAGCGCCAGTCGCGTGACCAGAAGCAGCTGGACCTGGTGGAAGTGGCACTTGACTCCAACCGCCAGCGCGTGCTCGCCCACGAAACCAGCCCGACCTGGGTGCCGCTGCACAACAGCCTGCGTTTCCTGGACGATGGCAGCGTGCTGTGGTCGTCCGAACGCACCGGCTTCCAGCACCTGTACCGCATCGACAGCAAGGGCAAGGCCACCGCGCTGACCCACGGCAACTGGCCGGTGGATGAGCTGCTGGCGGTCGATGAAAAGGCCGGCAAGGCCTACTTCCGCGCCGGCATCGAGACCTCGCGCGAAAGCCAGATCTACGCGGTGTCGCTGCAGGGCGGTGAGCCGCAGCGCCTGTCGAAGGCGCCGGGCATGCACAGCGCCAGCTTCGCCCGCAACGCCAGCGTCTACGTGGACAGCTGGTCCAACAGCACCACGCCGCCGCAGATCGAACTGTTCCGCGCCAATGGCGAGAAGATCGCCACCCTGCTCGAGAACGACCTGGCCGATCCCAAGCATCCGTATGCGCGCTACCGCGATGCGCAGCGCCCGGTGGAGTTCGGCACGTTGATGGCTGCCGACGGCAAGACCCCGCTGAACTACAGCCTGATCAAGCCGGCCGGCTTCGATCCGTCCAAGCGCTACCCGGTGGCCGTGTACGTCTATGGTGGCCCGGCCAGCCAGACCGTCACCGACAGCTGGCCCGGCCGTGGCGACCACCTGTTCAACCAGTACCTGGCCCAGCAGGGCTACGTGGTGTTCTCGCTGGACAACCGTGGCACCCCGCGCCGTGGCCGCGACTTCGGTGGTGCGCTGTATGGCAAGCAGGGCACGGTGGAAGTGACCGACCAGCTGCGCGGCGTGGCCTGGCTGAAGCAGCAGCCATGGGTGGACCCGGCGCGCATCGGCGTGCAGGGCTGGTCCAACGGCGGCTACATGACCCTGATGCTGCTGGCCAAGGCTTCGAACCAGTACGCCTGTGGCGTGGCCGGTGCGCCGGTGACCGACTGGGGCCTGTACGACAGCCATTACACCGAACGCTACATGGACCTGCCGGCGCGCAATGAAGCGGGTTACCGCGAAGCGCGCGTGCTGACCCATATCGATGGCCTGCGCTCGTCGCTGCTGCTGATCCACGGCATGGCCGACGACAACGTGTTGTTCACCAATTCGACCAGCCTGATGAGCGCGTTGCAGAAGCGTGCACAGCCGTTCGAGCTGATGACCTACCCGGGTGCCAAGCATGGCCTGTCCGGCGCCGATGCCCTGCATCGCTACCGCGTGGCCGAAGCCTTCCTGGGACGTTGCCTCAAGCCCTGATCCAGCAACGGGAAGGAGCCCGCCGATGACCCTGCCACCGCCGATTCCCGCCCATGACCCCGCATCCGCCGGTTGGTGGTGCCGCCACTGGCGCTGGGCGATGCCGTTGATGGTGGTGCTGGTGCTGGGTGGTGCAGGGGGTGTAGTGACCTGGAGCGTGCTGCGCTGGAGCGAGGCGGCACGCGAGAGCCCGCCGATGCGCGAGGCGCTGCGACGCGCGGGCTGCAGTATTGAACTGGTGGAAGCGTTCGGTGAGCCGTTGAACATCGAGTCGATGCCGCTGGGCAGCATGCAGACTGCGATCAACGGCCAGCGTGATGTCGGCCTGACCGTAGCCCTGGAAGGACCGCATGCGCACGGACGGTTGTTCGTGCAGGGTACCCGTCGCGATGACGTGTGGGACTACCCGGTGATGTACGTGTTGGGCGAGGACAAGCAGACCTTCGACCTGACGGCGCTGGACGACGACGAGGCCGCGCAGGAGTGCGAGCTGAAGGCCTGCCGTGATCGCGGCGAATGCCCGCTGACCGCCGTGCTCTGACCTCCGGGCGCAGGCGACTGCGGGACGCCGACTGGATAGAGTCGACCGGGTAGAGTCGACTGTCAGTCGACTGCTCTTCGATCAGACAGCGAAAAACCCCGCGCTGCGCGCGATGGTCGACTGACAGTCGACTCTACCCCCGCCAGGTTTCCGCGGAGCCCGGCTGCACAACCAGCCCGCCATGACTTCCCGCCGATTGTCGCCATCGCCGTGAGCGCGTAGGGTGCGGGCAACCCTTTGCTGGAGTGTCCCATGAAGCCGATTGCGCTCGCCGTTGCCCTGGCCCTGACTGCCGCACCGCTGCTGTCCGCACCACCGGCGCTGGCGGCACCCTCCGCCAAGGCCGCCACCCCGGCCAGCCCGGCCTGGGTCGCCCGCAGCAATGCGCTGGCGCAGATTCTGCTGGACGCCCAGGGCCCGTTCCAGCCGGAGGAAACCGGCTTCTTCGGCGTGCCCGGCTACGACGACAAGGTGGCCGATCTCGGCCCGGACAACGGCAAGCGCTACCGCGCTGCCATGGCCAAGGCACGTGACGAACTGAAGGCAAAGCTGGCCGTCGAGAAGGATCCCAATGTCCGCCAGGACCTGGAGATCATGATCCACGCCGCCAGCCAGAACATCGAAGGCAGCGAGCTCAACGAGAAGTACCTGCTGCCGTGGAGCGATGCGCCGCAGACCGTGTTCAGCGGCCTCAACCTGCTGCTGTCCGACCAGGTGCCGGTCGAGCGCCGGGCCAAGGCGGTCGACCGCCTCAAGGCCTATGCCGGCCTGCAGCCGGGCGGCACCGCCTTCACCACGCTGGCGCGCCAGCGCTACGAGGAACGGCTGAAGGACAGCAGCCTGTTGCAGCCGACCAGGATCGAAGTTCAGCAGTCGCTGGACAACGTCGAGACCTACATCACCGGTATCGAGTCGCTGCTGAAGAAGTACCAGATTGCCGGCGCCGATGAAGCAATGAAGGCGCTGGCCGGGCAGATGAAGGACTACGCCGCCTGGACCCGCAAGGAGGTACTGCCGAAGGCACGTGCCGACGCACGCCTGCCGGCGCCGTTGTACGCCTACCAGCTCAAGCAGGTCGGCATCGACATCGACCCGAAGCTGCTGATGCAGCGCGCGCAGCTGGAGTTCATGGAAACCCGCTCGGCGATGCAGCAGCTGGCACCGCTGGTGGTGAAGGAGAAGGGGCTGAAGGTGGCCGACCCGAGCGATCCGGTGGCGGTGATCCGCGCGCTGAAGGCCGACAAGATCGCCGACGACCATCTGGAAGGCCACTACCGCAAGGTGATCGATGCGATCGATCCGCTGATCCGCGAGCACGCCATCGTCGACGTGCCCAAGCGCGCCATGCAGATGCGCCTGGGCTCGGCCGCCGAGAGCGCGGCCAGCCCGGCCCCGCACTTCCTGCCGGCCCCGCTGGTCAACAACACCGGGCAGCAGGGCACCTTCGTGCTGCCGCTGGGCAACCCGGCAGCGGGCCCGGGCGCGCAGTACGACGACTTCAACTTCGGTGCCGCAGCATGGACGCTGAGCGCGCATGAAGGCCGCCCCGGCCACGAGCTGCAGTTCACCGCGATGGTCGAGCGTGGTGTGTCGCTGGCACGCACCATGTTCGCGTTCAATTCGGTGAACGTGGAAGGCTGGGCGCTGTACGCCGAAGCCGAGATGGTGCCGTACGAGCCGCTGGACGGGCAGATGATCGCCCTGCAGTTCCGCCTGCTGCGCGCCGCGCGCGCGATGCTCGACCCGATGCTCAACCTCGGCCTGACCGACCGAGCCAACGGCGAGCGCGTGCTGATGGAGCAGGTCGGCCTGTCCAAGGCGATGGCCACCCAGGAACTGGACCGCTACATGGTGCGGATGCCGGGCCAGGCCGGTAGCTACTTCTACGGCTACACCCGCATCCTGGAACTGCGCATGCAGACGGAACTGGCGCTGGGTGCGAAGTTCGACCGCCTGGCGTTCAACAACTTCCTGCTCGACCAGGGCCTGCTGCCGCCGGACCAGCTGGCTGACGCAGTGAACAAGGTGTTCGTGCCGAAGTACAAGCGCTGAGCATCACCGGGTAGTGCCGGCCGCTGGCCGGCAACCGGTGTGGGTAGATGCCGACCTTGGTCGGCGCTGTGGGGTCGTGCCAACCAAGGTTGGCACCCACCAGAGCGATGCGTCGGTTGCAGCGGTAGTGCCGCGTCACCGCTGCGGTTGCGGCGTGATCACCTGTGTCGGCAACCGCGCCGGCGGTGCCGGATTCGGCACCCAGATAGCGACGCCCGCGGCGCGCTTCTGCGTGGTCGGAATCCCGATGCCGACGCCGCCACCGACGTGCGAGCCGAACGTGCCCGCGCCCACCGACATGCCTACCGGCGACCCGCTGCTGCCCACGCCCATCAGCACCACGCCGTTGGCGCCCAGCGCTGCGGCTTCACGCTTCAGGCGGGCCACCGCGGCGTCGGTCTGGCCCTGGGTGCCGAAGCCGACGGCGGAAGACGATTCCAGCTGGGCGATTTCCTGGGAGCCGGCCGGTGGCGTCGAATAGATCTGCACCAGCGCCGGATCGATCGGTGCGCGCGCGCGGCCCAGCATCACCTTGGAGGTGCTGGCACAGCCGGCGGCGACCAGCAGCGTGGCCGCCAACGCGGCCCAACGGATGTTCATGGCACTTCCCCTGCAGGACTGGTTGCGATGATCGGCGGGCCACTCTGAATCGGCGCCAACACCCGGGCCAGGGCACGCACGACAGCACGCTAGCACGGGCCGGGTGACAGCCCCGCCAATGGCAGTAGGCGGCGGCAACGGGAACGATTATGGTGGGGCCAGGAACCAACTGCGGGAGAGCGGCATGGGTGTGATCAGTCTGTTGTGGGGCGTATTGGCGCTGTTGTGGATGATCCTGGCGTTGATTCCGCTGCTGGGCTGGGGCAACTGGTTCCTGATCCCGTTCGCTGCGGTCGGTGCGGTGATCGCCGCGCTGGGCATCCTGTTCACCCACCCGAGCAAGCGTGGCCGGGCGTGGGCCGGGTTGGTCCTGAACGGTATCGTGGTGGTGGTCGGCATCCTGCGTCTTGGCCTGGGCGGCGGCGTGGTCTGAGCCCGGTCCCGGGTGCGACAGGGCGTCGCAGGCACACGGCCGATGGCCGGGCGGGGGCGTACAATGAATGGCTGCGCGAGCCCCCCGCGTGCCTGTGAATCCGCGCCCCGCGCGGCTGCCCCATGATCATCCGACCCCGTCCCCACGGCTGGCAACTGCTGTACATCCTGCGCGGTTCGATCGTCAAAGCGATCGCGCCGAAGGTGCTGGCCATCCTGATCCTGTCCATCGCCGTGGCTGCGGTGGTCGAACTGGCGCCCCCCACCGGCATCGAACGCGTGTCGGTGACCCCGTTCACCCTGCTTGGCCTGGTGCTGTCGATCTTCCTCAGCTTCCGCAACAGCGCCTGCTACGACCGCTGGTGGGAAGGACGCAAGCTGTGGGGCCAGCTGATCTACGAATCGCGTTCGCTGGCGCGCCAGGTAAACCTGCTGCTGGCCGACGACGCGGGCCGTCGTCGTCGCGTCGCCTACCTCACCACCGCGTTCGCCCATGCGCTGGCGGCGCGACTGCGTGGTCGCATCGTCGCCCTGGCAGCACTGCCGTGGCTGGACAAGCGCCAGCGCGAACAGCTGGGCCAGCGCGAGAACGTGCCCGATGCACTGCTGGCGATGATCGCGGCCGAACTGGCGCATGCGCTGCGCGCCGGCCAGCTCGAGCCCATCCTCTACACCCAGCTGGAAGAGCGCCTGCACGCGATGTCGTCGATCCAGGCCGGCTGCGAGCGCATCCTCACCACGCCGCTGCCGTTCGCCTACACCCTGCTGCTGCACCGCTGCGCGTGGATGTTCTGCGTGCTGCTGCCGTTCGGCCTGGCCAGTTCGCTGGGCTGGGGCACGCCGGTGCTGTCGGCGGTGCTGGCCTATGCCTTCTTCGGCCTGGACCAGCTGGGCGAAGAAATGGAAGACCCCTTCGGCCTTGAGCCGAACGATCTGCCGCTGGACGCGCTGGTGCGCACGATCGAGATCGACCAGCTCGATGCGCTCGGCGAACGCCCGTTGCCCGAACCCCTGCTGCCGCAGGGCTACCTGTTGCAATAGCCACTCCTCGGAGCCTGCCATGTCCCACCCGCTGTACCGCCCGCGCCGCATGCGCCACGACGAGTTCTCGCGCCGCCTGATGCGCGAGAACACGCTGACCACCGACGACCTGATCTACCCGGTGTTCGTGCACGAACTGGCCGGCCGCACCGCAGTGCCGTCGATGCCGGGCGTGGAGCGGCTGTCGATCGAAGAACTGCTGAAGGTGGCCGAAGAGGCGCTGGAGCTGGGCATTCCGGTGATCGACCTGTTCCCGGTGATCGACCCGTCGCTGAAATCGCTGGATGCATCGGCGGCGTGGGCCGAGGACGGCCTGGCGCAACGCGCGATCCGCGCGCTGAAGTCGCGCTTCCCGGAACTGGGGGTGATGACCGATGTGGCGCTGGACCCGTACACCACCCACGGCCAGGACGGCATCATCGACGACAAGGGCTATGTACTGAACGACATCACTGTCGAAGCGCTGGTCAAGCAGTCGGTGTCGCATGCCGAAGCCGGCGTCGACATCGTTTCGCCGTCGGACATGATGGATGGCCGCATCGGCGCGATCCGCCGTGCGCTGGATGCCGACAACCACGTCAACGTGCGCATCATGGCTTACTCGGCCAAGTACGCCTCGGCGTTCTACGGTCCGTTCCGTGATGCGGTGGGCAGCGCGGCCAGCCTCGGCAAGGCCGACAAGAAGACCTACCAGATGGACCCGGCCAACGGCGACGAGGCCCTGCGCGAGATCGCGCTGGACCTGGAAGAAGGCGCCGACATGGTGATGGTCAAGCCGGGCATGCCGTACCTGGACCTGGTGCGCCGGGTGAAGGAAAAATTCGGCGTGCCGACCTTCGCCTATCAGGTCAGTGGCGAGTACGCGATGATGAAGGCCGCCTTCGCCAACGGCTGGCTGGACGAGCGCGCCTGCGTGCTGGAGTCGCTGCTGGGCTTCAAGCGGGCCGGTGCCGATGGCGTGCTGACCTATTTCGCGCCGCAGGTGGCGCGATGGCTGCGCGAGCGCTGACAATAGCGCCACGATAGACGGAGGACTGCGCGATGGGACCCGAACTGGGATGGATGCAATGGCTGATCTGGGGCACCGGCACGCTGGTGTTCGGTGCCATCATCGTCGGTGTCTTCATCGCCGCCTGGCGCGCGGGCAAGCGCCCACCGGAGCAGCTCTCCGCCGCCCGCCACGTGGCCCGTGAGCAGGCCCTGCCGGACAGCGTGCAGGCCGAGCTGGCCGCGCTGAACCAGCGCAAGGACAATGGCCAGCTGAGCGAGATGGAGTACGAGCAGTTGCGCGCCAAGGTGTTGTCGCGCTGACGGGCAATGCCCGGGGTCGGATCCCTTTCCGCAGGAAAGGGCTCTGACCCCCTTCGCGGGCGCCATCCACGCGCGGCGTGGATCTACCGCACGCACCCGGCCACCGCCGCCACCTTCGGCACCGCCAACCGGTACACGTCCACGCCACCGGCACGCGGTGCCCTGGCCGCGCTGCTGGCCACCATCATTTCGCCTGGCTTGGCGTTGTCGATCACCGGCGCGCCGGTCCAGCCGCCGGTCTGGTTGAACGACAGTCCCAACGGTTGCAGGGGCGCGCCACTCCACGCGCAGCCGCTGCTCCACACCTGTGCGGTTGCGCCGTTGCCGCGGCTGAACACCACCGCGCCATCGTTGCCCAGCCAGTCGCCGTCGGTCTCGTCGTCGGCGCTGTTCAACGCTGTCAATGCGGTGGCCGGGCCGCGCATGCCCTGCGCATCCAGCGTCGCCACGAACAGGTTCCAGCCGGCGCCACGGCCCTGTTGGCGGGCAAACAGCAGCCGCGTGCCGTCCGCGCTCAGGGCCGGCCCGCGCTCTTCGTGGCGTCCACCGTCGCCGGCCATGGGGTGCGCCTTGCCCAGCCGGCCATCTGCTTCCACCGCAGCCCGGTACAGCGCCAGCGCGCCTTCGCGGCCGGCGGCGAACAACAGCCAGCGGCCGTCGCGGCTGAAGTAGGGATCGCGGGCCTCGCCGGCCACGCCTACCGGCAGGGCCTGCGCCTGCTGCCAGCGGCCATCGACCACGCGCGCCTCCCACAGGCCCCAGCCGGCTTCGCCGCGGCGGGCGAAGACGATGCGCCGGCCATCGGCACTGATCGTGGCGCGGCCCTCGTCGGCGCGGGTCGAGACCACGCCCATGCCTTCGATGCCGTACTCGTTCAACGCCATCGCCACGGGGGCAGAGAGTAGACTGGCGGCAAGCACCAGCAGGGGCGGGGTGATGCGCATCATCCGGGTCCGTGCACGAAAGAGCATCAGTCTAGCCAGCTTGAGGATTCCATGACCGACCGTTACGCCGTCTTCGGACACCCCGTTGCCCACTCGAAGTCGCCGCAGATCCACGCGACGTTCGGTCGCCAGGAAGGCATCGCGGTGGATTACCGCGCGATCGACCTGGCCCCGGAGGCGTTCCTGGCCGGCCTGGAGGCCTTCGCCGCCGACGGCGGTGTCGGCGCCAACGTCACCTCGCCGCACAAGGAGGCCGCGTTCTCGGTGTGCACCACCCTGACCGCACGCGCGCGCCGCGCCGGTTCGGTCAACACGCTGCTGCGCAAGGGCGACCGCTGGCATGGCGACACCACCGACGGCATCGGCCTGGTGCGTGACCTGACCGACCGCCATGGCCTGGACCTGCGTGGCCGCCGCATGTTGCTGATCGGTGCCGGTGGCTCCGCGCGCAGCGTCGCCCCGGCGCTGCTTGATGCCGGCATCACCGAGCTGGTGGTGGTCAACCGCACGCCGGAACGCGCCGATGAACTGATCGATGCGATGGGTGAGCCGGGTCGCGCGATCAGCCGCTACTGGGAAGACCTGCGTGATCTGGGTGACTTCGAACTGATCGTCAACGCCACCTCGGCCGGCCGCGACCGCGACGTCGAGTTCAAGCTGCCGCTGTCGCTGGTCAACTCGATGACCACCGCCGTCGACCTCAACTACGGCGAAGCGGCGATCGCCTTCCTGGCCTGGGCGCGCGCCGCAGAGTGCCGCAATACGGTCGATGGCCTGGGCATGCTGGTCGAGCAGGCCGCTGAGAGTTTCCTGCAGTGGCACGGTGTGCGCCCGCAGACCGACGAGGTCTACCAGTCGCTGCGCCAGGGCTCGGCCGTGCTGGCCGGCGAGGACTGATCGATGGACGGCACAACCCTGCTGGTCACGGTGCTGAGCATGGTCGGCGTGCGCCTGCCGGTGCTGATCGCGCTGTGCGTGGGCCTGGTCTGGGTGGTCGGCGCACCGCGCGATGCCACCCGCACCGGTGCCCTGGTCGGCCTGCTGCTGTTGCTGCTGGCCAGCCTCGGCGGCATGGCGGCGGGCATTCTGCCGATGTGGATGGTCCGCAGCGGTGATTTCAGTGCCGTGTCGAGCTTGAGTGCCATCCTCGGCGTGCTGCATTTCGCGCTGGCGATGGTCGAGGCCATCGGTGTGGTGCTGGTGGTGTGGGCGCTGGTGCGCCTGCTGCGTACCCGTACGCTCCCGGCCGCCTGACCGGTCGCGCCGGGCCATGCCCGGCGTATCTGCCCCTGGGATGGTCCGGCCATTGGACCGGGACCGCCAGCGGGCGTCGTCGCTGGCCCGTTCAGGGTCCCAGCGGCGGTGAATGCGGCCGGCCATGCGACAATGCCCGGCCTGATCCAGCTACGGTAATTCCCGGCGTGACCGAAACCGTCGCCGCTCCGCGCACCCTCGATGACACCTTGAAGGACGCGATCCGCAAGGCGTACACGACGCTGCAGGCCAATACGCCCGGCTTTTCCAGTCGCCGCTCGCAGAGCCAGATGATCGGCGTGGTGTCGCGCGCGCTGTCGAAAAGTGGCGGCGTTGGCGTGGTCGAGGCGCCCACCGGCGTCGGCAAGAGCCTGGGCTACCTGACCGCGGGCGTGCCGATCGCGCTGGCCAGCAAGAAGAAGCTGGTGATCAGCACCGGCACCGTGGCGCTGCAGTCGCAGCTGGTCGAGCGCGACATTCCCAACTTCCTCAAGGCCACCGGCTTGGAAGCGACCGTGGCGCTGGCCAAGGGCCGTACCCGCTACCTGTGCACGCGCAATGCCGCCGAGGCGCAGGGCGAGGGCTCGCAGGGCGGCATGTTCGAGGATGATGCGCCGCTGTTCGACCGGCCACTGGCGCCGATCGAGATGGACATCGCCAAGCGCCTGACCGATGCCTTCACCGGCGGCAGCTGGGATGGCGACATCGACAACGCACCGGAGACGATCAGCCCCGGCCTGCGCAGCCGCATCACCACGCCGGCTTCGGGCTGCGCCGGGCGCCGTTGTGCCTATTCGGCGCAGTGTGCGGTGCTGCGTTCGCGTAACACCGTGCGCGATGCGCAGATCGTGGTCACCAACCACGCGCTGCTGCTGTCGGCGCTGTCGATCGGCGACAGCGACAACGGCCAGCCGTTGATCGCACCGCCGTCGGACATGCTGCTGGTGCTGGACGAAGGCCATCACATCGGCAACGTGGCGATCGACCAGGGCGCGGCCAGCCTGGCGCTGGACGAGATGGCCAAACGCACCGGTCGCCTGCAGATCCTGATCGCCGGCGCCTACCGCGCGGTCGACAAGGATCGCCTCGGCAACCTGCTGCCGAACGAAGCGATCGAGGTGGCCAGCAACGTGGCCAAGCAGCTGCGCGCGTTCCGCGATCATATCGAGCGCGTGTGGATGCCGGCGCCGGCGGACGAAGAGCCGATGTGGCGCGCGGCCAATGGGCGACTGCCCGAGGCCTGGCGCGAGCCGATCGAAGCACTGGCTGACGATACCCGCAGCCTCTACAACTGGGCGCACGCCGCCACCGCCCAGGTAGCCAAGGGCAAGCCGGACGATGCCGCGCGCGAGCGCCTGCAGCGCAACCTGGGCATGGCGCTGGAGATGATCGAGCAGCAGTACAACCTGTGGCAGGCCTGGCGCCGCGAAGACAAGGACGGTGCGCCGCCGATGGCGCGCTGGGTCACCGCCACCCGCGACGGCGATCTGGTGCTGCACGGCTCGCCGGTGTCGGCCGCGCACGTGCTGCGCAAGCTGCTGTGGGATGAAGTGGACTCGGTGGTGATGACCTCGGCGACGTTGACCGGTGGCGGCGATTTCCAGTCGCTGGCGATCGACAACGGCATCCCCGAAGAGGCCGAGATGGTCTCGCTGTCGTCACCGTTCGACCTGCCCAACCAGGCCGAACTGATCGTGCCGAAGTTCCCGGTCACTCCGGACGATCGCGAAGGCCATCCGCGCGAAGTGGCGCGCTACCTCGACACCGAGCTGGACTGGGCCAAAGGCTCGATGGTGCTGTTCACCTCGCGCTGGAAGATGGAGAAGGTGGCCGGGCTGATGTCGGCCGCGCGCCGCAAGCAGGTGCTGGTTCAGGGCGAGATGTCCAAGACCCGCCTGATCGACGAGCACCTGCGCCGCGTGGCCGCAGGCGAGGGTTCGGTGCTGTTCGGGCTGAATTCGTTCGGCGAAGGTCTCGACCTGCCCGGTGAAGCCTGCACCACGGTGGTGATCACCCAGGTGCCGTTCGCGGTGCCGACCGATCCGCAGACCGCCACCCTCAGCGAATGGTTCGAGGGGCGTGGGCTGAATGCCTTCAATCTGATCGCCATTCCGCATGCGTTGCGCACGCTGACCCAGTTCGCAGGCCGCCTGATCCGCACTTCCACCGACACCGGCCGCGTGATCATCCTCGATTCGCGGCTGCTGACCCGCCGCTACGGCAAGCGCATCATCGACGCGCTGCCACCGTTCAAGCGTGTGATCGGCTGACCGGTAGTGCCGGCCGCTGGCCGGCAAAAAGGGGACGGAGGGGATTAAGTCGATTTAGGCACAAACGACTTAATTCCCTCAGCCCCTTTTCCCAGATGCCGGCCAGCGGCCGGCACTACCGTATGGCGGTCAATCGCCCAGAAGCGCGGTGTTGCGTACGGCACCCTTGTCGGCGCTGGTGGCCAGCAGTGCATAAGCCTTCAGCGCGCTGGTGACCTTGCGTGGGCGCGGTGCGCGCGGCTTCCAACCACGCGCATCGGCGTCGCTGCGGCGCTGGGCCAGCGTGGTCTCATCCAGCAGCAGGTCGATGCGGCGGGCCGGAATGTCGATGCGGATGCGGTCGCCATCTTCCACCAGGCCGATGACACCCCCGCTGGCGGCTTCCGGCGAGACATGGCCGATCGACAGGCCGGAGGTGCCGCCGGAGAAGCGGCCATCGGTGAGCAGTGCGCACTGCTTGCCCAGCCCCTTCGATTTCAGATAGCTGGTCGGGTACAGCATTTCCTGCATGCCGGGGCCGCCCTTCGGGCCTTCGTAGCGGATCACCACCACCTCGCCCGGCTGCACTTCGTCGGCGAGGATGCCGGCGACGGCGGCGTCCTGGCTTTCATAGACGCGCGCGGGGCCTTCGAACACATGGATCGACTCGTCCACGCCGGCGGTCTTCACCACGCAGCCATCCACGGCCAGGTTGCCGCGCAGCACGGCCAGCCCACCTTCCAGCGAATACGCATGCTGCAGCGAGCGGATGCAGCCCCCGGCGCGGTCTACGTCCAGCGTCGGCCAGCGCGTGGCCTGGCTGAAGGCCTCCTGGGTGGGGATGCCGGCCGGGCCGGCCTTGAAGAAGGTATGCAGGGTGTCGTTGTCGCTGCGCACCACGTCCCAGCGTTCCAGTGCTTCGGCCAGGCTGGCGCTGTGCACGGTCGGCACCGTGGTTTCGAGCAGGCCGGCGCGGTCCAGTTCACCGAGGATGCCGAACACACCGCCGGCGCGATGCACGTCCTCGATGTGGTACTTCGGCGTGTTCGGCGCCACTTTGCACAGCTGCGGGACGCGCCGCGACAGCGCGTCGATGTGGGTCAGGTTGAAGTCGACCTCCGCTTCCTGCGCGGCGGCCAGCAGGTGCAGGATGGTGTTGGTGGAGCCGCCCATGGCGATGTCGAGGGTCATCGCATTGGCAAACGCCGCCTGGGTGGCGATGCCGCGCGGCAGCGCGCTCGGGTCTTCGCCGCCATACCAGCGATGGCAGAGTTCGACGATCAGGCGGCCGGCACGGCGGAACAGCGCCTCACGGTCGGCGTGGGTGGCCAGCGTGGTGCCGTTGCCGGGCAATGACAGGCCCAGTGCTTCGGTCAGGCAGTTCATCGAGTTGGCGGTGAACATGCCCGAGCAGGAGCCGCAGGTGGGGCAGGCGCTGCGTTCGAACGCGGCCACCTTCTCGTCGGAAGCGCTGTCATCGGCAGCCACCACCATCGCATCGACCAGGTCCAGCTTGTGCTCGGACAGCTTGGTCTTGCCCGCTTCCATCGGTCCGCCGGAAACGAACACCACCGGGATGTTCAGGCGCAGCGCTGCCATCAGCATGCCGGGGGTGATCTTGTCGCAGTTGCTGATGCACACCAGCGCGTCGGCACAGTGCGCGTTGACCATGTACTCCACGGCGTCGGCGATGATCTCGCGGCTGGGCAGCGAATACAGCATGCCGTCGTGGCCCATCGCGATGCCGTCGTCCACGGCGATGGTGTTGAATTCCTTGGCGACGCCGCCGACCTGCTCGATCTCGCGCGCGACCAGCTGGCCGAGGTCCTTCAGGTGCACGTGGCCGGGCACGAACTGGGTGAAGGAGTTGGCGATGGCGATGATCGGCTTGTGGAAGTCTCCATCCTTCATGCCGGTGGCGCGCCACAGGGCGCGGGCGCCGGCCATGTTGCGGCCGGCGGTGGAGGTGCGGGAACGGTATTCGGGCATGGCTGGCGGAACGGGCGGGCCGTACGACGTGGGGGTCAGCCGATCATGGCCAATTTTTTCGGTTGCTGCTGCAACCACCTTCACCGCTTGCAGCGGCTTGGTGGTCCGCGCATTTCCCCTTATCCCCGCGCCTTCGGCGCGCCCCCCTTGAACAACAAGGGGGCGTCTTGCCGGAGACTTGGCTGCGCGCGCCGGGCATGACCGGGCGCCGCGGGATGTGTGCCAACCAAGGTTGGCACCTACCAGAGCGGTGCGTCGCCTGGGGTCGGATCCCATCGCGGCGCGATGGGCTCTGACCCCAATGCCGACGAAAATGAAAGTCCGTTCATCTTTCGGACTTTGCCGATTCCGGTTGCTGGCCCGGATTTGGCATCATTGGGGCATTGATCCGTCGACAGGGCATGAGGCCATGAAACGTTCCCGCACCACCGCGCTGCTGCTGATGAGCGCCGCGCCGCTGCTGTTCACCGCCTGCCAGAAGGAGCCGGAGGTGAAGGTGCAGGAAGGCCTGTACACGTCGGTCGAGGCCTGCACCGAGGCCACCGGCGATCCGTCGTCGTGCCGCAATGCCTTCGCCGAAGCGCAGAAGCAGGCCGCCGATGCGGCGCCGAAGTACGCCAGCAGGGAAGCCTGCGAGAAGGATTACAAGCCGGAGCAGTGCGTGCAGCAGCACACCTCGGCCGGTACCTCGTTCATCGGCCCGATGATGATGGGCTTCTTCATGTCGCAGATGCTGAGTAACCGCGGAGGCCTGGCACCGCAGGCACCGGCGTCGGCGCCGGCCTACCAGGACAAGAACGCGGGTTGGGCGCGCCCGGCACCGGGTGGCACTGGTGGCCTGAACACCGCCAGCGGCATCGGCGCGGGCAAGGCCGGCCTGGCCCCGGTCACCAGCGAACCGAACCGTGCGGTCACTGCCAGCCGTGGTGGCTTCGGCAACACCAGCGCGCGCCGCAGCAGCAGCGGCAGCTACGGCGGCTGATCGACCCATGCAGCGCATCCGGATTGCCGAGCGTGCCCAATGGCGGGCGCGCGCGGAAGAGGCGGGTTTCCGCTTCCACACCATCGACGGCCAGCCGTACTGGGACGAAAGCGCGTACTACGCGTTCACCCTGCGCCAGATCGAGCAGGACATCGAAGACCCCAGCGCCGAGCTGCACCAGATGGCGCTGGACCTGGTCGGCGATGTCATCGCCAGCGAACGGCTGATGGACCAGCTGGCGATTCCGTCGCATTACCGCGACTGGATCGCCGACAGCTGGCGCCAGCGCCAGCCGCATCTGTACGGTCGCCTGGACCTGGCCTACGACGGTACCGGTCCGGCCAAGCTGTACGAACTGAACTACGACACGCCGACCTCGCTGTTCGAGGCCAGCTTCTTCCAATGGCAGTGGCTGGAAGACCAGCGCAACGCCGGTCGCCTGCCGCAGCACGCCGACCAGTTCAACGCGATCCACGAAACGCTGGTCGAGCGTTTCGGCGAACTGGCCACGCAGCTGCCGCCGCCGCTGTATTTCAGTGCCGTGGGCAGCTCCGAAGAAGACCGCGGCACCGTCGACTATCTGCGCGACTGTGCATCGCAGGCCGGCCTGCATGGCCAGGCCATCGCCATCGAGGACATTGGCCTGTCCGAGGACGGCCGCTTCACCGCGCTGGACGATTCGGTGATCGGCACGCTGTTCAAGCTGTACCCGCTGGAAGACCTGATGGCCGAGGAATTCGGTCGCGCGCTGCCCGGCTCGGGCGTGCAGCTGCTGGAGCCGGCGTGGAAGGCGGTGTTGAGCAACAAGGGCATCCTGCCGCTGCTGTGGCAGCGTAACGTGGGCCATCCGAACCTGCTGGAAGCGCATTTCGATGACGGCAGCACGCTGGCGTCGGGCTGGGTGCGCAAGCCGCTGTTCTCGCGCGAAGGCGCGAACATCGAGATGCATCTGGCCGATGGCAGCACCCAGCGCAGCGACGGTCCCTACGATGGCCCGGCGATCATCCAGCGCGCCCATCCGCTCACCCGCTTCGAAGGCGGCTATCCGCTGATCGGCAGCTGGGTGGTGGGTGAACACGCCTGCGGCGTCGGCATCCGCGAGGACGACAGCGCGATCACCCGTGACAGTGCGCGCTTCGTGCCGCATGCGATCGTTGACGAGGCGCCGACGCGGATCTACGTCTGATGGCGGTGCGGCGTTGGCCTGGCCGGCATGGGCGTTCTTCGCCCGTGCCTGGCCGGCACTTCGATGACGGGCGCAGCCTGCAGGCCTTCGCGGACCGCGTCGCGGTGCGTTGCCATCGCTGCGATACCCCCGGCTGGGTGGTCGCCAGCTGGAAACCCTACCGGTGGACCGCGCGATTCCGCTGCACCGGCTGCAGTTCTGCACTGGACAGTGGTGACTGGGTCGGTGCGGTCTACATGCTGGGCCGCCAACCTTGTGGATTCTGTGGGCATCAGTGGCTGCACGTGCGTCGTCGGGTTCCCGCTGGCATCCCTGCGCCGGCGTCCTTCGCTGCTCGATGTGCGCAATGTGATCGCAGTACCGATGTTTCGGTCTCGGTGCGTCCGTTGCGTGATGCCGAGCCTGCCGATCCGCACTTCGGATTGCCGCTGTGCCTGGTCGAACCGACCCGCGCAGGCCTGCTCTGGGCCTATAACGCTGAACATCTGCAGGCATTGCACGAGCACGCGAGCGCGACATTGCGCGAAAGCCGCGGCCATCACCGATCCATGTTCTCGCGCCTGCCGCAGTGGATGAAGCTGGCCCGCAATCGGGTGTTGCTGCAGCGCGCGGTGGAGCGATTGCAGCGGCGATTGTTGCAGGGGTAGTGCCGGCCGCTGGCCGGCAACCGCCGTTGGTAGATGCCGACCCTGGTCGGCGCCGTGAGTTTCGTGCCAACCAAGGTAGGCACCCACCAGGGCGATGTGGCGGTTGTTACAGGGGGGGTAGTGCCGGCCGCTGGCCGGCAATCGTTCCTGGTATCAGAGCAACCCTTCGCGCTTCACCGCCAGATAGCGCTCCACCAGTGCACCGGGCAGGGCGTCGGCGGTCACGTCCAGAACCATCACCTTCTCGCTGCGCAGCGCTTCATGCGCTTTCGCGCGCTGCTGCAGGTACAGCGCCGCGGCGCCGGCCTGTGCCGCGTCCTCCAGCGACTGCACCTCATCATCGAGGACAGCATCCAGTTCGCGCTCGCGCAGGCTGGCCACGCACACCAGGTGGCGTTTCTGCAGCAGGCGCACCGCCGCCAGCAGGTCTTCGATGTCCTCATCGCGTACGTTGCTGACCAGCATCACCAGCGCGCGCCGGCGCTGGCGCAGCGACACTTCGGTGGCGGCGGCCAGGTAGTCGGTGGCCACCGCGCGCGGCTGCAGGTCGTAGCTGGCACGCAGCAGGTGCTCGACCGTGCCCATGCCACGCTGCGGTGCCACCCAGCGGCGCTCGCCACCGGTGGCGAACAGGCCGGCAGCATCGCCCTGGCGCAGCGCCAGGTAGGCCACCACCAGAGAGGCGTTCAATGCATGATCGAAGTGCGAGAGCCCGCCTTCGCTGGCCAGCATGCGGCGGCCACTGTCGAGCATCAGCAGCAGCTGCTGGTTCTTCTCGTCCTGGTACTCGCGCGAGACCAGCTTGCGCGCACGCGCGGTGGCCTTCCAGTCCAGCTGGCGCAGGCTGTCGCCGATGCGGTACTCGCGCATCTGGTGGAAGTCGGTGCCTTCACCGCGGCGGCGCTTCACGTGTGCACCGACCAGCCGCGAGGCCTGGTCGGCACTGAACAGGGCGAAGCGGGTGAGCGGTACGAAGTTCGGATAGACCCGCACGTCCAGCGCGGGAGGCAGCGTGCGTTGCTGCCACCACAGGCGCCATGGCGAGCGCATGCGCAGATGCACGCCGTCGAAGCGGAAGCGCCCACGCTGCAGCGGCTGCAGGTGGTAGTGCAGGGTGGAGGCGCTGCCGGGCTTCAGGCGCACGCGCTGCGGCAGCGATTCCAGCGGCCAGCCGCCGGGGACCAGGTCGAACACCTGCACCGTCATCGATGCGTCCGCCTGCAGCCGCAGCGCGGCCTCGCGGCGCACGCCCAGTGCCAGTGCTTCGGGCAGCTCACGCTGGATCTGCGGCGATGGACGCCGCGTCTGCCGCCACAGATCCATCAACGCTGGCACGGCAATCGCCACCGCGGCCAGCGCCCAGCTCCAGCGCGGCAGCATGCCGCCCAGCACCAGGCCACCCAGGGCGGCCCAGGCCAGCAGCAGCGCCAGCAGCAGCGGGGCCGGCCTCATCGGCGCGGTGCTTCCACCTTGGCCAGCAGTGCACCCAGCACGTCGTCGGCGTCCTGGCCTTCGATCTGCAGTTCCGGTGCCAGCGCGATGCGATGGCGCAGCGCGGGGCGCGCGATGTCGCGCACGTCGTCGGGGGTGACGAAGTCACGGCCGGCCAACACCGCCTGCGCGCGCGAGGCACGTACCAGCGCGATGCTGCCACGCGGGCCAGCGCCGACCGCGATACCCGGCCACTGCCTCGTGGCCGCCACAATCCGCACCGCGTAGTCGATCACTTCGTCATCGACGGTGATCGCCGCCGTGGCGCGCTGCAGTTCCAGCAGCTCACCGGCGCCGAGCACGCGCGGCACCTGGCTCAGGTCGAAATCGCTGGCGGCGCGGCCGCTGGTGATCGCGGTCACCATGCGCTTCTCGTCCTCCAGCTGCGGGTAGTCGATCAGCACCTTCAGCAGGAAGCGGTCCAGCTGCGCTTCCGGCAGCGGGTAGGTGCCTTCCTGTTCCAGCGGGTTCTGCGTGGCCAGCGCCATGAACGGCGGCGCCAGGGTGAAGGCCTTGCCTTCGATGGTCACCTGGCCTTCCTGCATCACTTCCAGCAGCGCCGACTGGGTCTTGGCCGGTGCGCGGTTGATCTCGTCGGCCAGCAGCAGATTGGTGAACACCGGGCCACGACGGATCTTGAAGCTCTCGGTCTTCGGGTCGTACACCGCGTGGCCGCTGACGTCGCTGGGCATCAGGTCGGGGGTGAACTGCACGCGACCGTAGTCCAGCTCAAGTGCCTGGGCCAGCGCGCGCACCAGCAGGGTCTTGCCCAGCCCGGGCACGCCCTCGATCAGCACGTGGCCACCGGCCAGCAGGGCCACCAGGATCTGGTCCAGCACATCAGCCTGGCCGATGAAGGCGTGGCCGACGGCATCGCGGATGGCATCGACGCGTTCGATCAGGCGGGCGTTGGCGGCCGCCGGCAGCTCGGGGACTTCGGTCATAGCAGGGATCTCATCTGGAGCAGCAAGCGGATGCGCTCGCGCAGGGCGGAGGAATCGTGCGGCGGAGGGGGCGTGAGCGCGCTGGCAACGCGGCCTTGCGGCCACTTCAGCAGCTCGGCGATGGCCTGATCGCGCGGCGCGCCATCGAGTGCGGCGGCAACCGGTGCGCGCAGGCGCAGGCGGTGCAGGAACAGGGCGAGTACGGCCTCGTACAGGCGCGCGCCGTGGCCGAAACGCAGCAGCAGTTCGCCACTGGCGCGCACGTGCTCCAGCAGCGAACGGCGTTCCAGAACCGGCGACGGCAGCAGGCTGCCGAAGCGCTGCGAGCGGCCCCACAGCCAACCCAGCAGGGCCAGCAGCAACGGTGCCCACAGCGGCCAACCCTGATAGAACATGCGCGACCACAGCGACGGCGGGCGGCTGGCATAGACCAGCCAGACCGCACCCTTGCCGTAGTTCGGATCGAGCAGGTAGCGGGTCAGGTCGCGATGCGACGCGTCGTGCAGGCCGTCGCTGGCCTTGCCCCCTGCGGAGGCCAGGCGCGCCGCCGGTGAGTCCACCTCGCTGCGCATGAACTCCATGTCGGCCAGCACGCTCACCTTGCCCTGGCCATGGCGCAGGCGCGCGAACACCAGGTCGCGATCCGTGCCCCAGCGACGTTCGGCCTGCGCACTGGCGGCAAAACCCAGGGTGAAGCGACGGCCACCGCAGAATTCGACGTGGCCAGGATCGTCGTCGACATGGAACGGCTGGCAGTCGCTGCGCTGGAACAGGCTGTCCACGCCCAGCCGGTCCAGCAAGGGGCCCTGCGTGCTGCCGGCATCGTCCTCGGCCGGCGGCGGTGTACGTACCAGCAGGTGGCCGCCACCGTCGACCCAGTCCAGCAGCGCGCTGGCAACGGGCGGCGGCAGTTCGCTGCTGTCCTGCAGCAGCACCACCGTATCGTTCGGCCCCAGTGCCATCTGCTGCAGTTCCAGCCGTGGCCGCGAGTGCACGTCAATGCCATCGGCGCGCAGGGCCTGGCCGAGTACGTACAGCGGGTTGTAGGCGGCTTCGCCCTGTGGCGGCAGCCGGATCGTCTCGGTCACCCGTTCGTGCGTGCGCAGGTAGAGGATGGTCAGCGGTACACCGAACAGCACCAATGCACCGAGCAGCAGCGACCAGAACAGGCGCGGACTCATGCCTGCCACCCGTACTGCTGGCGCAGGGTATCGGCCAATGCATCGAAATCGGCGCGGCTGGGCAGGCGGCCACCGTAGGCGGCGTACTGCCACATGCGCACGATGCGCGCGAACAGGTCACGATCGGTGGCATCAGGCATGCGCCGCGACGCGCGCAGGCATTGCGCTTCGGTGGCACCAGGTGGAAGCGCGATACCGCTGCGCTCGCCCACCGTGCGCACACTGGCGCGGTACAGCAGGGCCAGCGCCTGCCGCGGCCGGCCCTGGTCCCAGAGCAGGCCAGCCTGGGTGGCCACGTCCGGCGGCAGCACCACCGGCAACTCCACCTGTTCCTCCAGCACCTTCGGTGCAGCGTCGGCCTTGCGCCGGCCACTGCCACGCAGCCATGGCAGCCACAGCCGCGCGGTCAGCAGCAGCACCAGCAGCAGGATGCCGAGCAGGCCCCACAGGCCCCATTCGGCCAGCCGTGCCAGCCAGGCGATGCCGTCCCTGCGCGCTTTGCGTTCACCTTTGCTGTTGGTGTCACGCTGCAGCTGCTTGTCTTCCTTCTTTTTTTCCTCGGCCTGCTCGATCGGCTTCCAGCGGGTGACCTCGCGGGTCGGGCGCTGCAGCGGGTCCTCATAGGCGCGGTTAACCGCTTGACGGAAACCGGCGGTGTCCACCGGCGTGCCACCGAAGATGGTGGCCGGCGTGTTGGCCGGGTCGATGGTCGGTTCATCGTCGTCGTCTTCGGCGGCGATGTTACTGGCGTTGGGCTTGCCCATTGCGCGCCCGGGCTCGGCATCTGCGTCCTGCGCATGCACCGGGGCGGAGACCAGCGGCAGTGCCAGGCACAGCAGCAGCGCCAGCGTCGATGCCGCCGGCAGCAGGCGATCGCGCAGGCGGCGCAGGGCGATTTCGACGTCCCAGGCTTCCATCTGCGTACGCCGGTTCAAGTACAGGCCAAAGCCCGCACCGACGAAGAACGGGCCGATCAGCGCCGAGGCCAGCCAGCAGGCCAGATTGAAACCGAAGCGTGCCCATGCCGGCGTGTCCTTGCCGATCATGTCCCACGCCGCACGCCAGGATTCGGACATCAGGTCCAGTGGCATGAACATGAACACTGCACCGATGGCACCAGATACCAGCACCGCTTCGAACGCCATGCAGGTCACGGTCAGCACTGTCGCCGCACCTGCGGCGCCGGCAGCCACCGCACGGCGGCGTGGACCGCGCTGGCCCGGGGCGTTGCCTTCCAGCAGGTTCACCGGCAGGCACAGGCTGCGCAGCACGCTGAAGCGACGCCAGCCCAGGTAGCCCCAGGAACCAGTGTTGCCCCAGTGGCGCTGCGCACGCAGGGCCGAAAGTGTGCTGACCGGTTCGCCGAAGATGCCGCGCGACAGCACATACAGCGGCGCACGCTCGAACAGTGGCTTGCACCACCACATCGCCAGCCAGGCCCAGCCGAAGGCATCCAGCCACCATCCCAGCGCGTTGAAGATCACGAACAACGGAGCACTGGCCAGCAGCCAGCTGCCCCACACGGCGCGCGCATGGCGGCGGGCGAGGGCACTGCCCAGCTCCATCGCTTCCCAGCCGCTGCGTGCACGCAGCACTACGTCCAGACGGTCAATGCGCATGGCCGCCTCCACGCCCGCCACGCCATAGCCACAGCAGCACGCCGGCCCAGAGCACTCCGGCGACGCCGAACTTGGTCCATGCGGGGACTTCCGCGATCGACGACCAGAACGCTTCGATGAAGGCTGCGACCAGCAGCATGAACGCCACGCCCAGGCACAGCCGCGCACCGATGCGGCCACCGTCGACCAGCGCGTCCAGGCGGCTGCGCCGGCCCGGTGCCAGCAGCTTCATGCCCAGCTGCAGGCCGGCACCGCCGGCGATCACGATCGCGGTCAGCTCGAACGCGCCATGGCCGGCCACGAAGCGCCAGAATGGTCCACCGTGTCCGATGTGCTGCAGGTGGCCGGCCACCGCGCCGATGGTGACGCCGTTGAACAGCAGCACCAGCAGCGTACCCAGCCCGGCCAGCAGGCCGCTGGCGAAGGTGCGCAGGGCAATGCTGATGTTGTTGAGGATGTAGTGGCCGAACATCATCCAGTCGGTACCGCTGTCGCGGCCCAGTCGTTCGGCGGCAGGGTCGTACATGCGCTCCATCGCGGCGATCTGGCGGTTGTCCATCAACGTGTGGATCAGGTCCGGGTAGACCTGTACAAGCACGAAGCAGGCGATTGCCGGCAGCGCGAACATCGCCAGCGCCACCCACATGCTGCGTGCCTGGCTGCGCACGAGCAGCGGGAAGTCGGCCACGAGGAATTCCAGCGCGGCGCGCCAGCGCGTCGGCCGTGTGCGGTACAGCACACTGTGGCCCTGCTGCATCAGCTGCTGCAGGCGCTGGAGCAGCTGCGGGCTGTAACCGCGCTCGCGGGCCAGCGCCAGCTGCTGGCACAGGCGCCGGTAGCGCTGCGGGACGGCGGTATCGTCCAGTGCCAGGCCGCTGGCCTTGCGGCGCGCGCGGCGCGAGGCGCCGGCACGCAGCAGCAGCCACTGTTCCAGCTCCTGCCATTCCTGCTGGTAGCGGGCGACGAACTGTTCCTGTTTCATCGCCGCCCCAGCAGCCAGTTGGCCATGGCGTACAGGCGCAGCACGGCGACCTGGCCGTGGGTACCGGTCAGGGGCTCGGCAATGCCGGCCAGCTCCTGCTGGCGGGCCGCCGACAGCCGTGGCGCGCGCTCGGCGAAGGCCATCAGCGCGGCCTGTTCCTCCGGCCGCAGTGGCTGCGGCGGGGCCAGCACGCTGTCGATGGTAGGTGGCGGCGGCAGGTACAGCACAGGCGCGTGCACCACCACGGTGCCGGCCACCAGGTCGCCGAGGCGGCGGCCGTGCGGATCGAACAGGCTGCTGACCAGGCCCAGTGCATAGCCGAACGGCAGCATGTCCACCGTGCGCAGCAGGTTGCGGGTGATCGCCGCCATCCAGCCCACGGGCGCGCCATCGCGGGACAGCACGCGCAGGCCCAGCGCGCGCTTGCCCAGTGTGCGGCTCCACAGTGCCTCGCACACGATCGGGTAGACCCAGTAGACCAGGAACATCAGCACCAGGTTGAGGCCGGAGCCGAATTCGTCCAGCACCGCCAGCGGAATCGCCATCAGCACCAGTACCGCGATGCGCACGCCAAGATCGACCAGCCAGGCCATGGCCCGCGGCAGCGGTCCGGCTACCGGCAACTGAAGCAGCACACCCTCTGGCGTCACCACCTCACGGTAGGTATCGAGCATCGGTGCGGCCATCAGCGCGGTGGCCTTCGTTGTGGGCGCCGGAGTCCTCTCCGGCTGGCAACCACAGGCATGGGGGTCTCGACAGATCCTGGTCGGGCCCAGACTTTAGCAGAGCCGCGCGGCAGCGTTGGCTGCTCAGCCCCGGTATTCGTCCTTCAGCCGCACGTAGTGGTCGGCCGAGTACTGCAGCGACTCGATCTCCTTGTCGCTCAGCGTGCGTGCCGGCCGGGCAGGGTTGCCGACCCACAGCTCGCCTTCGCCCACCACCTTGCCGGGGCCGATCACCGCACCGGCGCCGACGAAGCCATGGCGCTCCACGCGGGCACCGTCGAGGATGCAGGCGCCCATGCCGATCAGGCTGTAATCGCCGATCGTGCAGGCGTGGATGATGCAGCCGTGGCCGACGGTCACGCCTTCGCCGATCAGGGTCGGGTAGCCGGCCTTGTTGTACGGGCTGTGGTGGCTGACGTGGATGATGGTGCCGTCCTGCACGTTGGTGCGTGCACCGATGCGTACGTAATTGACGTCACCGCGGATGACCGTGCCCGGCCACACCGACACGTCGTCGCCCAGTTCCACGTCGCCGATGATCGTGCACGACGGGTCGATGTACACGCGCTCGCCGAGGACGGGCATCTTGTCGCGGAAGGGGCGCAGCGGGTTCATCGGGGTCTCCGGAAATCAGGGCGTTCGCGACGATGATACCCGCGTGGTCCGCACGCCGCGTGCCTGCCGCGGGTAGTGCCGGCCGCTGGCCGGCAACCACGGAAATCCAGACGTGCCGCGCGGTTGCCGGCCAGCGGCCGGCACTACCAGAGGCAGGTGCGGCTCTTCATTCAGGCGCGTGCTCGGCCAGCATCTGCCGGAACAGCTCATCCAGCCACGCAGCATCACCTCGTCCGGCGGGCAGCTGTGGCGCCTGCGCAGTCCGGATGGCCAGTTCACGATCGATGTAGTCGCTGATCGCCGCAATGCGCGGCCCGGCGGCGACCTCGGCGCTGGCCCGCTTGACCGCCAGCAGGGCATCGATGACTTCACGCACCGCACCGTCTGGCAGCAGCCGGTCCAGCAGATCCTCGAAGGCCATCGGCGGGGGTGTCTGTTCGTGCTCTATCCACTGGCAGGCCAGCAGTGGGCGCAGCACGTACAGGTACTTCTTGGTGCGCACCGTTTCGCCACGCGGGTAGCCGCGATGGTTCGAGCGCGCCATGTTGAAGTAGTGCCACCAGGTGCCCAGCGGTGAATGGAACGCTTTCGCTGCTTCCCACAACTGTGACACCGCCGCCTGATCCTGCTGGTAGACGATCGGCGAGCGCAGCCACTCGATCAGTGTCGGATTGGATTTTGAAACCAGTCGCAGTGCCTTGCGCAGGTCCCAGCCGCTCACGTCGAGCTCATCGTCGATCGGCAGTTCGATCACATCGCGCTGCGCTTCGCCGGGACCGGTGCTCTCGTTGACGCTGAGATACCAAGGCTGGCGATGCACGTAGATGAAGCGCGCGTCGTAGTCGCTGTCGGGCGAGGAAAAGCCCCAGCCGCGGCTGCCCGACTCGCACGCCAGCAGCACGCGTACGTCGTAGCGCTGTTCGATGTCAGCCAGGGTGGAAAGGATGGCGGCGCGCTTGTCCGGCGCGATCGGGTGGATGTCGTCCATGCAGTTGTGTTCGTAATGTCGAGCGTGCTCGACTGTAACGCAGGTGCGCACCGGTAGTGCCGGCCGCTGGCCGGCAACCACGGAAATCCAGGCGTACCGCGCGGTTGCCGGCCAGCGGCCGGCACTACCGGCTAGGGTTCGTAGCTGTAGCCCATGCCGTACACCGAACGGATCGGCTCGCCTTCCATGCCGGCGTCGGCCAGCTTGCGGCGCAGGTTGCGCACATGGCTGTCGACGGTGCGGTCGACCACCACGCGATGGTCCAGGTACAGCCGGTCGAGCAGTTCATCGCGCGCCCAGATCCGGCCCGGGGTGGCCAGCAGCGTGCGCAGCAGGCGGTACTCCACCGGCGTCAGGTCCAGGCCCTTGCCGTTCCAGGTGGCGCGTGCGGCCGGCTCGTCGATGTGCAGGCCACCGTTGGCGCGCGCACCCGGGTCCGGGCGGTAGCGGCGCAGCACCGCCATTACCCGCGCGACCACTTCGCGCGGACTGAACGGCTTGCAGATGTAGTCGTCGGCGCCGATCTCCAGGCCCAGCAGGCGGTCGATCTCTTCCACCCGTGCGGTGACCATGATGACCGGTACATCGCTGCTGGCACGCAGTTCGCGGCACAGGTCCACACCGTCGCGCTGCGGCAGCATCAGGTCCAGCAGCACCAGGTCGGGCTGGTAGCGCGCGAATGCGTCGATCACCTGGCCACCGTCGTCCACCCACTCGCTGGCCATGCCGGCGGCGGCCAGGTAGTCGCGCAGTACCGAGGCCAGGCGCGGCTCGTCCTCGACGATCAGGATCTTCGTGGACGTGGCGGGCGACGTGCTCATGCAGGCTCCGGCAGGCTGATGACCACGCGCAGCCCGCCCAGCGGCGAGGGCGCGGCGTGGATGACGCCGTGGTGGGCGAGGATGATGTTGTGGCTGATGGCCAGGCCCAGCCCGCTGCCGCCACTGGCGCGGTTGCGCGAACTTTCCACGCGGTAGAAGCGTTCGAACAGCAGTGCACACTTGTCGGGCGGAACGCCCGGCGCGGTGTCTTCCACGACCAGCTGCACGCCGGCAGGCACGCGCGCTGCCTGCACGCGTACGCGGCCACCGGCATGGGTGTAGCGCAGTGCGTTTTCCAGCAGGTTGGCCAGCACCTGCTGCAGGCGCCGTTCGTCACCGGACACCTGCAACGGCGTGGCGGGCAGGTCTTCTTCCAACGCCAGGCCTGCATTGGCGAAGCGCACGCGCATGCCATTGAGTTCGCTGCGCAGCAGCGCCACCAGGTCCAGTGGCGCGAAGCGGTACGCCAGGCCGCCGGACTGGGTCATCGACAGGTCGTGCAGGTCGTCGATCAGCTTGCCCAGCTGGCGGATCTCGCCCTGCAGGCCCACCAGGTTGGCCCGGTCCAGCGGACGGATGCCATCTTCGATCGCCTCCAGCTCGGCGCGCACCACGGCCAATGGCGTGCGCAGCTCATGCGAGATGTCGGCAATGAAGGCGCGGCGGTTGCGTTCGGTATCGTCCAGCGCCTGCGCCATCCGGTTGAAGTCGTTGACCAGCGCGTCCAGCTCATCGTCACTGGTGCGCTCGATGCGGGTGGCGTAGTCACCGGCGGCCAACCGGTGGGTGGCAGCGGCCAGCTTGGCAAGGCGCTGGCGCAGCGCACGCGATACCAGCCAGGCCAGCAGTACCGTCACCAGCAGTAGCGCGATGCCGATCACCCACCAGGCGCGCACCTGGGTGTTGTAGAAATTCAGGTCGTTGGTGGCGATGACGGTCTGGAACGGCACCATGCCCAGCCAACCGACGGTCTGCCCGTCCACCTGCACCGCATGCGGCTCGTCATCGCTGGTGGCGTCGGGGTTGCCGGCCACGAAACGGTGCTGCGCGTCGAACAGGCCCAGGCGCGACGGCACGCCGGTCTGGTCGGACAGCGACGGCACCGGTCCTTCGTGCCCATGGGCCAGGTCCGGGCGCAGCAGCCGCGCCCAGCGGTCGCCATCACCGTGCAGATGCTCCCAGCCACCGTGCTCGCGGTACTCGTGCTGCAGGTGTGGCATCAGCCGCTGCATGCGCAGGTCGCCCTGGTCGTTGAGGTAGTCCAGGAAGCCGGTCTGGAAGGCCACGCGGCTGGCAACACCGTTCACTGCCAGCACCAGCAGGCAGGCGGTGAAGATCGCGAGGAAGGTCTTCGCGGTCAGGCCGAATTTGAGTTGGAACTTCGCCATCGCGAAGGCCATTAGCGGCGCATGCGGCGCCGAAAGCAAGCGCCAGCTGAGCCCGTCGCACAATCTCCATATTCTCTGCACAGTTTCACGGCAGCGTGCACGGGTCAACGCAAGGCCCCCACGCCCCCCATGTCCCTCCTGCGCCCGCTGTCCCGTTCCCCGCGTCCCCTGCTGTTGCCCCTGCTGCTGGCCCTGGCGGCCTGTTCGGCGGGCAGGACCGATGCCCCGGCCATGCCCGAAGTGGGCGTCATCATCGCCCGCGCGCAGCCGCTGGCACTCCAGCAGACCTTGCCCGGCCGTGCCGTGCCGTTCGAGATCTCCGAGGTGCGGCCGCAGGTCGGCGGCCTGATCCGCCAGCGGTTGTTCACCGAAGGCCAGCAGGTCAAGGCAGGGCAGCTGCTGTACCAGGTCGACCCGGCACCGTACCAGGCGGCCTTCGATACCGCGCGCGGGCAGCTGGCGCAGGCCGAGGCTACCGTGTTGTCGGCACAGCCGAAGGCCGAGCGTACCCGCGCGCTGGTGAGCATGGATGCAGCCAGCAAGCAGGACGCCGACGATGCCACCTCGGCATTGAAGCAGGCGCAGGCCAACGTGATTGCCGCGCGCGCTGCATTGCAGGCTGCCCGCATCAACCTCGACTACACCCGGGTGACCGCCCCCATCGACGGCCGCATCGGCACCTCCAGCGTCACCGCCGGCGCGCTGGTCGCGGCCGGCCAGGATACGGCACTGGCCACCATCCAGCGGCTGGACCCGGTGTACCTGGATGTCACCCAGTCCAGCACGCAGATGCTGGCGCTGCGCAAGCAGCTCGATGCGGGCCTGGTGAAGGCCATCGATGGCAAGGCACAGGTAAAGGTGCTGCTGGAGGACGGCAGCACCTACGCGCATGAAGGCACCTTGGAGTTCGTCGGCAGCGCAGTGGATCCGGGCACCGGCAACGTGAAGCTGCGCGCGGTCATTCCGAACCCGGACGGCCTGCTGTTGCCGGGCATGTACCTGAAGGCGGTGCTGCCGATGGCCACCGACGCGCGTGCCCTGCTGGTGCCGCAGAAGGCGGTGGTGCGCAACGAACGCGGCGAACCGCTGCTGCGCCTGCTCGACGCCAAGGATCATGTGGTCGAGCGCCGCGTCAGCACCGGCCAGGTGGTCGGTAACCAGTGGCAGATCACCAGCGGCCTCAAGGCTGGCGAACGGGTGATCGTCAGCAACGGCAGCGCGGTATCGCTCGGCCAGCAGGTGAAAGCGGTGGCGGCCACGACGGCGCAGTTGGCGGCGATGCCGGCGGTCGATCCGAACGGCAACACCGACGAAAAGTCGCACTGAGGCCTGGCCCACATGGTTCGTTTCTTCATCGACCGGCCGATCTTCGCCTGGGTGATCGCCATCGCGGTCAGCCTGCTCGGCCTGCTCGCGATCCTGATCCTGCCGGTGGACCGCTACCCGCAGATCGCCCCGCCCACCATCACCATCCGCGCCACCTACACCGGCGCCTCGTCCCAGACCGTGGAAAACGCGGTCACCCAGGTCATCGAGCAGTCCCAGCAAAGCCTCGATCACCTGATGTACATGACCTCGACCAGTGCCTCCGACGGCTCGGCGCAGGTCAACCTGGTGTTCGCCACCGGTACCAATCCGGATACCGCGCAGGTGCAGGTGCAGAACCAGCTGCAGGCCGCCATGGCCACGCTGCCGCAGGCGGTGCAGCAGAACGGCCTGACCATCACCAAGTCCAGTGGTTCGATCTTCGAGGTGCTGTCGTTCACCAGCGAAGACGGCAGCATGGACAACTTCGATGTCGCCAACTTCATGGAAGCGCGCATCGATGACCAGATCAGCCGCGTCAGCGGTGTCGGCAACATCCAGCCGATCGGCCAGGAATACGCCATGCGCATCTGGCTGGATCCGGAGAAGATGCGCCAGTACGCGCTGATGCCGTCGGACATCGAGACCGCACTGCAGGCACAGAACACCGATGTCTCCGCCGGTGAGCTGGGTGGCCAGCCGGCGCTGAAGGGCCAGCAGCTCGACGCCACGGTAACCGCGCGCAGCCGCCTGCACACGCCCGAGCAGTTCGCGCAGGTGGTGCTCAAGGCCGATGCCAACGGCAGCGTGGTGCGTCTGGGCGACGTGGCGAAGATCGGCCTCGGGCCGGAAAGCTACGACAGCATCAGCACCTTCAATGGCAAGCCGTCGGCGTCGCTGGGCATTGAACTCAATGCCGGTGCCAACGCGATCGCCGTCTCCAAGGCCATCGATGCACGGCTTCAGCAGCTGCAGAAGTACTGGCCGCATGGCTACACCGCCCACGTGGCCTTCACCACCACGCCATTCGTGACCATTTCGCTGAAGGAAGTGGTGATCACCCTGATCGAAGCGATCATCCTGGTGGTGCTGGTGATGTACCTGTTCCTGCAGAACTGGCGTGCCACGCTGATCCCGACCATCGCGGTGCCGGTGGTGCTGCTGGGCACCTTCGGCGTGCTGGCTGCATTCGGGTATTCGATCAACACCCTGACCATGTTCGCACTGGTGCTGGCCATCGGCCTGCTGGTGGACGATGCCATCGTGGTGGTGGAGAACGTAGAGCGGGTGATGACCTTCGAAGGGCTGGCGCCGAAGCCGGCCACGCTGAAGGCGATGGGCCAGATCACCGGCGCGCTGGTCGGCATCGTGCTGGTGCTGACCGCGGTGTTCCTGCCGATGGCGTTCTTCAGCGGTGTAACCGGGGTGATCTATCGCCAGTTCTCGGTGACGATCGCCGCCGCGATGATCCTGTCGGTGCTGGTGGCGATGACCATCACCCCGGCACTGTGTGGCAGCATCCTGCACCAGATTCCCAAGGGCGGCCATCCGCATGGCGACCACGGTGGCGAGCCGAGCCTGCTGGGCAAGTTCTTCATCTGGTTCAACCACCGCTTCGAGCGTACCTCCAACGGCCTGCGTCACCGCGTGGATCGTTTCCTCGGCCGCCGCTCGCTGGGCGTGCTGTTCTACCTGGTGCTGAGCGTGGCCACCGGCCTGTTGCTGTGGCACCTGCCGGGCGCGTTCCTGCCCGATGAAGACCAGGGCATGCTCAACGCGCTGGTGAAGCTGCCGGCCGGTTCCACGCTGGAGCAGACGCGGGCGGTGATGGATCGTCTGAGTGCCGTCGCGGTGAAGGACGACGGCGTGCTCTCGATCCAGGCCACCGCCGGCTTCAGTGTTACCGGCAGCGGCCAGAACGTCGGCCAGGCCTTCATCCGCCTGAAGGACTGGGATGACCGCAAGGACGACGCCGATACCATCGCCGCACGCTTGACGCGGGCGATGGCCAGCGTGCCCGATGCGCAGGTGTTCATCACCTCGCCACCGGCCATCCTGGGCCTCGGCGATGCGGGTGGCTTCACCCTGGAACTGCAGGACGAAGGCGGTGCCGGCCATGCCGCCGCCGTGGCCGCGCGCAACACGCTGCTGAAAGAAGCCGCCAAGGACCCGAAGCTGGTCAACGTGCGCTACGCCAGCCTGGAAGACGCGCCGGTATACGCGGTGAAGGTGGACGACGCCAAGGCGCAGGCGATGGGCGTGAACCCGCAGGACGTCAATGACACCTTGAACGCGGCGTTGGGCGGCGACTTCGTCAACAACTTCATCTACAAGGGACGCATCAAGAAGGTGTTCATCCAGGGCACCGCCGAAGCACGCATGCAGCCGCAGGACATCGAGCGCTGGAGCGTGCGCAACCAGGCCGGGCAGATGGTGCCGCTGTCGTCGCTGATCAGCACGCATTGGACCAGTGCGCCGGCCGCACTGCAGCGCTACAACGGCGTATCAGCGATGGAAATCACCGGACAGCCGGCGCCGGGCGTCAGCTCCGGCGAGGCGATGGCCGAGATCGCGCGGCTGGCCGACACACTGCCGGAAGGCTTCAGCCATGCCTGGTCGGACATGGCCTACCAGGAACAGTTGTCGGGCAACCAGGCGCCAATGCTGTACGCCATCTCGCTGCTGTTCGTGTTCCTGTGCCTGGCCGCGCTGTATGAAAGCTGGGCGGTGCCGTTCGCGGTGATGCTGGCGGTGCCGGTGGGCGTGTTCGGTGCGGTGCTGATGATGAACCTGCGTGGCCTCAACAACGACGTGTACTTCCAGGTCGGCCTGCTGACCACGATTGGTCTGGCAGCGAAGAACGGCATCCTGATCGTCGAGTTCGCGCGCATCCTCGAACAGCAGGGCAGGGACACCCGCGACGCAATCCTGCAGGCGGTCTACCTGCGGCTGCGGCCGATCGTGATGACTTCGCTGGCGTTCCTGATGGGCGTGTTGCCGCTGGTGTTCGCCACCGGGGCCGGTTCGGCCGCGCGCCGTTCGCTGGGTACCGGCGTGGCCGGTGGTACGGTGGCCTCGATGGTGCTGGGCATGTTCTTCGTGCCGTTGTTCTACCTGCTGGTGCGCCGCCTGTTCCCGGGCCGCGCGCCGGCCGACGCCACTGTCCCGGAGACAAGTCCATGAAGCCGATGCTGCTGCGCGCCCTGGCGGCCGCAACGATGACCGCCGTGCTGGGCGGCTGCGTGAGCATGGCCCCGCACTACCAGCGACCCGAGGCGCCGGTGCCGGCACAGTTCGGCAATGCCGCCATCGGCGCGGCCGAACCGGCACTGGCGATGCCGGCCCGGCGCGACGTGTTCCTGGAACCGCGCCTGCAGCAGGTCATCGCGCTGGCGCTGCAGAACAACCGCGACCTGCGCGTGGCGGTGCTGCAGGTGGAGAAGGAGCGCGCGCAGTACCGCATCCAGCGCGCGGCACTGCTGCCGTCGGTGGATGCCAGCGGCAGTGTCACCCGTTCGCGGGTGAGCGATGCCAACAGCGAGACCGGCGTCACCCAGGTGACCGAATCCGATGCCGTGCAGGTGGGCATCAGCAGCTGGGAGCTGGACCTGTTCGGGCGTATCCGCAGCTTGAAGAACGAGGCGCTGCAGAACTGGCTGGCCAGCGCCGAGAACCAGCGCGCTGCGCGCACCAGCCTGGTGGCTGAAGTGGCGACGGCGTGGCTGGCGCTGGCGGCCGACGAGCAGTCGCTGGCATTCACGCAGCAAACGCTGGGCAGCCAGCAGCAGACCCTTCAGCGCACCGAGGCCCGCCGTGCACAGGGGCTGGCCTCGGGCCTGGACCTGTCGCAGGTGCAGACCAGCGTGGAAGCCGCGCGCGGTGCGCTGGCGAAGCTGCAGGCCCAGCAGGCGCAGGATCGCGATGCATTGCAGCTGTTGGTGGGGGCACCGCTGGATCCGGCCCTGCTGCCAACCGCGCAGGCGCTGGGTGGCAGCGTCGCATTGGCGCCGCTGCCCGCCAACCTGCCGTCCAGCGTGTTGCTGCAGCGCCCGGACGTGCTGTCCGCCGAGCATGCATTGCAGGCAGCCAACGCCGATATCGGTGCCGCGCGCGCCGCATTCTTCCCGACGCTGGCGTTGACCGCCAACTACGGCCACAGTTCCACCGCGTTGTCGACGCTGTTCTCGGCCGGCACCCGTGGCTGGTCGTTCGCGCCCAGCATCACCGCGCCGATCTTCCATGCCGGTGCACTGAAGGCCTCGCTGGATGCCTCGAAGATCGGCAAGGACATCGGCATCGCGCAGTACGAGAAGGCGATCCAGCAGGCCTTCAGTGAGGTGGCCGATGCGCTGGCCACGCGCGATCACCTGACCGCGCAGCTGGACGCGCAACGCGCGTTGGTGGCTGACAGCCAGCGCAGCTACACCTTGGCCGATGCGCGCTACCGCACCGGACTGGATGGCTACCTGCAGTCGTTGGATGCGCAGCGCAGCCTGTATGCCGCGCAGCAGGACCTGATCGCCCTGCAGCAGCAGGAGGCGGGCAACCGGGTGACGCTGTTCAAGGTGTTGGGTGGCGGCGCCGACGCGCGGTAACGCGCCCGCCAATGTGGGTGTGTCTTCCGCTCCGGTAGGTGCCGACCTTGGTCGGCACAAATGCATGCAGCATCGCGATCTGATGATTCGTGCCGACCAGGGTCGGCACCCACCAGGGCAGACTCATGTGCCGACCCAGGTCGGCACCCACCAGAAGCAGGTGCGACCGCTTATGCCACGCGGCCGCGGCGCGCCCGCTCCAGATGCACCAGCAGCAGCGAGATCGCTGCCGGGGTCATGCCCGGGATGCGCTGCGCCTGGCCGATGGTCTGCGGGCGCACGCGCTCCAGCTTCTGCAGCGCTTCGGCCGACAGCCCGCGTACCGTCGCATAATCGAAGGCTTCAGCGATCGGCGTGGCTTCGTGCCGCTGCTGGCGCTCGATTTCCTCGCGCTGGCGATCCAGGTAGCCGGCGTACTTCACGCCGATCTCCACCTGCTCGGCCACCTTGGCGTCGGCCACGGCCGGGCCCAGCGACGGCACCTGCATCAGCTGCGCGTAATCCAGCTCGGGGCGCTTGATCAGGTCCAGCACATTGGTTTCGCGGCTGACCGCCACGCCCAGCGTGTCCTGTACCTCGCGGCCCAGCGCATTGGCCGGGGTCGCCCACAGTGCGCCCAGGCGCGCGCGCTCGGCGGCGACGGCAGCCTGCTTGGTCTCGAACGCGCTCCAGCGATGGTCATCCACCAGGCCCATTTCGCGGCCGGCGGGGGTCAGGCGCTGGTCGGCATTGTCCTCGCGCAGCTGCAGGCGGTATTCGGCGCGGCTGGTGAACATGCGGTAGGGCTCGTTGGTGCCGTGGGTGATCAGGTCATCCACCAGCACGCCCAGGTACGCCTCGTCGCGGCGCGGGCACCAGCCATCCAGTCCACGTACCTGGCGTGCGGCGTTGAGGCCGGCCAGCAGGCCCTGCGCGGCCGCTTCTTCATAGCCGGTGGTGCCGTTGATCTGGCCGGCGAAGAACAGGCCGTTGACCAGCTTGGTCTCCAGCGAGGCCTTCAGCCCGCGCGGATCGAAGAAGTCGTACTCGATCGCGTAGCCGGGGCGGGTGATGTGCGCGTTCTCGAAACCACGGATGCTGCGCACCATCTCCAGCTGCACGTCGAAGGGCAGCGAGGTGGAGATGCCGTTGGGGTAGATCTCGACGATGCCCAGGCCTTCGGGTTCGACGAAGATCTGGTGGCTGGCCTTCTCGGCGAAGCGCACCACCTTGTCCTCGATGGACGGGCAGTAGCGCGGGCCGATGCCTTCGATCTGGCCGCTGTACAGCGGCGAGCGATGCAGCGCGTCGCGGATGATCTGGTGGGTCTGTTCGGTGGTGTGGGTGATCCAGCAGCTGACCTGCTGCGGATGCTTGTCCACCGAGCCGAGGAAGGACATCACCGGGCGCGGCGAATCACCGGGCTGTTCGTCCATCACGCTGTAGTCCAGCGAGCGGCCATCGATGCGCGGCGGCGTGCCGGTCTTCAGGCGGTCCACCTGGAACGGGCGCTCGCGCAGGCGCGCGGCCAGCGTGGTGGCCGGCGGGTCGCCCATGCGGCCGGCGGCGTACTGGGTGGGGCCCACGTGGATCTTGCCGGCGAGGAAGGTACCGGCCGTCAGCACCACGGCCCCGGCGTCGAAACGCAGGCCGGTCTGGGTGATGACGCCGCGCACGGCGTCGCCTTCGATGACCAGATCGTCCACTGCGGCTTGGAACACGGTCAGGTTGGCCTGGCCTTCGACGATGGCGCGGATCGCCATGCGGTACAGGTTGCGATCGGCTTGGCAACGGGTGGCACGCACGGCCGGGCCCTTGGAGGCGTTCAACGTGCGCCACTGGATGCCGGCGCGGTCGGCGGCATGCGCCATCGCACCGCCCAGGGCGTCGATTTCCTTGACCAGGTGGCCCTTGCCGATGCCGCCGATGGCCGGGTTGCAGCTCATCGCGCCCACCGTTTCGATGTTGTGGGTCAGCAGCAGGGTGCGCACGCCGGTGCGGGCCGCGGCCAGCGCGGCTTCGGTGCCAGCGTGGCCACCGCCGATGACGATGACGTCGTAACGATGGAAGGACGGATTCATGGGGGCTGTTCAGCTGGGGGCGGGCGCGGCCGGGGGGGCGGCGCCGGGGTGGCGATTTTAGCGCCATTCGGGTCCGGGACGTCGGCACCGGTCGGCCGGCGACGAAATCAGCCCTAAAGTTGGCAGGATTTTTGCAGATAACCCAATAGCACCCACCGTGGCTGGCGCCGTAGGCGCCCGTGACCGGAATTGGAACAGGGGCCGGTACAGGCGCACGGTGGGGGAGCAGAGGGCCGGCAGTCGGGGGACTGTCCGGCCCTGTTTTTTTGGGGTGCCGGGAAAGGCCCCGTCCACGCATGGCGTGGATCTACTGACGCTGGGTCTCTCGCCGGTTGGCGGCCCGGCAAAACAAACGGCCCCGCATTGCGGGGCCGTCTGCCTTCAGAGGTGCCGACATCCGACAGGGCCGGAACAGGGGGGATCCAGATGTTCCTGTCGGATATCGACGTAGAGCTTTTTGCGGCGGCCCGTGTCGTTTTTGTCACTTTGTGACGCGGGCCGTCACTGTCCGCGTAGATTGCGGCTTGGACCGTGTGAAATGCAAGACGGTTCAGCGCTCAACTGTGCGCTGCGTCGCACGATCCATGTTGCGCCAGGGGGAACCGTTCATCCTCGGCGCACTCGGTGCCGGGGACGGGCGGGCCTGCGGCGCGGGCGACGGCGGCTGCATGTTCGATTGCGGCGGGCGTCGCATCGAATCCATGTTCCGCCACGGGGAACCGCCGTTGTACGACGGCCGCGGCGGCGGCGGACGATTCTCGCCACCGTTGCCGGGCGGACGCGGCGGCGGGCGGTGGTTGTGCGGTGGGCGGTAGATCGGGCGCGAGTAGTATGGGTTGCCATAGCCGCCGTAATAGCCGCCATAGCCACCGTAGTACGGGTAGCCGTAGTTGTAGGGATAGCCGGCCGGGTAGCGGTACTCCACCGACGGCGCGCCGTGGTAGTAGCCGCCACCGCGGCCACCGCCTACATAATCGTAGGTGGTGCAGCCAGTCAGGCCCAACAACAGGCCACCGGCAAGCAACAGGCGCATTTTCATGGTGGGTCCCCCCAGAGGACGGATGTGCAGCCAGCTTCGTGCGCGGGCATTGAATCGGCCCTTAATTCGGCTGGCCAGGATGAATGGAGGCGTAGGCCTGCATGCTGGCATGACCTGTGCCCCGGTCGCCAGCGCGGGGGCATACGTTAATCTTGCGTCATGAGCGATTCACTGTTGCCCCGCGCCGATGATGTCCTGCTTGCTGCTGCGAGGATTGCCCCGCATGCCAGCGTGACCCCGGTGCTGCGCTCGCGCACCCTCGATGCAATGACCGGCGCGCAGTTGGCCTTCAAGGCCGAGCACCTGCAGCGTGGTGGCGCATTCAAGTTCCGTGGTGCCTGCAATGCGATGTGGTCGCTGGATGCCGATCGCGCCAGTGCTGGCGTGGTGACCCATTCCTCCGGCAACCACGGCGCCGCGCTGGCCCTGGCCGCACGCACCCGGGGCATCCCCTGCCATGTGGTGGTGCCGGAGGGGGCGGTGGCCGCCAAGCTGGCCAACATCGCCCGCCACGGCGCCACGCTCTGGCGCTGCCCGCCGACCATCGCCGACCGCGAGGCCACCTGCGCCAGGGTGCTGGCCGATACCGGCGCAACCCTGGTGCATCCCTATACGAACCCGGCGGTGATGGCCGGGCAGGGCACCGCGGCCCTGGAACTGCTGCACAGCGACGGCCCGTTCGACGCGCTGGTGGTGCCGGTGGGCGGCGGTGGCCTGGCCAGCGGTACCGCGCTGGCCCTGCAGCATGCCAGTCCGCAGACCCGGCTGATCCTGGCCGAGCCGGCCGGCGCCGATGACACCGCGCGCTCGCTGGCCATCGGCGAGCGCCAGGGTGCGTTCACCCCGGACACCATCTGCGATGGCCTGCGTACTCTGATCGGCGCGCCCAATTTCGAGTTGCTGCGCGCCGCCGGTGCCGAGGCGATCGTGGTCGATGACGCCGCGACGCTGGCGGCGATGCGCCTGCTGTGGGACGTGCTCAAGCAGGTGGTGGAGCCCTCTTCGGCCACCGTGCTGGCTGCGGTGCTGGCGCAGCCGCAGCGCTTCGCCGGCCTGCGCGTGGGCCTGGTGTTGTCCGGCGGCAACGTCGACCTGCCAGCGCTGCGCTGGGGGGCGGCGTGAGCCGCGGGCGGCACCGCGAACGCACCGGCCTGCTGGGCTGGTTGTGGCGGCTGTTCGTGCTGCTGGTGATCTGGCTGCTGGGCGTGACCGCCTGGATCGTCTGGGTGGGTGAACGCGACCAGGCCGCCAAGGCCGACGCCATCATCGTGCTGGGTGCGGCCGCCTATGACGCCAAGCCGTCACCGGTGTTCGAAGAACGCATCCGCCACGGGCTGGATCTGTATGAAGCACGCTATGCGCCGCTGCTGATCTTCACCGGTGGCTATGGCGGCACCGGTGCGCGCTTCTCCGAGTCGCAGGTGGCGCGGCGCTACGCGCTGAAGCATGGCGTGCCGGACGATGCGATCCTGATCGAAACCGCTTCGCGCAATACCGTGCAGAACCTGGTTGAAGCCAAGCGGCTGATGGACCAGCGCGGCCTGCACCGGGTGATCGTCGTCAGCGATCCGCTGCACATGGCGCGCGCGCTGCGCCTGAGCAAGGCGCTCGGCATCGATGCGCTGGCCTCGTCCACGCCCAGCACGCGCTTCCGCAGCTTCCATACCAGCTGGCGCTTCCTGGTGCAGGAAATCTATTTCTTCCACCGCGACCTGGTGCGCCCGCCGTTGAGTTCGCCGGCCAATACCTGAGGGCGGAAGCCTGCGTTGGGCGCGGCGTCGCATTGGGTAGTGCCGGCCGCTGGCCGGCAGATGCCCACCATGGAATCGTGAGGTTGCCGGCCAGCGGCCGGCACTACCAGACGATCAGGTCTGCTTGCGCCGGATCGGAATCGCCGACACCGGCACCGAGGCGACGTCATGCCCGCCTTCGCGGATCGGCGCGCCCGGATCCGGTGCCCAGGCGTGGGCGTAGATCACTTCCCAGCTGCTGGGCAGCTTGCCGTCGGCACGGCGCATCGGCTCGTATGCGGCGGCGGCAGCGGCGAAACGACCACGCCCGGTCAGCGTATGGCGGCGGTCCACCCGCGCGTTGGTCGCACCCATCGCGCGCAGCTCGCGCATCAGCGAGGGCAGGTCGTCGTAGGTCAGGGTGAACAGATCGCGGTCCAGCACCGGGTCGCGGAAGCCGGCCATCATCAGCGCGTCGCCGAACTGGGCGATCTGCGCGAAGCGGCTCACGTGCGGACGATCATCGGCGGCGGCGAACGCTTCGTTGAGTTCCACCAGGGTTTCCGGGCCGAAGGTCGAGCACAGCAGCAGGCCACCGGGCTTGAGCACGCGACGGAATCCGGCAAACACCGCCGGCAGGTCGTCCACCCACTGCAGGCACAGGTTGCTGAAGATCACATCCACGCTGTTGTCGGCCAGCGGCAGCGCGGCGGCATCGCCGCACAGGCGCTGGAACGGCTTCCACCACCCGGCCTGGCGCTTGGCCTGGTCCAGCATCGGCAGCGCCACATCCAGCGCGATCACCTGCGCCTTCGGCCAGCGCTTCTTCATCAACGCACTGGCATGGCCGGTACCCGCGCCGATGTCCAGCACCACCTCGGGCTTGTGTGCCTCCAGGTAGTCCAGCGATTCGATCAGTCGCGACTGCACCTCGCGCTGCAGGGCGGCGGCGGCGTCGTAGCTGCTGGCGGCACGCGCGAACGCGCGGCGGACGTGGCGGGCATCGAAGTGGGACGGCATTGCGAAAGTCTCTTAGAACGTACCGGGGTAGGCGCCGCCGTCGATCAGCAGGTTCTGCCCGGTGAGGTAACCGGCCTGCGCACTGCACAGGAAGGCGCAGGCGGCGCCGAACTCGTCCGGCGTGCCGAAGCGGCCGGCGGGAATCTGCTGGCGGCGGCGCTCGGCTACTTCGCCAGCATCGCCGTCCTTGCCCGCACTGTGGGCGAAGTTGGCGCGCAGGCGGTCGGTGTCGAACTGGCCGGGCAGCAGGTTGTTGATGGTGACGTTGTGGGCCACGGTGCGGCGCGACAGGCCGGCGACGAAACCGGTCAGGCCGCTGCGCGCGCCGTTGGACAGCGCCAGGATGTCGATCGGGGCCTTCACCGCCGACGAGGTGATGTTGACGATGCGGCCGAAGCCGCGCTCGATCATCGCGTCGACGGTGGCGCGGATCAGCGCGATCGGCGCCAGCATGTTGGCGTCCAGCGCGGCAATCCAGTCGTCGCGCTCGAAACTGCGGAAATCACCGGGCGGCGGACCACCGGCGTTGTTGACCAGGATGTCCACCTGCGGGCATGCGGCCAGTGCCGCAGCACGGCCGGCCTCGGTGGTGACATCGGCGGCAACCGCGCGCACCTCGGCAGCGGCGGGCACGGCACGCAGTTCTTCAGCGGCGGCCTGCAGCGCAGCGTCACCACGGGCCACGATCACCACGTTCACGCCCTCGCGCACCAGCGCACGCGCGCAACCCAAGCCCAATCCCTTGCTGGCGCCGCAGACCAGTGCCCAGCGGCCGTTGATGCCCAGATCCATGCGTCAGTCCTGCGGAATTCGGAAGGTGTTCATTGTCCGCCATCAGCCGGCGACAGGGCGGCAACGAAGTGTTGCAGGGCGGCGGCCACTTCGTCGGCATGGCCAAGGAACGGCGCGTGGCCGCCGTGGGCGATGGTCAGCGCCTGCGCACCCGGGGCCAGTGCTGCGGCGGCCTGCATCGCCACCGGAGACACCAGCCGGTCACGCTGGCCGGCGATCCACAGGCTGGGCTTGCCCAGCGTTGGCAGTGCGCCGCGCAGGTCAGTGCTTTCAAGCAGGCGCAGGCCTTCCAGCAGGGCGCGTTCGGTGGGCGCACCGCGCTCGACCAGGCGCTGGCGCAGGGTGCGCAGCTCCTCGCGGGCGTGTGCCGAGCCCATTACGTCCAGCGCGAGGAAGCGTTCCAGCGTGCCGCCGAAGTCGGTCGCCAGCTCGCGGCCGAACTGCTCGAACACCGCCGGCTCCACCGCGTGCGGCCAGTCATCGCCTCGCACGAAGCGCGGCGTGGCGGCGATCATCGCCAGCCCGCGCACCTTTGGCAGCGTGGCCGCCGCGTGCAATGCGAACAGGCCGCCCAGTGACCAGCCGCACCACACCGCCGGCGGCGTAGCCGCGGCAATGGCACCTACCACGAACGGCAGGCGCAGCGGCGTGGTGTCCTCGCGGCTGTGCCCATGGCCGGGCAGGTCGACCAGATGCAGGGTGAACTGGTCCGCAAGCCGCTGCACCAGCGGCGCGAACACGCCGCCCTGCAGGGCCCAACCGTGGATCAGCACCAGGTCCGGTCCACGGCCGGTGACGTCAATATGCATGGGCAACGACACGGAACTCAGGCAAAGACAGGCAGCGGCGGTGGCGCGGCTTCACGCACGGCCAGGGCCACGCGTTCGCGCGCGCTGGCGATGGCCTCGACCAGCCCCCGCACCTGTTCCGGCGTGTGCAGCGCAGACAGTGTCACCCGCAGGCGCGCCTTGCCTTCCGGCACGGTCGGCGGGCGGATCGCACCGACCAGCCAGCCGGCCTGTTCCAGCGCCGTGGACATGGCTACGGCGGTGTGGTCATCGCCGCACAGCAGCGGTTGGATCGGCGTGTCCGAACCCATCAGGTCCAGCCCATGGCGGCGTGCTTCGCTGCGGAACAGCGCGATCAGGTCTGCCAGTTTGGAACGGCGCCAGTTGTCCCTGCGCGCCAGGCGCACCGCTTCAAGCGCAGCGGCGGCCATCGCTGGTGGCACGGCGGTGGTGTAGATGTACGGGCGTGCGGTCTCGGCCAGATGCTCGATCAGGTCGTCGCGGCCCAGCACCAGTGCACCCGAACCGCCCAGTGCCTTTCCCAGCGTGACCAGCTGCAGCGGCACATCGTCCACACCCAGCCCGGCGGCGGCCACGGCACCCCGGCCATCACCGACCACGCCTACACCGTGCGCATCATCCACATAGAACAGCGCCTGCTGCAGGCGTGCCACAAGCGACAATGCACGCAGCGGTGCGATGTCGCCATCCATGCTGAAAACACCATCGGTGGCCAGCATTGCCGCGCCATCGGGCGCATGCTTGAGCTGACGCATTGCGCCTTCCGCATCCAGATGCGGATAACGGCGCAGGCGTGCACCGGCCAACCGGGTGGCATCGAGCAGGCTGGCGTGGTTGAGCTTGTCCTGTACGCAGACATCGTTCTCTTCGCTCAGCAGCGCCTGCTGCACCGCCAGGTTGGCGGCGAAGCCACTGCCGAACAGCAGCGCACGCGGATAGCCAAGCCATTCGGCCACCTCGCGTTCCAGCGCCTCATGCAGGGCATGATGGCCGCAGACCAGGTGCGAGGCACCGGCGCCAGCGCCTTCGCGTGCGGCGGCGTCCTGCAGCGCGTTGACCACGCTGAACTGCTGGGCCAGGCCGAGGTAGTCGTTGCTGCAGAAGCCGGTCTGCCACTGGCCGTCCACTTCCAGGCGCACGCCATCGCGACGGGTGACCGTGCGTCGCGGGCGGCGACGGCCTTGGGCATCGCGCAGGGCGCGCTGGGCGTGGAGGCGGGCGGTCAGGTCGGGGCGGGCCATGGTGGCTGAATGCGTCGACGGGGCGGCTAGGGTAGCGCGTTGACGCGGCGGCTGCTTGCGGCCCGTCTCAGGCCGCGTGAGCGCAGCCACAGCCGGGCGTATCGGCACTGATATCGGCGTGCACGGTGCCGCCGTGGTCATGGCCCTCGGCATCCACCTGCACCGCCATCGGCTGCAGGCCCAGCCGGGCGAACAAAGCCAGGTCGCGCTCGCCCTCCGGGTTGCCGGTGGTCAGCAGTTTGTCGCCGTAGAAGATCGAGTTGGCACCGGCCAGGAAACACAGTGCCTGCAGTTCGTCACTCATCGCCTCGCGCCCGGCCGACAGCCGCACCATCGAGCGCGGCATGGCGATGCGCGCCACTGCGATCATGCGCACGAACTCGAACGGGTCCAGCTCGGCACTGCCATGCAGCGGCGTGCCCGGCACCTGCACCAGCTTGTTGATCGGCACCGAATCGGGATGTGCCGGCAGCGAGGCCAGCGCCAGCAGCAGGCCGACGCGCTGCGCGCGCGTCTCGCCCATGCCGACGATGCCACCGCAGCAGGTCTTCAGGCCGGCATCGCGCACGTGCTCCAGCGTATCCAGACGGTCCTGGTACTGGCGCGTGTGGATGATCGAATCGTAGTAGTCCGGCGCGGTGTCGAGGTTGTGGTTGTAGTAGTCCAGGCCCGCATCCTTCAGCGCACGCGCCTGCTCGCCACTGAGCATGCCCAGCGTGGCGCAGGTCTCCAGGCCCAGCGCCTTCACCCCGGCGATCATCGCCGCCACCTTCGGAATGTCGCGGTCCTTCGGCGATCGCCACGCGGCACCCATGCAGAAGCGCGATGCACCGGCGGCCTTGGCCTGGCGCGCCTTGGCCAGCACCGCGTCGGTCTCCATCAGCTTCTGCGCGTTCACCCCGGTGCTGTAGCGCTGCGCCTGCGGGCAGTACGCGCAGTCTTCCGGGCAGCCTCCGGTCTTCACCGACAACAGCGTGGACACCTGCACCTGCGCCGGATCGAAGTGCTCGCGGTGCACCGCGGCGGCGCGGAACAGCAGCTCGGGAAACGGCAGATCGAACAGCGCCTGCAGTTCGTCGTGTTGCCAGTCGTGGCGGATGGCAGCAGCCATGGCGGGACCTTGGATACGAGTGGAGCGAGGGCGGCAGTGTGGGTGGGCGCGGGGAGGCTGTCAACCATTTGCATTTTAATTTGGTTTACAGATCGTCGGTGCGATAGAGCATCGAGCGAAGCGCCGCATTTCACCGCATGCTGCAAGGCGTCCAGCCACAGTGCCTGCTGCACAACGCAAGTGCTGGCGCGCAGACTCTTTCCCATGTTTGATCTTTACCACCTTCGTGGGCGCATCACCGCGCTGGTCCTCAGCGAGGCCTGGCGCCGCCGCGCCGCGCTGTGGGGCGGCGCCGTGGCCGTGGCACTGGTGGCGATCCTGTTTGCCAAGGCCAGCGATGCGGCCTTCCATCTGTTCCAGCGCATCACCTCGCACTCGCCGTGGTGGGCCCTGCTGCTCACGCCGGGCATCTTCGCGCTGCTGGCCTGGCTCACTTCCGGCGTGTTGAAGCCCACGCGGGGCAGCGGCATTCCGCAGGTCATCGCTGCGCTGGACAAGGCCGATGAGCCGTTCCGGAAAACCAACCTTTCCCCAGCGGTTTCGGCCGGCAAGCTGCTGCTGACTTCGCTGTCGCTTCTGGGTGGGGCATCGGTCGGGCGCGAGGGGCCCACCGTGCACGTAGGCGCAAGCCTGATGTATCTGTTCGGCCGCTGGTTCGGCTTCAAGGATCCCCGCGAGCTCTCGCACTTCCTGTTGGCCGGTGGCGCTGCCGGTATTGCGGCGGCGTTCAACACGCCGCTGGCCGGCATCGTCTTCGCCATCGAGGAGCTCAGCGGCCGTTTCGAACATCGCTTCTCCGGCACCCTGTTGACCGCGGTGATCGTCGGTGGCGTGGCATCGCTCGGTCTGTTGGGCAATTACACCTACTTCGGCCATGTGAGCGCGCGTCTGCCGCTCGGCCAGGGCTGGCTGGCGATCCTGCTGTGCGGCGTGGTGGCGGGCCTGCTGGGCGGGCTGTTCGCACGTGCGGTACTGGCCAGCGCGGCGGGCCGTCCGCGTTGGCTGGGCCAGCTGCGGCAGCGGCATCCGGTATTGCTGGCCGCGGGCTGCGGCCTGGTGGTGGTCATGCTGGCCCTGGTGTTCGGCGAAGGCGCGTTCGGCACCGGTTACGAACAAGCGCGCAGCCTGGTGCAGGGCCAGGCGCTGGTCGGCCATGAGTTCGGGTTGATGAAGCTGCTGGCCAACCTGGCCTCGTACGTGGCGGGCATTCCCGGTGGCCTGTTCTCACCTGCGTTGGCGGTCGGCGCGGGACTCGGCCACAACCTGTCAGTGCTGATGCCGGGCGTGGACCCGCGCGCGTTCGTGTTGCTGGGCATGTGCGCCTACCTGACCGGTGTGACCCAGGCGCCACTGACCTCGGCGGTGATCTCGCTGGAGCTGACCGACAGCGGCGACCTGCTGTTGCCGATCCTGGCGACGGTGCTGATCGCGCGTGGTGTGTCCGGGCTGGTGTGCAGGGTACCGATCTATCGCGGGTTGGCGGAGCTGTTGATGGTGCCGAAAACGGCTGAAGATGTGGCTGTCGAGGCGCCTGCTGTGCGAACCTCCCGCACCCGCGAAAATGGAGATGGCTAGGAGCAATACAGCCTGGAGCAGCAATTCTCCTCCCAGAGGAGGTGTTGGCGACGTTACGGTGCTACTTCGTGACCGATGATGGCTCGCTTCCGGAAGTGGAGCTCGCCTACCGTGAGGCCGCCGGAACGGCCGATGCGTTCGCCTATCTGTTTGCCTGCGGTGCCCGCGTCGCGGGTTCTGGAAGCGTGCAGCTCTGGCACCGTGCGGAAGATCTTGGTCAGCCGTTCATGGGACCGGGCGACGCGCGACGCGTTCTCCAGGACGAAGTGGAACCCTTCCATGTCGGCCTTGCAGACATTGCCTGCGGCGGCGTTCTTCTGCCAGAACTGGGTGTGCTCGTCATGCGCCATGGGTTGACGCTGGATTACCGCATGGGAGCGTCCTGGGGCCAGCGGGAGGTCCAGGCCTTCCTGCTCCTTCTGCACCAGTTGCAGCGGCGGGGGGGCGTGATGACCGTTCCCTGGTGGGGTGAAGAGGGCCAGCACAGGTTCGAAACCGCGTTGGCAGCCGTTGAGATTTCTTGACCGGGTTTGCCGCAAGGCAGGCACGCAACGGATAGACAACGATCATTGCTTCAATCAACGCGATCAATCAGCCCTCCATCTTCACTCCAGCAGTGAAGCTGATTCCGCGTTGCACCGTCTACCCGATGCCACGCGCGACGCAGAAGATGCGTCGACGCCGGGCTGCACCCGGACCTGCATCGAGAGCGCGACCATGATCAACTGCCGTATCCGCAGCCTGGCGGCTGCCGTCCTGGCCCTGGCCAGTTCCCCCGCGCTGGCGATGTCCGGCGCGCCCCTGCTGCCCAGCGAGCGCAGCATCGGCACCCTCGAACCGGTGGCGCGTTTCGATGGCGCCATGCCCACCAGCGTGGCGGTATCTGAAACCGGGCGGATCTTCGTCAACTTCCCGCGCTGGGGCGATGAGGTGGCCTACAGCGTGGCCGAATGGCGCGACGGCCGCGCCGTTCCCTATCCGGATGCGCGCATCAACCGCAAGGACGGTCCCGATCCGGCGGCCCATTTCATCAGCGTGCAGAGCGTGGTGGCCGATGGCCAGGGCCGGTTGTGGGTGCTGGATACCGCTGCGCCCGGGTTCTCTGCGCCACAGGCCGGCGGTGCCAAACTGGTGGCGATCGACCTTGCCACCAACACCGTGGCCAGGACGCTGGTGTTCCCGGCCAACGTCATCGACGCGCGCACCTATGTCAACGATGTGCGCTTCGATTTCCGGGTTGGCCGCGAGGGCGTGGCCTACGTGACCGACTCGTCGCTGAGCGGTATCGGCGGCATCATCGTGATCGACCTCGCCACTGGCGCCGCGTCCAAGCGACTGGTCGGCCACGTATCCACCTCGGCCGATGCCGCCTTCGTGCCGATCGTGGAAGGGCAGCAGATGCGGCTGCGTAACGCCGACGGTTCGTCGGCGCCGTTCACCGTGGCCGCCGATGGCATCGCCCTGTCGCCCGATGGTGGCACCCTGTTCTACACGCCCTTGTCCAGCCGTCATCTGTACAGCGTGCCGACCGCGCTGCTGCGCGACCCGAAGCTGAGTGAAGCGGAACTGGCGGCGGCGGTGGTCGACCTGGGCGACAAGGGCGCCTCCGATGGCATGGAGATGGACGCCAACGGGCGGCTGTATGCCAGCGACTACGAGCACAACGCCATCCATGCCCGCGACGCGCAGGGGCGATGGACGACGGTGGTGCACGACCCGCGCATCCTGTGGCCGGATACGCTGTCGATGGGGCCGGACGGCTATCTGTATTTCACCGCCAACCAGCTGCATCGACAGGCCGGCTTCAATGGTGGCGTGGATCGCCGGCAGACGCCTTACATGGTGTATCGCACGCGTGTGGATGCCGCACCTGCGCCGACGCGGTGAAGTGATCGGGGCAGGAGGCGGGCGATGAAAATGCCTACGGGTCGTTGAGGGCGCCCCCGATAGCAACCCGCTGAGGGCGGTGACATGCTGAAGTGCATGCCTGCCTTCTTCGACCCAGTCCGCCACGTGCAGGCCGCACTTCGCGTGCTGCTACCACTTCGTTGCCTGGTCTGCGGTGACGCGGGCCACGATGGACTCGATCTCTGTAATGCCTGCCTGGCCGGACTGCCTTGGGCTGGCCGTGCCTGCCTGCGCTGCGCGTTGCCGTTGCCCGAGACCGCGTTGATCGTCTGCGGCACCTGCCGCGAGGAGGTGCCGCCACAGGCCGCAACGCATGCGAGCCTGCTGTACCTGCCGCCTGTGGATCAGCTGCTGGTGCGCTACAAGTTCCATCAGGATCTGTCGGTCGGGCGCCTGCTGGCGCAGTTGATGCAGCGCGCAGCGCCGCCGTGGTGGTGTCAGCCGCTGGTGCCGGTGCCGCTGCATAATCGTCGGTTGCGCCAGCGCGGCTACAACCAGGCGGGCGAGCTGTGCCGGTTGCTGCCGATGCCGGTCTGGCAGGGGCTGTACCGGCGGCGGCATACCGCACCACAGTCCGAGCGTACGGCCGAACAGCGCCGGGAAAATCTGTTCGACGCGTTTGCGGTTCGTGGTCCGGTGCCCACGCGGCTGACCGTGGTCGATGACGTGATGACCACCGGCAGCACGGTGATGGAGGTTGCCGAGACGCTGCGCCTGGTCGGCGCTGCGGAGGTGCGCGTCTGGGTCTGTGCGCGGGCGCCGTGATCCCCCTCTTCATCACAACGGGCTACGATGAACCCGATTCCGGATCGATGGAGAAGCCATGAATTCCCCCTTGTCTCCCCTGTTGTCGGCAATCGGCCGTAGCTGGTGGATCCTCCTGCTGTATGGCCTGGTCGCTCTCGGCTTCGGCATCATCGCCATCGGCTGGCCCTTGTCGGCGGCCATGGCATTGGCCTGGACGCTCGGCGTGATGGCCATCGTCGAGGGCGTCATCAGCCTGTTCGCCCTGATCAGTGGCGGTAGCGGCGCGTCGCGCGGCTGGCTGGCGCTGTACGCCCTCGCCTCGCTGGGCTTCGGCATCCTGGCGGTGATCAATCCGCTGGCCACCGCCAGCGTGCTGGTGCTGTTCCTGGCGGCGTGGCTGCTGGTGGCCGGCATCTATCGCATCGTGTTCGCGATCCGCGTGCGTAAGCAGATCCAGGGCGAATGGTTGCTGATCCTCAGCGGCGTGCTGGCCGTGGTGCTGGGCCTGTTGTTTGCGGCCAACCCGTATGCCGGCGTGGCGGTCACCACGCTGTGGATCGGTATCGGCAGCCTGCTGTACGGCCTGCTGCAGGTGCTGGTGGCGTTCAAGCTGCGGAACCTGAAGTGAGAACGGCGCTTCCGCTGCTGCTGGGCGCGGCACTGGCCATCGCCGGATGCACGCCGGGTGCAACGCCCGCGGTGCAGACGGTCGAGCGCCACGCGCCGCGCCCCGGTGTGGATGTGCGCCTGAGCGCGGTCGATGCGGACGGCAAGGGCACGCAGGCGCAGTGGCAGGGCGAGACCCTGGCGCTGCGCGAGCCGCCGATTGCCGGCAGCACCGACATCGCCGACGTGCGCTACGTGCTGGATGAGGCCAAGCAACCTGGCCTGCAGATTCGCTATCGACCCGAAGCGCACCAGCGCATCCACGATGGCACGGCAGCACTGGTGGGCCAGCGAGCAGCGATCAGTGTGGATGGCCGCGTGCTGATGGTGACGACGGTGAAAGGCCCGTTCGGTGAATCGATGATGCTGAGCGGGCTGCCGAGCATTGCCGAGGCACAGGCGTTGGCGAAGCACATCACCGGTCAGTAACGGGCGCGCCAACACCACCGCGCTACGCGCGGAGGTCGACCAAGGTCGACCGCTACCGGGCGAACCGTGCCTCGATCTCCTCCAGTGACTTGCCCTTGGTCTCCGGCAGCCAGAACGCGGCTACCAGGAAGAACACGAAGGTGCACGCCGCCCAGAACACGAACATGCTGGCGTAGCCGTAGTGGCCCACCGTGGGCAGGAAGATGGCGGCGATGGTGGTGGACACGAACTGGTTGATCAGCAGTGCGATGCTCATGCCGTTGGAGCGGATGCGGTTCGGCATCAGCTCCGACAGTGCCAGCCACACGCACACGCCGGGGCCGACCGCGAAGAACGCGACGAACACCAGGATGCAGGCGGCCACGGCCAAGCCATGTGCCGGCGGCGGTACCGGGCCGATGCGGGCCTGTTCGATGCGTAGCGGTGCCCGCGCGGCACTGGCCGGGTCGGCGAACGGATTCAGATGCAGCTTGCGGAAGAACGCACCAATCACACTGTCGGGCTGCACAGTGCCGGCGCGCTCGATGCGCAGCTCGCGATCGGTCAGGTTGTCGCTGCGCAGGGCGCGCACGTTGGTGAAGTCACCGTAGGCATAGGAGACGGTCAGCTGCATCGGCCGCCCTTCGCGGTCGATCCCCGCGCCCAGGCGCTGCCACTGCGCATCATCCAGCACCAGCTGCAGGCCATCGCCGCTGACCGCCGCCTGCAACTGCGGCTGCACATCGGCGCGGCCACGCTCGGCCTGGAAGAACAGCGTGGCCGCGGCCAGCAGGGCCACGCAGATGCCGCCACTGCCCAGCATCAGCAGGAACTTGCGGCCCTTGCGGTCGACCAGCAGCAGCGCGACCACGGTCATCACCGCGTTGAGCAGCTTGATTGCCACGTCGGCACCGTTGGCCACCGAACCGGACAGGCCGGCCTGGTTGAGGATGTTGACCGCGTAGGCCAGCACCGAGTTGATGCCGGTGGCCTGGGTGCAGGCCAGCACCACGCACGCGAGCACGAACGGCACCACGTAGCGGCGGCTGAGCAGCGGGTCGCGCTTGCCGTCGCTGCTGCTCGATTCCGGCGCCTGGATCTGGGCCAGCGTGGGCTCGACATCTGCGGCGGGCAGGACGCGCTGGAGGCTGCGGCGGGCTTCATCGATGCGACCGCGGCGCACCAGCCAGCGTGGTGATTCGGACAGCCAGAAGATGCCGGCGCAGAACAGCAGGCCCGGCGCCAGGCAGGTCCAGAAGATGGTGCGCCAGGCGTGGTCCTTCACAGTGAACAGTTCCTGCGCCTGCTGCGCGACCGGCAGCGAACGCACGGCTTCGGCGGCGGCATCCACGGCGTGGGCGTGGTACAGGCCGATCAGGGCTGCCAGCACCAGGCCAACGGTCAGCAGCAGCTGGAACATCGCCGCGCCGCGCCCACGTCGCTCGGGGCTGAGCACTTCGGCCAGGTACAGCGGAATCACTACGCCGATCAAACCGCCACTGATGCCCTGCAACAGGCGTCCCAGCAGCAGCGGCGTGTAGCCGGAGGCCAGTGCCATGATCGGAATCGAGGCGGTGAACAGCAGGCCGGCCAGCAGCATCGCGCCGCGGCGGCCGATCAGGTCGGCGACCATGCCGGCGAACAGCGAGGACAGCACGCTGCCCAGCAGCACCGCCGCCACCACGAAGCCGAGCTGCTGGCTGCTGAGCTGCCAGGCGTGGCTGGCAGTTGCTTCAAGATAGGGCAGGGCGCCGGCGATGATGCCGATGTCGATGCCGTACAGCAGGCCACCCAGGCCGCCGATGAAGAGCAGGTAGCGTACGGGCCAGCGCGGAGCGGTGCGTGCAGTCATCGGCATATCCCAGAAGGTGTTTCGGTGCGGATTGCTTTCTGTAGAGTCGAGCCGAGCTCGACTGACCGCGCATGGCGCGGCAGAGCAGTCGAGCATGGCTCGACTCTACAAAGGCGCGGTGCGTCAGGCTGGTGTTGCGTTCAAATCGACCACGCGCCCACCCACCACCACCTGCTGCAGGCGCAGTTCGGCGTCCAGCACCACCAGGTCGGCGCGGGCGTCGGGCGCGATGCGGCCGCGATCGCCCAGGCCCAGGTAATCGGCCGGGAAGGTGGAAACACGTTGCGAGGCATCGGCCAGCTCCAGGCCCACCTGCACCAGATTGCGCAGGGCCTGGTCCATGGTCAGTGCACTTCCTGCCAGTGAACCGGTCGCCAGGCGCACGCAGCCGCCGCACTTGTGCACGCGCTGCTCGCCCAGCGCGTACTCGCCGTCGGGCATGCCGGTGGCGGCAGTCGCGTCGGTCACTGCGTACAGGCGCGGGATCGCGCGCGCGGCCAGGCGGATCACGCCGGGATGGATGTGCTGCAGGTCGGGAATGATCTCGGCGTACTGCGCATGCGCGAGTGCCGCCGCCGCGATGCCCGGGCGATAGTGATCGACGCCGGTCATGCCGTTGAACAGATGGGTGAAGCCGGAGGCACCGGCCTGCAGCGCAGCAACACCTTCTTCGTAGGTACCGGCGCTGTGGCCGAGCTGCACGCGGATGCCCATCGCCGAAAGCGCGGGAATCAGCGCGGTGTGCTCGCCGATCTCCGGCGCCAGCGTCATCACCCGGATCGGCGCCAGCGCGTGCAGCTGCTGTACCAGCGCCAGCGTCGCCTCGATGGTCCGGTTGGGCTGCGCACCCAGCCGCTGCGGGCTGATGAACGGCCCCTCCAGATGCACGCCGGCAATACAGGCGGCCTCGGCGTCGGGTGCGGCCATGGTGGCGGCCACGCCGTGCAGCGCGTGCTCGATCTCATCCAGGCCAGCGGTCATGGTGGTCGCCAGCAGCGTGGTGGTGCCGAAGCGCAGATGGGTACGGGCGATGGTGCGCGCCACGTCGCCGCCCTGCATCAGGTCCACGCCGGCGGCGCCATGCACATGCAGGTCGATGAAGCCGGGCAGGATCACCGGCAGCTGCAGGTCGTCGGCACCGCTGTGGTCGTCCACCTGCAGCTGGCGCACGTGCGAATCGAAGTGGACCTGGCCACGCCGCCAGCCCAGCGGGGTGAGGATGCGGCCATGCAGGGAACGGGTGTCGGTCATGCGGCGGGCTCGGCGATGATCACTTCGATGCCCAGCCGCTGCAGGCCCTCGCGGGAGACGTCGTCGATGCCGGCATCGGTGATGATGGTGTGGATCTGATCCAGCAGGGCGATGCGGTGCAGGCTGACGCGCCCGAACTTGGAGGCGTCGGTGAGCACCACGATGCGGCGTGCACGCTCGACCATGCGATGGTTGAGGCGGGCTTCGGCTTCGTCATGGGTGGTCAACCCGAACTGCAGGTCCAGGCCGTCCACGCCCAGGAACAGGGTGTCGAAGCTGTAGGAGTTGAGGCTGGCTTCGGCCTGGCTGCCCTGCAGCGACAGGGACTGCTGGCGCAGCAGCCCACCGGTCAGCAGTACGTTGATGCCGGGCGCGTTGGCCAGTTCCCAGGCGATGTTCAGCCCGTTGGTCATCACCGTCACGTCGCGCTGGCTGCGCAGGTGGCGGGCCAGGGTCATCGTGGTCGAGCCGGAGTCGATGATGATGTTGTCACCAGGCCGTACCAGGCGCGCGGCACACGCGCCGATCGATTCCTTCAGCGGCAGGTTCAGTGCGTCCTTTTCGTGGATGTCCTGTTCCTGCGGCGGCGTGCGCACCAGTGTGGCGCCACCGTGGGTACGGTTGGCCAGGCCCTGCGATTCGAAGTGGGTCAGGTCGGCACGGATGGTCACCGCCGACACGCCGAAGCGCTCGACCAGATCGGCTACCTGCACCGAGCCGTGCTCGATCAGCAGCTGCAGGATCTGTTGCCGGCGGGAGCGGGTGTTGCGCATGGCCATTCTCGGTGTCGCGGGGAAAGGTAGAGATTATCCGTTCGAAGCAACGGCGGCAGCCGAACCTGCGTGGTGAGTGCGGGTTCCGGCCTGGTTGGCGCTGCAGGCACGGGCGTACTCGCCCAGGCACAGGCCGATACGGTGCTGCACCAGTGCGGTGGGGGTGTTGGCCAGGGCGCCTTCGCGCACGGCGCGGTACTGTTCCGGCAGGTACTGGCTGAGCAGCACCAGCGGCGGCGCGTGCTGTTCCAGGTTGGCGAACAGGGTCTGCACCGCCTGTACCAGCGCCGGCTCGCCCCAGTAGTAGCGGCAGCGGTCGCTGAAGGAATAGCTGCGCAGCAGGCGCAGCGCTGCCTCATCGCCCTGGTAGTAGGACTGCCAGTACTTCGGCTGCGCCACCATCACCTCGTCCAGCACCTGCGGCAGGCGCGAGCATTGTGCGGCCGGCAGCAGTTCGGCCTCGATCGCGGCCAGCGCGAACAGCGCTTCGCGATAGGCGAAGGTCGCCGCCGGGCCGACCTTGAGGATGGCGAAGTGGTCGCGCACCAGCGCGTGCAGGCCGCTTTCGCGCTGGTAGTCGGTGGAGTGCGCCTCGAAGACGATGCGTCGCTGCTGTTCCAGGAAGTCGGCCAGCGTGCTGGCGGCGGCCGGGTCGTACTCGTGCACGCTGCTGTGGTCGAAGTCGACGCCCGGCTGCACCACCATCGCGATCACGCGCTGCCACGCATCACGCAGCTGCGGCGTGTCGAACGCCTGCTGGTGGATGGCCAGGGTCTGCGCGGCGGCGGCCGGCGTGGTCACCTGCAGGCCCTCGGCAAGCGAGGCTTCTCCACCGGGAATCGGCACCTCGGTACCGATCACGTAGACCGGCGGCGGCAGGCCGTGTTCGGCGGCGGTGCGTTCGGCGATCTCGGCCAGCTCGGCCGAGCGTGCGGCAACGATCGCATCGGGCAGCGGCACCGGGTCATCGGCGCAGGACATGCTGCAGTCGAGATGGATCTTGTGGAAACCGGCGGCGGCGTAGGCTTCGATCAGCACGCGCGCGTGGGTCATCGCTTCGGCAGCCGGGCGCTTCTGCCAGGCATTCGGGCCAAGATGGTCACCGCCCAGGATCAGCCGTTCGCGCGGGAAGCCTTCCTCATCGGCCAGGGTAGCGACGTAGTCGCGGTACTGCGGCGGAGTCATGCCGGTATAGCCGCCGAACTGGTCGACCTGGTTGGAGGTGGCCTCGACCAGCAGCACGGTGCCGTGTGCCAGCGCCACGTGCATGGCCGCGCGCAGCACCTGCTCGTTGCTGCAGCAGACGCTGTACAGGCCGACGTTGGCACCGGCGCGGTGGGAGGCAAGCAGGGTCTGCAACGGGGACATGGTCAGGCTCCGGACATCAGGAAAACGAGGGTTGGCAGGCGAGCAGGGCGGCACCACGTGCACCACCGGCATCGCCGAAGCGCGGCGGCACGATCGGCGGTACCTGCACGCCGTTGAACAGATGGGCAGCGATGGCCGACGGCAGCTGCTGGTACAGCGGCGCGTACTGCGAGAGACCACCGCCGAGCACGATCACGTGCGGGTCCAGCGCCAGCACCAGCGCGGCCAGGCTGTGGCCAAGCAGATCGCGGTGGATGTCCAGCGCCTTGCGCGCACGTGCATCGCCCGCTTCGGCCAGGGCGATCACGGCGCTGGCGTCGGCGGCGCTGCCACCGAGATGGCGCTCGATCATCGCCACGCCGCTGCCGGACACATAGCGCTCCACGCAGCCCTGCAGGCCGCAGCCGCAGTCCAGCAGCGGCAGGCCATGGCGCTGCAGCAGATGGCCGGGCACGCTCCAGTGGCCCCATTCGCCGGCCAGGCCGTTGAAGCCGGACAGCAGCCGGCCGTGCAGGCAGAAGCCGCCGCCGGCACCAGTGCCGAGGATGGCGCCGAACATGCTGGGGTAACCGTCGGCCGCGCCGCCGTGCGCTTCAGACAGGGCAAAGCACTGCAGATCATTGCCGAAGTGCAGCGGACGCTGCAGGCGCGCCTGCAGATCCTGCGCCACGCATTGGCCGGTCAGTGCAGGCACGTTCGCGCTGAGCTGGCGGCCGCTGCGGCGGTCACGCACGCCGGGCAGGGCGATGCCGATGGCCGCACCGCTGCGGCCGAGGGCGGCGTCCGCCTCGGCCACCAGCGCCATCACCGCCTGCAGGAAGCCGTCGTAGTCACCCTGTGGGGTGGCCACGCGGCGGCGCCAGGTGACCTGCATCGCCGCATCGCACGCCACCAGCTCGATCTTGGTGCCGCCGATGTCGATGCCGTAGCAGGCGTGGGCGATCAGCTCAGCCATGGTGGATGGTGACGCCCTTGACGACGCGGTTGACGGTGCCATCCGGGAACGGGTTGTCCGGGGTCAGGCCAAGCGCGGCCGAGCGCTGCAGCGCGAACAGCTGCGCGAAGCCCAGCCACACCGGCGCCAGCCACGGATCGTCCAGTGCCGGCACGGTGAGGGTGTATTCGTCATCGGCGCCGATGTCCGAATGCGGGCCGATCGCCAGCACCTGGCCGGCCACGCCGTCGCGGCGCAGTTCTTCCAGCAGGTCCTGTTCGTAGCGGCGCGCCAGCGGCTGCACGCTGCGCAGCACCACCACCAGGGTGTTGCCATCCAGCGTCGACTTCGGCCCATGACGGAAGCCCAGCGGGGTGTTGGCCAGCGCCAGCACGCGGCCAGCGGTCAGTTCCAGCACCTTCAGCGCGCACTCGCGTGCCAGCGCTTCCAGCGGGCCGCTGCCGAGGTAGATGATGCGGTTGAACGGGCGCTGCGCCAGCGCCGCCACCGGTGCGTCCCACTGCGCCTGGCCTTCGCGGGCCAGCGCGGCGATCTGCTTCAGGCGCGCCACGCGCGCATCCCACGGCGAACGATCGAACACGGTCAGCGCGGCCAACAGCATGCAGGTCAGGCTGCTGGTCATGGCGAAGGCGCGGTCGCAGCTGGCCGACGGCATCAGCAGGGTGCAGGTATCGGCACGGCCGGCCCCACGGCGGGCCAGTTCGCCATCGGCGTTGCAGGTGATGTCGAGGAAGCGCGCGTCATCCACGTCGCTGCGCACGCGGTCAACCGCCGCCACGCTTTCCGGGCTGGAACCGCTGCGGCCGAACGAGACCAGCAGGGTCGGGCGGTCGCGCTGCAGGTACAGCGCCGGGTGGGTCAGCAGGCTGGTGGTGTGCACCACGCGCACATCGGCTGGCCACTGCGCGTTGATCGCGTCGGCCACCATTTCGGCGATGAAGCCGGAGCTGCCGGCGCCGGTGAACAGCACGCGCTGGTTGGGATCGTTGAGGCTGTCGCCGAGGAAGGCCTGCAGGCGGTCGCGGGCACGCGACAGGTCCTGTGCAAGGGCTTCCCACAGCGCAGGCTGCTGGGCGATTTCGGTAGCGGTATCGGCTCCGCCAAGGCGCTGCCAGGCGGACACATCGGAAAGCAGGGTGACGTCCATTCGGAGGTTCCAGTTGGGCCAGCGCACCATCTGTGTTTTCTTTCGAAATGTCAAATAGCGAAAGTAAAAAGAAAGAAAATGTGACGCCGACTTCGCTCTGCCCAGAACACGTCGGAAAACGCAAGAATCCGCCGGATGCCGTATCGCACAATGCTTAACAGGCGTCTGCAAGCGATTACACAAAGTATTGCGGCGCAGCAACTTTCGTTTCAATGGAATATATCTTCCTTTTTCCTTTCAATTTGTTGACATCTTTCGAATCGCTGCCCTAGAGTCGGCCCAATCGCTTTCGAAACGCCCGGTGAACGGGTTGGGAGTCCGCGTGGAAAACTGCGTTCGTCGCTCGCCGCTGATGCTGGCCCTGTTGCCGGCATTGATGCTGGCGTCCATGCCGGCCCAGGCCGAGCCGGTCGGCAACCTGCGTTCGGTTGCCGCCAGCGCCAGCGGCGACGGCGTGCAGGGCTGGGACCTGCAGACCGACAAGGGCGCGCGCATCCGCATCGAACTGCCGGCTACCGACATCATCCGCGTGCAGGCCGGCCGCAACGGCACGCTGACCGGTGCCGGCGACAAGGCCGCACCGATCGTGCTGCCGCAGCCCAAGGCGAACGTGAAGGCGCAGCTGGAAGAAGACGCACAGGAAATCCGCGTGCGCACCGATGCACTGGTCCTGCATGTACAGCGACAGCCGCTGCGCATGCGCCTGGAACGCCTGGACAACGGCCAGCCCACCGCGCTGTGGCAGGAACTGCAGCCGCTGGACCTGGATGCCACGCAGAGCGTGCAGGTGCTGTCCTCGCAGGCCGATGAGGGCTACTTCGGTGGCGGCCAGCAGAACGGCCGTTACCAGTTCAAGGGCCGCGAGCTGGACGTGTCCTACTCCGGCGGCTGGGAAGAGGGCGACCGCCCCAGCCCTGCACCGATGCTGCTTAGCAGCCGTGGCTGGGGCATGCTGCGCAACACCTGGAGCGATGGCAGCTACGATCTGCGCGAGGCCGACCAGGCCACGCTGCTGCACCGCGAAGACCGCTTCGATGCCTATTACTTCGTCGGCGCCGACCTGCCTAAACTGATCGAGCGCTACACCCAGCTGACCGGCCGCCCGAACATGGTCGCGCGCTGGGCGCTGTCCTACGGCGATGCCGATTGCTACAACGACGGTGACAATGCCAAGAAGCCCGGCACCGTGCCCGAAGGCTGGAGTGACGGCCCGACCGGCACCACGCCGGATGTGATCGACTCGGTGGCCAAGCAGTACCGCGCCCACGACATGCCCGGTGGCTGGATCCTGCCCAACGATGGCTACGGCTGCGGGTACAAGAAGCTGCCGGAAACCGTGCAGGGCTTGGCCAAGTACGGCTTCCGCACCGGCCTGTGGACCGAGAACGGCGTCGACAAGATCGCCTGGGAAGTGGGCAAGGCCGGCAGCCGCGTGCAGAAGCTGGACGTGGCCTGGACCGGCAAGGGCTACCAGTTCGCGATGGACGCCAACCGTCAGGCGTTCAACGGCATCCTCGACAATTCCGATTCGCGCCCGTTCCTGTGGACGGTGATGGGCTGGGCCGGCATCCAGCGCTACGCGGTGGCGTGGACCGGCGACCAGAGCAGCAGTTGGGATTACATCCGCTGGCACGTGCCGACCCTGGTCGGTTCGGGCCTGTCCGGCATGGCCTACGCCAGTGGCGATGTGGATGCGATCTTCGGCGGCAGCGCCGAAACCTTCGCCCGCGACCTGCAGTGGAAAGCCTTCACCCCGGTGCTGATGGGCATGAGCGGCTGGTCGTCGAACGCGCGCAAGCACCCGTGGTGGTACGACGAGCCCTATCGCAGCATCAACCGCGATTACCTGAAGTTGAAGATGCGCCTGACCCCGTACATGTACGGGCTGGTGCACGAGGCCGCGCAGACTGGTGCACCGCCGGTGCGCGGCCTGATGTGGGACAACCCGCGCGACCCGCATGCGCAGGATGAAACCTACAAGTACCAGTTCCTGCTTGGCCGCGACCTGCTGGTGGCGCCGGTGTATCGCAGCCAGGCCGCCAGCCGTGGCTGGCGCCGCGACATCCACCTGCCGGCCGGCGGCTGGATCGACTACTGGGATGGCCGCCGCGTGCAGGCCGGCGCCGACGGCCGCCAGCTCGACCGCCAGGTGGACCTGGCCACGTTGCCGGTATTCGTGCGTGCCGGTGCGATCCTGCCGATGTACCCGTCGATGCTGTTCGACGGCGAGAAGCCGCTGGATGAAGTGACGTTCGACCTGTACCCGCAGGGCGAGTCGCAGTACACGCTGTACGAAGACGATGGCAACACGCGCCGCTACCAGCAGGGTGAGTCGAGCACGCAGGTAATCCGCGTGCAGGCGCCGGCGCAGGGCAGTGGCCCGGTGCAGGTGCAGATCGATCCGGTGCAGGGCCAGTACAACGGCCAGCTGGCGCAGCGTCGTTATGGCCTGCGCGTGCTCAGCCGCCAGGCGCCGCGTGCGGTGCAGGCCGGTGGCCGCGCGTTGCCGGCGCTGGCCGATGCGGCGGCGTTCAACGGTGCGGCTGAAGGCTGGTACTTCGATGCCAAGGAGCGCCGTGGCACGCTGCACGTGCGTACCGCTACCCAGGACATCCGCCAGCCGCTGCAACTGCAGCTGGACTTCGCGGTGGTCGCTGCGGCCGCCGACGATGCCTATCCGGCTGCGCCGGTGCTGGGCCGCGAACTGCCGGCCGACAGCCTGCTGGTGGTCAACCGCCCGGCCGAAGAGCCTGGCCATGCGCTGGAAAATGCCCTCGACGACGATCCGGCCACCTGGTTCCGCAGTGTGCGCAACCAGGCCGTGCGCACCGGTGCGCATGAGTGGGTGATCGGCTTCGGAGAGCGCAGGATGATCGACGGCATCGACATTGCCCCGCGCAACGACAAGAACTGGAAGCACGGCCAGGTGCGCGACTACGAGGTGTACCTGGGCGACAGCAATGGGGAGTGGGGCGAGCCGATCGCACGTGGCCGCCTGCAGTTGAAGGAGGGCGTGCAGCGCATCGCGTTCCCGGCCCATGCCGGGCGCCTGCTGCGCTTCCGCGTGCTGAGCGTGCAGAACCCCGAAGGCGACGGCGCCAGCAGCACCGACCCGATGGTCACCGCCGCACAGGGCAGCGCCCGCGCATTCGATGCACTGCAGCCACGCGACGTCGGCCCGATCGCCCTGTCCACCTTCCACATCCTCGAACACCAGGAACCGGAGCGACCGGCCCGGCAGCGCTATCTCTCCGAGCTGCCGGTGCCGGCCGCGCTGGCCAGCCAGGTGCGCACCGACCAGTCCTTCCGTGGCGACGCCGGCATGCGCATGAACGGCCTGCAGTTCCGCCGTGGCCTGGGCGTCGGCGCCAACAGCCGCATCGACCTGCGCCTGCAGGGCGGCTGGCACCTGCTGCGTGCCGACCTCGGCATCGACGACGCCTGCCGCACCGCCGGTGGCCTGCAGTTCCAGGTCTGGGGTGACAACCGCCTGTTGTATGACAGCGGCCTGGTGAAGGCACCCGGCGTGGTCAAGCCGGAGCTGGACATCCGAGGCCTTTCCACCCTGAGCCTGCGCACGCTGGGTGCGCAGGGCAGTCAACCCGCCCAGGTCTGCGCCAACTGGGCCAATGCCGTACTGATCGGCCAGGAGGGCGACTCCGCCAGCATCGTCGCCCCATGACCCCCTCGTAACACCGCTCCTCCCCCCGCCCATTCCGACTACGGCCCTCGTGGCCGTGGCCCGGGAGCGTTTTGCCCGCCGAACGCCCACGCGCTCACTTATTGCGCTGCACCCCTGCCAGGAGAGAACCCCGATGTTGCCCGCCCGCCACCACCGCCCCCCCTGTCGTTCGATCGCTCCGCTGTCGCTGGCCATCGCCGGCGTGCTGCTGTCGGTCGCCGTTCCTGCCTTCGCCCAGGAGAGCAAGGACAAGGCCACCGACCTGGCCCGCATCGAGGTCACCGGCTCCAACATCCGCCGCACCGACGTTGAAACCGCCTCGCCGGTGCAGGTGATCAGCAAGCAGGACATCCAGAACATGGGTGCGCGCACGCTGCTGCAGGTGCTCGACAACCTGCCGGCCGCCCGCCCGGCGCAGCAGGACGCGCGCTCGCTGTTCACCGGTTCCGACGGTGCCTCGCAGGCCAACCTGCGTGGCCTCGGCGCGCAGGGCACGCTGGTGCTGCTGAACGGTCGTCGCCTGTCGTACTACGGCGCACCGGCCGGCTTCCAGACCCAGTTCGTCAACATCGATGCGATTCCGGCTGCGGCCATCGAGCGCATGGAAGTGCTGACCGACGGCGCCTCGGCGGTGTACGGCACCGACGCGGTGGCCGGCGTGATCAACGTGATCACCAAGCGCAACTTCCAGGGTGCCGAGGTCAGCTTCACCAACGACACCTCTTCGCGCATCGACTCCTATGGTGAGCGCCAGGCCAGCATCACCGCCGGTTTCGGTGACCTGGCCGAAAACCGCTTCAACATCTACGGCGCGGTGAACATGTACCGCCGCGACGCGATCCCGCTGAGCGATTTCTACGACAAGCGGCCCGACCAGTACTACGTCAACAATCCGAACTACCTCAACAACCTGCGCCTGGGCGTGGGCAGCAAGCCGGGTGAATTCAATCCGGGCACTTACTTCGCCTTCGATCCGGTCACCGGCCGCCGTGTGCAGGAAGCTGCGCCGGGTTGCAGGAACGTGCTGACCAGTGAAGCGGCCGGTCCGCGTTGCGTCTGGGAAACCTGGATGAACAACGAGATCGACGCCGGTGCCAAGTCCGAGCGCAACACCGCCTACCTCAACGGCACCTTCCTGGTCGGCGACAGCACCGAGATCTTCGCCGAGGCGACCTACACCGACATCGACCTGCGCGCCAACGGCGGTACGCCGCGCACCTACGGCACCACCACCGGCAACCCGACCAGCTGGTTCTCGCGCAATACCGGCAACACCGTCAACCAGTTCCTGTACCCGTTCCTGGGCCCGAACAACGAGTACAACCACGCCAGCCCGCAGATGAAGGCGATGATGGGCGGTGTGGTCGGCCTGAACTACCTGCTGCAGGATGCCGGCCCGAACTACTTCGGCCAGCGCAATACCGACAAGAGCTACCGCGTGCTGGCCGGCGCGCGTGGCAACCGCGGCGACTGGAACTGGGAAACCGCGTTCGCCAGCGCCGGCACCCACTCCACCACCTACCAGACGATCAACGTCAACACCAAGGGCTTCGAGAAGGCCTTCGGCCCGTACACGATCGATCCGGGCACCGGCCGCGTGATCATCTCCGACCACCCGGCGTACAAGTTCGGCGAGATCAGCGAAGCCAACGCCGCACTGATCCGTGAAGCGTTCCCGACCTTCGACATCCAGTCGTGGACCCGCCTGCACACCCTCGACGGCAAGATCGAAGGCCCGCTGTTCCAGCTGCCGGCCGGTGAGATGCGTGCGGCATTCGGCTTCAACGCCAGCCGCGAAACCTTCTACACTCCGGGCAACGCCGACGCCGCCAACGGCCTGATCACCCAGCAGGGCGGTTCCTGGTTCGACGGCAAGCGCAACACCTACGCGCTGTTCGCCGAAACCGTGGCGCCGATCACCGAGAAGCTGGAACTGGATGCGGCGGTGCGCGTGGACAAGTACCCGAATTTCAGCGCCAACGTGGCACCGAAGATCGGCTTCAAGTACCAGGCGTTCGACCAGCTGATGCTGCGCGGTACCTACTCCACCGGCTTCCGTGCACCGAGCCTGGCCGAGTCCGGCAATGGCGGCGTGTTCGCCCAGCTGGGCGGCTTCCGCGACGAGCTGCGCTGCAACGAGACCAATGCCATCGCCAACCTGTTGCTGAAGTCGCAGCGGCCGGGTGATGTCGACCTGGGCAAGAACATGCTGAACGTCGACTGCAGCCGCACCGTGGCCCGCATGACACAGCCGAACAAGGACCTGAAGCCGGAGAAGGCGAAGATCGCCACCCTCGGCTTCGTCTACGAGCCGGCGAGCTGGCTGTCGGTGTCGGCCGACTACTGGTTCATCTACCGCAACAACGAAATCGTCGCGCCGGACTATCGCCGCATGGAAGACATCATCTCGATGTCGCGCTCGCCGATCAGCGACAGCGACCGCGCCAACCTGGCGCAGCTGGCGGCCATGTGTGCCGACCCGGCCAGTGGCGTGAGCTGCCCGTCGGTACTGCCGGGCTATTCGGCCGGCAACGTGGCCAGCGTGGTGGGCCAGTACAAGAACCGAGGCAAGACCCTGATCGACGGCTTCGACATCGATGCGCGCAGCCGCTTCTCGCTGGGCGACTGGGGCAACCTGAACATCGGCCTGGCCGCCACCATCGCCAACCGCAACCGCTTCTACATGGATGCGGAGAACGGCTGGTACTACGGCGACGTGGTCGGCTACTACAACAACCCGCGCCTGCGTGCCACGCTCAATGCCGACTGGACCTACAAGCAGGTGACCACCAGCATGTTCGTCAACTACGTGGGCGGCACCAAGTGGGCCACCGACCAGGTTGATGAGGTGAGCAACAACAAGGAAACCTGCACCGGCGGCTACCTGGCCCTGCAGAAGAGCAAGTGCGATGGTGCGCCGTCGTGGTGGACTGCCAACATGAGTGTCACCTGGCGCCCGGATGACGCGTGGAACCTGAGCTTCACCGTCAAGAACCTGTTCAACCGCCTGCCGTTCTACGATCCGAACAGCTTCCTGGGTGACTCCAGTGACTACGCAACCATCTTCGGTCGTGGTTACAGTGTGACCATCGGCTACCGTTTCAAGTAATTCCGTTTGCGTGACCCGGCGGGCCGGCTACGGCCGGCTCGCTGCCAAGAGGAGAGATGTTTGCCATGAAGCGTAGGGAATTCATCGCGGCCAGTGCCGCTGTCGCCGCCAGCAGCCTGCTGCCGCAGACCCCGGCGTGGGCACGCGGGCGCAAAGTGCGCCTGGCCATGATCGGCACCGGCATGCGTGGCCTTGTGCTGCTGAAGGAGCTGGTGCGCCGCGACGATGTCGAGGTGGTCGCGCTGTGCGACATCGAACCGATCATGCTCGGCCGTGCCATGGACATGGTGGCCAAGGCCGGCAAGCCGGCCCCGAAGACCTACGGCCAGGACCGCGATACCAACGCCTGGAAGCGCCTGCTGGAACAGAAGGGCATCGATGGCGTGATCATCGCCACGCCGTGGGAGTACCACGCACCGATGGCGATCGCCGCCATGCAGGCCGCCGTGGCCGTGGGCTGCGAAGTGGTGGCCGGTATCACCCTGCAGGACCACTGGGACGTGCTGAAGACCCAGCTGAGCACGGGCACCCCGTACATGCTGCTGGAGAACGTCTGTTACCGCCGCGACGTGATGGCCGCGCTGCAGATGGTGCGCCAGGGCCTGTTCGGCGAGCTGGTGCATCTGCAGGCCGGCTACCAGCATGACCTGCGCGGTGTGAAGTTCAATTCCGGCGACCCGAACCAGCCCTACGACAGCGGCGTGGAATTCGGCCCCAAGGGCTGGAGCGAAGCACGCTGGCGCACCGAGCATTCGGTGGAACGCAACGGCGAGCTGTACCCCAGCCACGGCATCGGCCCGTGCGCGATGTACACCGGCATCAACCGTGGCAACCGCTTCACCCATATCAATGCCTTCGCGACCAAGGCGCGTGGCCTGCACGAGTACACCGTTGCCAAGAGCGGTGGCACCACCCACCCCAGCACCAAGGTGAAGTTCAAGCTGGGCGACATCGTCACCACCACGCTGGCCTGCGAGAACGGCGAGACCATCCTGCTGCAGCACGACACTTCGCTGCCGCGCCCGTACTCGATGGGCTTCCGCGTGCAGGGCACCAAGGGCCTGTGGATGGACGTGAACCATTCGATCCACATCGAAGGCCGTAGCCCGCCGCACCAGTGGGAAGAGTTCAAGAAGTACCAGGACGAGTACGAGCACCCGCTGTGGAAGCAGAACGCCGACACCGCCGCCAGCGCCGGCCACGGTGGCATGGACTGGTTCGTCATCCATGCCTTTGTTGAAGCGCTGAAGGCGAAGGCTCCGATGCCGATCGACATCTACGACGCAGTGACCTGGAGCGCGATCACCCCGCTGAGCGAGCAGTCGATCGCCAACAGCTTCCAGACGCTGGAGTTCCCGGACTTCACCGCTGGCGCGTGGAAGCAGCGCAAGCCGATCTTTGCGTTTGATGGGAAGTACTGAGATTTACCCCTTCCATGCGGTGACGGAAACGCCGGGCGATGCCCGGCGTTTCTGTTTCTGGGGCATTCGCCTTGTAGAGCCGAGCCCACGCTTGGCTGCATTTCCGACACGCCCCCCCCCGCATCAGAAAGTTCTGAAATTTGACTCATTCCACAGTTTTTTGACTTGAATGTGTAAACCACATCGGAGATAACGTCCCCATGCGGCCACGCCGCATTCCGGACCAGGGACGATCCGAAGCATGACGTGAGGAGGTTGCTGCCCACGTTCTCGTTCCCGCCGGCGCTGTGTCCGTCCAGGAAGGAGAACAGGGATGTTGAAGGCAAACTCTGGCACTTCGCTCATCAGTCTTGCGCTGTTCGTGCTGGCGTGCTCGACGTCCAGCGTGCAGGCGCAGGAGATCGAGAAGAAATGGGAAAGCTACTTCTCGATGGGAGAGCCCCGTTCCACGGAGGCGGCTGTCCAGAAAGACATACGGGCCTTCTTCGCCGAGTATGAGGTCGATAAGCCTTTCGTTTGGGAGGTCAAGCGCCAGAGGGCCCTTCCTAACAAGACGATCTATGACTATCGCGTCAAGCCCGAGAAGATCGTCACCACGGATTGGGTGTATGAGCAGAACCATCAGAAGTACGCCACGGAGGATGCCGTCCGCAGCATGTTCCTGTCGAAGAATGCGAGCGATCCGCGGTGCGCTGCCACCGTCATGACTGAAGAGGCCTGGGAGGAGGTTGGCGGGCTTGGAGTGGGAGATGACGGTAGCGTCATCAACGAAAGCAAGCGCTACAAATTCGCTAAGAACACTTATTTCGAGGGCATTAATTCCTGCAGGCAGACGGTCTTCTGGCAAAATGCATCTCGGAGTAGAACCGCAAAATGCATGAATCGCCCCATGATGATGTGGGACGATAACCTGGGCATGTGCGCCCTGATCCAGCAGGACGACCCAAACATGGCAATGCTGCTGGCCTACTGGACTTCTCCGCTGCCGCCGCAGCAGTGCAAAGTCGGTAATCCATGCGACCCTACCACCGGCGACAAGTCTCAGCCGGAAGCGGACCTTGATTTCGGGTGGGTCCGCTTCGATCGCCAGTATCATTCCTTGACCAGCACCAGCGGCGGAGCCATTGGCCAAGGTTGGACGCACTCGCACAATATTCACCTGACGCTCGGCATTGATGACACGGGCTATCCGCCGAGTTCGGAAGTCCAGGTGGGTTTGATTGACGCTGAGGGTGGCCAGCTCGCCTTCAAGAAGGTGGGAGCGGTGTATGAGGCAATGGATGGCAGTGGGGACCGCGTGGCTCAACAGGGGAGCCTATGGTTGTTGTCGCGGGCTCAGGAGCGCATTCAGTTCGATGCCGGCGGCCTTATGCAGCGCCGCGATTTCGAAGACGGAACCTCGCTAACCTATGCACGCGACAGCCATGGCCGCCTGCTCAGCATCACCCATTCAACCGGCCGGCGCGTGGACGTCCAGTATCTCGCGCCGGGTGACGATTCGCTGATCTCGGCCCTGGTGATCGCCGGCCAGCCCGTGGTGAGCTACGCCTATTCCCCGGCCGGGGAATTGATCAGTGCGACCTACGCAGACGGTGCCAGCCGCACGTATCACTATGAGGACGCCCGCTTCCCGGGCTACCTGACCGGCATTACCGCCGAGGGCAACCAGCGTTACAGCTGGTACGGCTACGACGCCAAGGGGCGGGTCACCTGCAGCCGCCATTCCGGCGATTGCAGTCAGGCCGACGTGGGCATTGATGGCGTGCGCCTGGAGTACACCCTGGCAGGCACCACGATCGTCACCGACGCACTGGGCAAGCAGAGCACCTACGCATTGACCGCCAGCGGCGCCAGCGGCCTTCCGCGCAAGGTCAACGGCGTCACCGAGAGCAACGGCAGCATCAGTCGCACCTATCTGCCCGAGGGCACCGATTTCCGGCGCCGGCTGCAGTCGGTGACCGATCGCCGAGGCGTTGTCACCCAGTATGCCTATTCCGAGGCCAGCGATGCTGCCACAGGCGCCATCAGCGTGACCACCACCACCGAAGCGGCCGGTACTCCGGACCAGCGCGTCAGCGAAATGCGCGTGGCCATGGACAGCAATCGGCTGGTGCAGCAGACCGTCGGTAACCGTGAGATCCGCATCGTGCGCAATGCACGCCTCCAGCCGACCACCATCGCCGTGCGCGACATGGTGACCGGTGACAACCGCGTCACCACGCAGACCTACTGTGAGGCAGAGGGCCCGGAGTGCCCGCTGATGGGACTGCTGCGTAGCGTGGATGGCCCGCGTAGTGATGTGGCGGATGTCTCCACCTATGCCTACTACACCGCGGATGACGCGGGGTGCGCGGCCAATGGTGCCTGCAGCTATCGCAAGGGCGACCTGCGCAGCGTGACCAATGCGCTGGGCCAGACGGTCGAGACCTTGGCCTACGACGCGTTCGGGCGGCCGTTGTCGGTCAAGGACGCCAACGGCGTGGTAACTGATTACACCTACCATCCCCGCGGCTGGCCGACCTCGATCACCGTGCGCGGTGCCACCACAGCCGAGGACCGGGCTACCCAGATCAGCTACTGGCCGACCGGCCAAGTGCAGCAGGTCACCGAGCCCGACGGCAGCAGCGTCACCTACGTCTACGACGCCGCGCAGCGGCTGACGGATATCGCCGACAGCGCTGGCAACACCATCCACTACACGCTGGACAATGCCGGCAACCGCCTCAAGGAAGACACGCTGGATACTGGCGGCACGCTGCGTCGCACCCTGGCGCGGACGTTCAACACGCTTGGCCAGCTGACCGCGCTGAAGGATGCGGGCAACCACGCCACCGGCTTTGCCTACGATGCCAACGGCAACCCGCAGACGATCACCGACGCACTGCAGCGCGTGACCAGCCAGCAGTACGACCCGCTCAACCGCCTGGCGCAGACCCTGCAGGATGTCGGCGGCGTGGCGGCGGAGATCCGCAGCCAGTACAACGCGCTGGACCAGGTCACCCAGGTCACCGACCCGAAAGGCCTGCATACGACCTATGCCTACAACGGGTTCGGTGATCTGACCGGGCAGGTCAGCCCGGACAGTGGCGCCAGCAGCTTCACCGTGGACGCCGCCGGCAACCGCAAGACGGCCACCGATGCACGCGGCATCACCGCCACCTATCACTACGATGCACTCAACCGCCTGATCGGCATCGCCTACCCGGACCCCAATCTGGACGTGGGCTACAGCTACGACGTGGCGCCTGCCGCGTGTACCGCCGACGAGCGCTTTGCCAAGGGGCGCCTGGGGCAGGTGCTGCACGCCAATGGCAGCACCCAGTACTGCCACGACCGCTTCGGCCAGGTCACCCGCAAGGTGCAGACCGTCAATGGTGTGGCCAGCACACTGCGCTATGCCTACAGCAAGTCGGGTCGCCTGACTGCGTTGACCTACCCCGACGGCAGCGTGGCCGACTACGTGCGCGATACCCAAGGCTGCATCAGCCAGATCGGCCTGACCCGCCCCGGCCAGGTACGGCAGATCGTGGTGAACAACGTGACCTGTGCGGCCTTCGGCCCGGCGACCGGCTGGACCTACGGCAACGGCCGCCAGCTGCAGCGTCCGTTGGATCTGGATTACCGCCCGCAGGCGGTACATGACTCGGCCGCAGGTGGCCTGTCGCTGGGCTATGGCTACGACCCGGTCGGGTCGATCACCGAGCTGAAGAACGGCGCAGGTTCGACGGTGCTGGCCAAGTACGCCTACGACGCTCTGGGCCGCTTGACCCAGACCCAGGACGGCGCAACTGGCACACCGATTGAGACCTATGCCTATGACGCCACTGGCAATCGGACCGCGCTGATCACCTCGACAGGCACCGCCAGCTACACCTATCCAGCAACCAGCCATCGCTTGACTGCAGTGGATGGTGAAACGCGCAACCATGACGCGGTGGGCAACACCACCAGCATCGGCGGCAAGACGTTCATCTACAACGATGCCAACCGCATGAACGCGGTGAAGCAGGGCAATGCCGTACTGGAAAGCTACGGTTACAACCACCGCGGTGAACGCGTTCTGCGTACCCCGGCCGGCGGCGCAGCGCAGATCACCTTGTACGACGAAGCAGGGCAGTGGCTGGGCAACTACTCGGCCACGGGGCTGGCGCAGCAGCAGGCCATCTGGCTGGACAACTACCCGGTGGCGCTGATCAATGTGCCGGATACCGGCGTGCCGGAACTGGCCTACGTGCAGCCGGATCATCTGGGCACACCGCGCGTGGTGATTGATCCGGTGAGTGATGTCGCGATCTGGGAGTGGAACAACAGGAGCGAGGTGTTCGGCAACCAGATTCCGAGTGCCGATCCCGATGGCGATGGTGTGGTGTTCGAGCTGGCGTTGCGCTTCCCCGGCCAGCAGGCGACGGATTCGAGTGGGTTGTTCTACAACTACCAGCGCGAGTACGACCCGGCGGTGGGGCGGTATTCGCAGAGTGATCCAATTGGGTTGGATGGGGGAATCTCAACCTTCAGTTACGCGGATCTCACTCCACAGGCTAAAGCGGACCCGCTCGGATTGGCGACATGGACTGGAACCATGACGTTTGCGGGCACTGGCGTAGGGATTGTAGGTGGTGTGGGTGGTGCAAGACTGACCCTTACGTCCGAATGTCTCAATGGACGTCAGGCGTCCGTCGAACTCGGCTTTGCTGGGGTTGGCGTCGGCACTGGATCTCCCATCTCCGTCACCGTCTCTAATGTCACTCTCACTGGAGGCAACCTGATGTATGTCGATCCAAGCGAATTGCTCGGAGCTTCTTCCATTCTTTCGTTGGGAGCAGCGGCCGGTGGGGGGGGCTCTCTGTCAACCCTGAGGATTGGCGATGTATCTTCATTTGGAATTGGGGGGCAGGGGGGTTGGGATGCCTCGGCGAGCTACCTGATTGGGCGAAGCAGATTCATGGGGAATGGAGTTACCTGGAGCGACTGCGAATGTCATTAGAATCAGTTTTTGAAGCCCTTTGCATGCTCGCTATCGCAACGTTGTTGATAGCTTTCGTTTCGCGAATTTTTCTGGTTTGGGAGTTAAGGAGAAATTCCCCTGAACTGTGGGACACCCTTGGCAGGCCTGCGATCCTGGAGCGAGATCATTTCTTAACCAAGTATCCGATCTGCGGATGGAAGCGGGTTCATAACGGCGCATCAGGAGTGCGCAAGTTGTTCCTCTTGGTGTTCTGGTTCTCGTTCCTTGTGTATCTCATATCGCTGATTCCCCTGATCGTGATCTGGATTATGCGCTGATCCTCTTCCGTTGGTCTGAAGCCATTGCGCTATGCTCTGTCCCGCGGGCCAATTGCGATTGCGACACGCTGGGCCGCCTGACCCAGACCCAGGACGGCGCGACTGGCACGCCGATCGAAACCTACGCGTATGACGCCACCGGTAATCGCGCTTCGCTGACCACCTCGGCAGGCACCGCCAGCTACACCTACCCCGCAACCAGCCATCGCCTGACTGCGGTGGATGGCGAAGCGCGCACCCATGACGCAGCGGGCAATACCACCAGCATCGGCAGCAAGACCTTCACCTACAGCGATGCCAACCGCATGAACGCGGTGAAGCAGGGCGATGCCGTGCTGGAAAGCTACGGTTACAACCATCGCGGCGAGCGCGTGCTGCGTACTCCAGCCGGTGGCGCAGCTCAGATCACGCTGTACGATGAGGCCGGGCAGTGGCTGGGCAACTACTCGGCCACGGGGCAGGCGCAACAGCAGGCCATCTGGCTGGATAACCACCCGGTGGCGCTGATCAACGTGCCGGGCACCGGCGTGCCGGAACTTGCCTACGTCCAACCAGATCATCTGGGCACGCAGCGCGTGGTGATCGATCCGGTACGGAATGTCGCGATCTGGGAGTGGAGCAACAAGAGCGAGGTATTCGGCAACCAGATTCCGAGTGCCGACCCGGATGGGGATGGTGTGGCGCTCGAGCTGGCGCTGCGATTCCCGGGCCAGCAGGCGACGGATTCGAGTGGGTTGTTCTACAACTACCAGCGCGAGTACGACCCGGCGGTGGGGCGGTATTCGCAGAGTGATCCGATCGGTTTGAGAGGCGGAGCTTCAATCTACGCGTACACAGGAAATGATCCGTTAGACTTTGTCGATCCATTAGGACTTCTCCGCTATCACTCCTGGGTCAGCAAGAAGTACCCCGCGACGACGGAATTCTTGAATGGAACGAAAGATCGAATGACCAGTCGCAAATATGATGGATTCCAGCGATACGGAAACATCGGACAGGGGCATCTTGATCAGCTTCTATCGAAATGCGATGGGCCAGTCATTACGCCAAAATACATGAGGCATGACGATGGTGGTTACGCGCCTGGCTCGGGTGAGATATTTATTCATGAGACCTATTTTGACCGCTTCGAATCGGGTGACCGAAGCCCAGAACTCCTGCAGAAGCTGGAAAGAACACTGGAGCACGAGTTGGTTCAATTCTCGGAGTATTTCTGGAACAAAAATCAGTACAAGGGCGAGGAGGGTTGGAGCTATGAAGAGTATGTCTATGGGATCAGAAGGCCTGCTTCACACTAACCTCTTTCGCGTTGGCTTGTGCTTGATAATTGCATTTACCCTATTTGGATGCGCAAAGTCATCCAGTGAAAGAGGTGCTCCCTGTAGTCATGATCCGGTGGCAATCATCCAGGCGGCATCCTCGGATTCAGCGCTTTCTGCATACGGAGGAGATGGATGGGGATCTTCACGGATAAACGTTCTATGGGATGGCGATGAATCGTCATCTTCATTGCCGTTGTGCGAAGCCAACGGCGGGAGATTTCAGTTCGTAAAGTCGTCGTCATATGATCGCACTTCGCCATTCATTGCCATTGAGAAGTTGTACTTTGATGACGATGCTGCTTTCATGGAAATCGGATTCCCTCCGACAGGAAAGAACGCAGATGTGTTCTTGAGAAAAGAGGAAGGAGTATGGCGGGTCAAGAAGACACATCTATGGGAGAACTAGCCCCATCCACATCGGGTCTCTACGTTTGCTCCGTCTGCCCTAGCATCCCGTGCGTCGGACCCGAGCTGATTCTTCTCGAACGCTACCTCCATGATCGCCATTGTTCGGTAGCACACGCCGCATGTGCGGCGTGTGTTCCATAACATCCGCATCGGGCCTGTGTGGCGTGCGGCAGCTCTCACTGGACGAGAACACTGGTGGGGCCAAGGGACTCAACAGGAAGCAATCAGTACCCATACTCAACTGAACGCCGTGCTCTCCCAGGTATCCTCGCCCCCTGGTCAGACCGCGACGGCAGTCAGTGCAGTAGCATCCAAGTATCCCGTACAGCTACTGAGCCGCGCTGCCTCGGGTTTCGGTGTCAGTTGTATATTTTCACCAGCGGTAAGGATCCCGGTATCCGGCTCGCTGTCTATGTTCATCCTTTAGAGTTACCTATCAGCATCCTGATGCTGTCGCAGCGGCGGCAATAGTTGGCGCGGAGGTTTGCCGGTGAGGTCGATACTTTCATTCACGTGCTCCTCCTGCGGGGCACGTGAACAGAGCTTCTCTACATTCAATTCACTTAACAAGTCGGTGCGGAAGTATTGCGGGCGTTGCGGATTCGGCGTCGAGTCTGTACAGATATGTGCTTCTTCTACTCTATGCTCATGTACTGGCCGTCATCGCTGCATTCCCTTCGTGCTTGCGGTTACAGGCAATAAATGGTGGCTGGCCCTGACAGTTGTAATAGTGTTCGCACTCTTGGTCCTCGCTCCTGCCATGGTAATTCACGCCAAAAACGCGGTGCGTTGCGCGGGTACGGAATCGTAGAATTGCCATGCTTGGACTCAATCGGCCGCAACGACCTCTGAACTGAAGACCGGCACATGCTCGACGGTGCTGGCCAAGTACGCCTACGACACGCTGGGCCGCCTGACCCAGACCCAGGACGGCGCGACCGGCACGCCGATTGAAACCTATGCGTATGACGCCACCGGCAATCGCATCGCATTGACCACCTCGGCAGGCACCGCCAGCTACACCTATCCCGCAACCAGCCACCGGCTGACCGCCGTGGACGGCGAAGCGCGCAACCATGACGCGGCGGGCAACACCACCAGCATCGGCAGCAAGAAGTTCACCTACAGCGATGCCAATCGCATGAACGCGGTGAAGCAGGGTAATGCCGCACTGGAGAGCTACGGTTACAACCATCGCGGCGAGCGCGTGCTGCGCAGCCCGGCCGGTGGCGCTGCTCAGATCACCCTGTATAACGAAGCAGGGCAGTGGCTGGGCAACTACTCGGCCACGGGGCAGGCGCAGTTGCAGGCCATCTGGTTGGACAACTATCCGGTGGCGCTGATCAATGTGCCGAGTACCGGTGTTCCGCAGCTGGCCTACGTGCAGCCGGATCATCTGAGTACGCCGCGCGTGGTGATCGATCCGATGCGCGATGCGGCGATCTGGGAGTGGAACAACAAGAGCGAGGTGTTCGGTAACCAGATTCCGAACGCTGATCCGGATGGGGATGGTGGGGCGTTCGAGCTGGCGCTACGATTCCCGGGCCAGCAGGCCACGGATGCGAGTGGGTTGTTCTACAACTACCAGCGGGAGTATGACCCGGCAGCGGGGCGCTATTCGCAGAGTGATCCGATGGGATTCGACGGAGGGGTATCTACCTTCTCCTATGTATCAGCTGATCCAGTGCAGGCGGTTGATCCGCTCGGACTGCTGGCCAATTGCACTTGCGTGGACGGTGGAGTTCATATCGACATCCCTATTCGCTTCAGTGGTGAGGGAGCTACTCCTGAGACTTTGAGAAAAATGATAAATGCAATTGAATCGACCTGGTCTGCGCCCGGATTTACAGTGACTGTTAGCCAGCCGGAGAAAGGTCGGTTAAACCGTGTTGAGGTTCCGCTGGGGAAGGGGGCGACCGTAACTGGAGGCAGTGTCGGTAAATGGTATGCAGGAAACACTGAGTGGACGGCTGCGCACGAAGCAGGGCATTTGATGAAATTCAAGTACGATGGTCGTTTTGATATGTACGATGTGGTGTCGCAGGCGCCATCTCGTTCTACCAAGCCCGTTCCGGGGTGGGAGGGAAACATCATGGCAGAGCATCTTGGCGTTCCAGACGATAGGGTTCGGGATGCTATCAAGAAGCGGTTGGGGTGCAAATGATGGTGAGTCTACGCGTGGCTGCGCTCCTTCTTCCATTGCTCGGAGGCTGTGGCACTAGCCAGATCAAACACATTGAATGGAACTCAGATTGGGTGGACGTTTCATCGGATGAGATCATTCCTGGGAACTCGACGACACTTCGAAGTGACCGCTTGGCCACCTTGAATCCGCAGAGCGAAAAATCGATTGCTCAGTGGATGCTCGATCAGAACTTGAGCATCATCCAAGCATCGGATGCGGCTGAGAAATTCGCGCCACTACAGTTGAATGGGTTAGTGCCGGCAGAGGGGGAGACTGTTTATCTCGTCAGAGCGGCCTCGGGTGCAGGAGGCGGGAGTTTTGTCGGCTACATAAATGACAATGGAATTCTCATCTTGTACGGGGTAATGGGAAGTTGTGGGGAGCAAGTGCATCGAGTGGTTGCTGTGAGCCTGAGTAAGAGGCCTGCCAAGGTCTTCGGAGGGTGTTCAGGAGCGCTTTGAAGATTCTTATGTGTGTGGGTCTGAGGTGGGATGTGTGGGTCTGAGGTGGGAATAGGGAAGTGGGAATTTCATTTGCGAGCGCTCTGTTGGTGTCTACCGTGCGTGCAGTTCGATGAACATCATGGATCCTGTACTCAGCGAACTTCTTTCCCGGTTCGGTGTCGACAGTGACTTCGGGCAGGCAGTACTCTCGAGCGCTGCGCGATGGGCTGCGTGAGTAGGCCGCCAAGCAGGAGGCAAGGTGCATGAGCTCCCGCGCTCCTCCACAACAGAACGCGATCGGCCTGCACGCCTCGGAGAGGTACAAGATGAAAGCGAGGCAGATTCTTCGGTACGGGCTGGCCTACGCGGTGTCGTGTGGAGCACTCTGGCTGTTCCTGCACTTTGTGGGCAGGGCGCTTTACGCCTTCGACTCACATCAGGTTTTCTTCTGGCTGTATGCCGTCAGCCTTCTGTTGCTGGGAATGGGCGCACGGGTTCCCGCCGCTGGCCGCCTGACGTTCAGGCGGCTTGCCAAGGGGGCTGGCTTGGGGCTGCTCGCGGGCCTTCTGGCCCAGGTCGTGGTACTTGTACTGGAAGCCTACAGATTCAGCGGATTCAGGCCATCGCTGCTCTGGCAGGTACCGGTTTCGCTGACGGTGATCAGCGTCGTGCTGCTCACGCCGCTCTGGGGCGTAGTGCTGGTTGCCCTCACCGCCGCATTCCGCCGCGACAACCACCCACATCAGGCCTCGAACCCATGAAGCGCCTGACTGCCTTTTGCCTCGCGGCCGCACTGACATCCTGTGCGGCGCATCCGAACCGCACGACGAAGTGTCAGCCGGTCCAATTCACTTACATCGGCACCGAGAGCATCGACGGGCTGACCTATGGGCGCTTCCAGGTCAGCCACAACGCTGGTCAGCCGCTTCAGCTGTGGGTGGATGAGAGACGCAGGTTGAACTCAAGGACCGCTCGCGCAGAGATGAGGTGCACAGGCGAAGATGCCTGGCGGCCTTACAACGTGATCCTTGAGGAAATCACACCGGGAGCGATCGGGGTGTCGATCGGGCAGGATGAACAGCAGAGCGTTCTGTTCGATGGTGATGGCCTGTTCCTGCCCGGCGCATCCAGCGCGGGCGCGAATTACTCCATCGTGGTACAGGACGCTGCCGGTTGCGAACATCGCTCGGCAACGTTCATTCCCTGACATTCCTGGCGGCGAGCCGGATTCCTTGCGACTTCGCAGCATCGCCCGGTTGGGACGCTGCGTACAGGCAATGAAGGAAAAATGGCGCGCCCGGAGGGATTCGAACCCCCGACCAATGGCTTCGGAAGCCACTACTCTATCCGGCTGAGCTACGGGCGCGTTGTAGAACTGCCGCGCCGTCGGCCAGTGCCGGGGCGGGCATCGCAGCGCCATGAGGCGGTGCGGGACCGGCATTCTATCCAGTTTCGCCGAACAAATCTCCCCCCACCGGCAAAGCCCTGCCGGAGGGGCAGGAGTATCCTATCGCCATGGCTGATACCCCCCTCACTTCGCCGCAGTCGCCGGCGACGCCGCGTTGGCGGCATTACTGGAGTCTGATGCGCGCTGATCGCCCGATCGGCACGTTGCTGCTGCTGTGGCCCACCTGGTGGGCGTTGTGGCTGGCTGCTGGCGGCCTGCCGCCGCTGTGGACGCTGTTCGTGTTCACAGCAGGCGTGTGGCTGACCCGCTCGGCCGGTTGCGTCATCAACGACTACGCCGACCGCTGGCTCGACCCGCACGTGGAACGCACCAAGGCGCGTCCGCTGGCCACCGGCGCAATCAGCGGCCGCGCCGCGCTCGCTCTGTTCGCGGTGCTGATGCTGGTGGCGTTCGGCCTGGTGCTGACCCTGAATGGCCTGACCATCGGCTTGAGCTTCATCGGCGTGTTCCTGGCCGCCAGCTACCCCTACCTGAAACGCTATACCCATCTGCCGCAGGTCTACCTGGGCATGTCGTTCGGCTGGGGCATCCCGATGGCCTTCGCCGCCGTGCAGGGCGAGGTGCCGATGCTGGGCTGGCTGCTGTACGCCGGCAACATCCTGTGGTCCACCGCCTACGACACCTGGTACGCCATGGTCGACCGCGAGGACGACCTGAAGATGGGCTCGCACTCCACCGCGATCCTGTTCGGCGACCTCGACCTGGTCATCCAGGGCGTGCTGTACGCGCTGTTCCTGGCCACCATGGCGCTGGTCGGCGTGCGTGGCGGGCTGGGTGGGTACTATCTGGCCGGCGTGGCCGTGGCCACCGCGCTGGTGGTGTACGAGTTCTGGATCTGCCGCAACCGCGAGCGCGGCCCGTGCTTCAAGGCGTTCCTGCACAACAACTGGGTGGGTGCCGCGCTGTTTGCCGGCGTCGCCGTGGATCTGGCACTGCGTTGAGCCCAAGGTGAGGTAGTGCCGGCCGCTGGCCGGCACTACCGCCACCCACCACCTGCGATGATGCTTGGATCTGGTAGAGCCGGCCGCTGGCCGGCTGTACCCGTGCGCGATCGCGAGATTGCCGGCCAGCGGCCGGCACTACCACCACCCACCACCTGCGATGATGCTTGGATCTGGTAGAGCCGGCCGCTGGCCGGCTGCACCCGTGCGCGATTCCGAGGTTGCCGGCCAGCGGCCGGCACTACCGCCACCCACTACCTGCGACCGTCCCCAGGTCTGGTAGAGCCGGCCGCTGGCCGGCTGCACCCGTGTGCGATGCCCAGGTTGCCGGCCAGCGGCCGGCACTACCCTCCTCGGCGACCTACGACCAATAGGTGGCTGACAGGCCGCACCCCACCGCCCAGAATCGATCCATCGAACCTGGGAGGGTAGGCGATGGCCTCGACGGCAGCAGTACAGGACGGCTGGATGGCGCGCGCAGCGCTGCGCTCGGCCGCCTGGGCGGAAAAGTGGTTCCCCGATGCGTACGTGTTCGCGGTTCTGGGCGTTGTCATCGTCGCGCTGGCCGCGATGGGCTTCGGCTCGACCCCGCAGACCACCGCCAGCGCCTTCGGTGACGGTTTCTGGAGCCTGATCCCCTTCACCATGCAGATGGCCTTCGTGGTCATCGGTGGCTACGCCGTGGCGACCGCGCCGGTGGTCGCACGCTTCATCGATTTCCTGGCCCGGGTGCCGCGTACCGGCCGTGGTGCGGTGGTGTACGTGGGCCTGGTCAGCATGCTCGCTTCGCTGCTCAGCTGGGGCTTCTCGCTGGTGTTCGGTGGCCTGCTGGTGCGCGCGCTGGCCCGCCGTACCGAACTGCGCATGGACTACCGCGCGGCCGGTGCGTCGGCGTATCTCGGCCTGGGTGCGGTGTGGGCCATGGGATTGAGCTCGTCGGCCGCACAGCTGCAGGCCAACCCGGCCAGCATGCCGCCCGGCCTGGTCGAGATCACCGGCGTCCTGCCGTTCACCGAAACCATCTTCCTGTGGCAGTCGATCGCACTGACCGCGGTGCTGATCCTGGTCTCGCTGCTGATCGCCTGGTTGACCGCACCGGCCGCCGGCAGTGCCCGCACCGCTGAAGACTTCCCCGGCGCCGCGCAGGCCGAGCCGCAGCCGTTGCAGCGCCGCACGCGCCCGGGCGAATGGCTGGAGTACAGCCCGCTGCTGACCGTGCTGCTCTCGCTGCTGGCGTTCGGCTGGCTGTTCAACGAGTTCGCCAACAAGCCGGTGGTCACCGCCATCGCCAACCTCAACACCTACAACTTCCTGTTCATTTCGCTGGGCCTGCTGCTGCACTGGCGGCCGCGCAGCTTCCTCAACGCGGTGGCCAAGGCGGTGCCCAGCACCACCGGCGTGCTGATCCAGTTCCCGCTGTACGGTGGCATCGCGATGATCCTCACCCACGCTGCCGGTGGCGACGGGCAGACACTGGCGCACCGGCTGTCGAGCCTGTTCGTGCACGTGGCCAGCACCGATACCTTCGCGCTGGTGATGGGCGTCTACTCGGCGGTGCTGGGCTTCTTCGTGCCCTCCGGTGGTGGCAAGTGGATCATCGAGGCGCCGTACGTGATGCAGGCCGCCAACGAACTGAAGGCACACCTGGGCTGGGCGGTGCAGGTCTACAACGCGGCCGAAGCGCTGCCGAACCTGATCAATCCGTTCTGGATGCTGCCGCTGCTGGGCGTGCTGGGTCTGAAGGCACGCGACATCGTGGGCTTCACCTTCATACAGCTGCTGGTGCACATCCCGCTGGTGCTGGGCCTGCTGTGGCTGCTGGGGATGACCCTGGCGTATGTGCCGCCGGTGATGCCCTGAATGCTGGGCTTGCTTGCCTGCGTGAGTTGGGAAGCCAGCCTCCTTCCGCGCGTGTTTCCGGCTGAGAACGACATGAATGCGCGCCATGCTGACCACTGCATGAGCACATGCCGAACCCGCATGAATTCTTCAGCCGCTTGTGCCACAAGGGCTTCTGCGCGTTCATTCACAGGCGTACACGCAGATGTAGCCGCGCACCCACGCGTGATTAACCATTCGCTGCAGACGATGGCCACGTCCACCGCATTCCGCGAGTGGCTTTGGAGATCGGACATGGCACAGCAGAACCAGAACCCGAACCAGAAGCAGCAGGGCCAGCAGAACCAGCAGGATCAGCAGCAGGGTCGTGGCCGCGACCAGCAGCAGCAACAGCAGCAGGAACAGCAGCAGCGCAACCAGCGCAACCAGCAGCAGGGTGGGCAGGACGAGGAAGAGTGACCTCGCTACCAGCTCCGGTGATGCAAAGCCCCGCCCCGTGCGGGGCTTTGCTTATTCCAGCACGCCGACACGCTGCAGCACCGGCGCTGCCGACATGTCGTTCGGATTGGTGCCGGGCTGATCCTGCGGTACGTCCATGCCCATGCCGCGGTACAGATCCACCCAGTGCTGGGCGATCTCCCCGGTCTGCGGGTTGCGGAAGTTCATCGGCTGCAATGCGAACACGTGGTGCGCACGGAAGGCGCGTTCGATGAAGTCCGAGCAGTAGTAGCTGTCCTCGCTCAACACATACGACGTGTTGTACGGCTTGCCCAGCATCGTGCGCGCGGTGGCGACCGCATCCTTGATGGCCGCCTGCTGCGGTGCGTGCAGGCGATAGACCACGATCTGCCGCTGCTTGGCGCGCGCCTCCTGGCGGAACTCGACCAGCGATTGCCGGCGCGATCCTTTCTCGTCCGCATGCAATACCTCCCAGCCCGTCGGCGTGGAAGCGACCAGGGCGACGTGATCGAAGCTGGGCGCGCCCTGCTTGCCGGTGGCATCGTCGATGGCCGCACTGAGGCCGCTGCGGCCGGCGGTGACAAACAGCAGATCGCCTTCGTGGACATCGACGGCCATCGCCACCGCTGGCCACAGGGCGGGCAGCAGCAGGCCGATCAGGAGCAGGAGGCGATGCATGAGGACTCTCGGACAGGCGGAATGCCGGAATTGTAGGGCGCGCGGTAGCATGGAGCGACCGGACCGGATTCAGGATGAGCCCATGTGTCGATACCGTTCTGCCGCACTGCTGATGCTCGCCTGTGGCGTGGTGCTGGTTGCCTGCACGCCTGCGCCGCAGCCGCCGCAGACAGCGGGCGAAGCCGGGCCTGCCGCAGCGGCGCCGGCGATCACTGCCGCCGAGCCCACACCTGTGGCTGCACGCAGTGAATGCCCCCACCCGGAATTCGATACATTCCTGAAGCATTTCGGCAACGAGATCGCGCTGCAGGAAAAGGCTACTGCCGATCCGCTGCTGGACAGTTACATCGATGCGGAGGCCGAGCCGGAACCGCGCAAGGTGGAGAGCCGGCTGGCGCTGGCCGATGTCGAGTGGCCGGTGATGCCCGATCCTGCCGCATTGGCCGGGCAGGGCCGCGAAATGCAGGTCAGCCCCCTGGCCGATGGGCAGCGACAGGTGCAGATCCGTATGCCGGACAGCAGCGACCAGCAGACCTACACCTTTGCGCAGACGCCGTGTTGGACACTGGTCAAGCGTGAGGACGAGTCGATCTGAAACCTGATCCGGCACAGGCGCGGCGGGCCAGTGACTGCTAGGCTCGATCCCTGGTCCAGGCAGGGAGACGCCGATGCAGGCTTTCAGGAAGCACGCCACCACCACCGCCATCGCAGCTGTGCTGGCGATAGCCTCCCTCAGCGGCGCCCAGGCACAGTCGGTGCATGCCGATGACCGCGCCTACTTCGCCAATGCCACCGCCGAACAGGCCGCGCGTGACGCACTGGGCAAGCGCGTCGAGGCTCTGCAGCAGGCGTCCACCGTTGCACCCGCGGAACGCTTCCGGCAGGCCGAGGTACTGGAGGCGCAGTGCCTGCGCCATCACAGCTACCTGCACCTGCAGGCCGCCCGCAATGCGCGTGATCAGCGTCCAGCCCAGGCGCTGGACCAGGTGATGGGGCTGTGCAGCCGCATTGCCCGCAGCGGCCGCGCCGCTCTGCGCGAGGCGTCCGCGGATGCACCATGGGCAGCACCCTATGGCTTCCTGCGCGCACGCGCGTTGAAGGAGGCCGCCGCCCCGGCCAACGCCGCGCTGGATGAGGCCGTGGAGGCACTGGCCGATCCGGCGCTGGACAGCTTCGCGCGCCTGCGTGGGCAGATCCTGCGCAGCGCCGAGTATCCGCAGATCGAGCACGGCGGCCGGCACTGGGACACGGGGCGCGACAGGCAGGCACTGGCCCGGCAGCCCGACCGCGCCCTGCGCGAGGCGGGCTGGAAGGGCTACTGGCAAGGCCTGCAATCGCGCCGTGAGCCGATGGCGTCGGTGCTGCTGGGGCTGGTGCAGGTGAATGACGCCGCGGCACGCCTGCAGGGTGACGGCTCGGCGCCGGCACATGGCTATCAGCGCATGGGCCTGGATACTGCCGCAGTGGATGCAACGCTGGTGGCGATCGAACAGCATGCGGGAGACCGCCGCGCCTATCAGGAGATGCTGCTGCACCACGCTGCGCGATCGGGCATCGACGCGCCGCAGATCTGGGATACCACGGTGCCCGATGCTGGCTACACGCCACCGATGCTGACGCTGGCGCAGCTGCGCGACAACGCCGCCGATGCCATGCAGCACCTGGGCCCGGCGTACGTCGCTGAACTGCGCGCGCTGCTCGATCCGGCCAGCCACCGCATGGATCTGGCCACCGAACGCGGTGACCGCAGCCAGGACGCGTTCTCCGTGAGCGCTCCCGGTGTGCCGGCAATGCTGTTCGTTGGTGTCCGCAGCGGGGACCTGGAAAGCGATGTCGAGATCGCCCATGAAGCTGGCCATGCCGTGCATGGCGAGTGGATGCAGCGGGGTCATGCGTCGCCGCTGCAGCGCAATGGCAGCCAGTGGCTGACCGAGGCGTTCGCGATCTACAACGAGCTGCGCTTCCGCGACCAGCTGTACCAGCAGGCACAGGACCCGCGTGCCAAGGCCTACTACCTGAAATCTCTGCTGGACGACATGGTGCTGCAGCTGTTCACCTCTTCCGAGGAAGCGCAGCTGGAGCGGTCGATCTACCAGGGCGTTGCCGCCGGCACGCTGGGCACCGCCGATGACCTGGACGCGCTGACCGGGCGGGTGCTCGCACGCTTCGGCCAGCAACCGGAGCGCTACCCGCAGCTGCGCAACGCCTGGATCGGCAAGCGCCTGATGTATGAAGACCCGAACTATCTGGTGAACTACCTGTATGCGGGTCTGCTGGCCGTGCAGTTGTATGTGCAGGACCAGCGCGATCCCGAGGGGTTCCGTGCGCGCTATCTTGCCGTGCTTGGCGAGGGCTTCGATCGCGCGCCGAACGAGCAGGTGGCGCAACTGCTGGGGCACGCGCCTGACTGGGCGGCCCTGGTGGATGCCGATCTGCAGGTGTTCAACCAGACGGCGGCACAGCTGCAGGCGCTGCATGCGCGGATCGAGGCAGGGCAGGGAACGTGAAGATGCTGCGCAGGATGACGTGCACCTGGGCCACGGCATGGCTGTTGATGCTGCTGTGCCTGTTGCCGAGGGTGGTGATGGCCGGTGCTGCAGTCCCTGCGCTGGATGATCCGGTGGTGGACGCCGCCAACGCACTTTCGGCGGATACCCGCGACAAACTGCGCACGCAGGCATTCCAGTTGCAGGCGCGCACCGGCGCGCAGCTGCAGGTGATGGTAGTCAACCATGTTGGCGACGAAGGCATCGAAGCTTACGCGCAGCGGGTGTTCGACCAGTGGCAGCTGGGCCGCGAAGGCGTTGACGATGGCGTGCTGCTGCTTGTGGCCGTGCAGGACCGCCGTGTACGCATCCAGACCGGCTACGGCCTGGAGGGCGCGATACCCGATGCCTATGCCGCCCGCATCATCGACAAGGCGATCGTGCCGCGTTTCCGCGATGGCGACCTTGACCAGGGCGTGCTGGATGGAACGAAGATCATAGTGGCGCTGATCGATGGCGAGGACCTGCCGGCATCGGAAGCGCCATCGATGCGCAACGTGCTGCCGGCCGATTGGCGCAGCGCAGACTCGGTGGTTGCACTGACGCTGCTGGCCGGCTTCCTTGCGGGTCTGTGGCGCTCGCCGCCCTCGGCGCAGGCGCACCCGGAGCGATTGCCGGCCTGGGCCCGCCCGCTGCTGGTGACGGCGGTGGTGGCCGCGGGCGTGCTGGCGGCGGCCATGTGGGCGCCACGCCAGGCACTGGCAGCGCTCTGCATCGTGTTGGCATTGTGCGTACCGGTGGCGAGCCTGCTTGGCTGGTGCTGGCGCCGTAGCCGCGGTGTGCGCGTGGTGCTGCTCGGCATGCTCGGGGTCAGTTCGGGGTTCTTCGTGGTGATGGTGGTGCGTGGCCAGTTGCCACCCAGTCTGGCCTTGCACACGTCGCTGGACCTGGCGGTAGGCATCATGGCCATGCTGGTGTTTTTCCTCGTACAGGCGTGCCGCGCGCGCTGGCACAAGGACCGCAGCAGCTTCGGGGTGAGGTGCGCAGTGCTGTTGCTGCTGACCGCTGGCTACGTGCTCTTCGCACTGCTGGCCATCGATCACGCCGGCCCGGTTGCGCGCCTCGCCACGACGATCGGGTGGAGTGCCGGCACGCTCGTGCTGTACTTCACCTGGATCTTCACCATGCTGCCAGGTGAGAAGGCTCGCGGCAGCCGCAGATCATCCGGCGGCCACCGCAGCGCGTCCAGTTCGTCATCCAGCAGTTCGTCGTCGAGCAGCTCCAGCAGTTGGTCCGGAGGCGGCGGCCGCAGCGGCGGAGGCGGCGCGTCGGGCAGCTGGTAGATCAGGTCGCCTGCACACGCCAGCCGAGTGCAGCGTCCTCCACAACGCCCGGGCCGGCCACGTCGCCGACCTGCAGCAACAGCCCCTGCGCATTGGGCAGGTCCTTCTGCTCGGGGAACCAGCGCCGGTCCGCAGCGACCACGATCAGCAGCCCTTCGTCGTCGCCCATCGGCGCGAACTGCGGCGAAGGCGGGCTGATCGGTTGCAGGCCGAATCGCATGCTGGACTGTTCGCGCACGGCATCGACATCGTGGCTGGGCAGGCCGACCTCGCTCAGGCAGGTCAGTTCGCTGCCGTGGAAGGCGCCCTGATGCGTACTGTCGGGCAAGCGGCGGCGGCCGATCAGTTCCAGGATCAAGCCATCGGGGCCAGTGAAGTACACCGACTGCGATTGCCAGCTGCTTTCCAGCGCGAAGTAATCCAGCCCTGCTGGATTGCGTTGCAGTGGCGTGCGCTCGCGCAGCCAGGTCATCGCCTCGCAGAAGCGGTTGTCCGGCACGTTGAAGGCCAGGTGCACGCCTCCGAGCGGACGTCCTTCAGCGGGCTGCAGTTCGATCGTGCTCCAGCCGATGTGCACATGGTTGCCGATCACGCGTTGCTGCAGGACATCGTGAAAATACGCAGCGACGGCGCCGACATCGGAGACCGGCAGGGTGAGGTGCAGCAGGCGCATGATCGTTCCTCCGTGGACGCGATCACTGTAGCGCCGGGCCGCATCCGGCGGCCACTAGCGCAGTGCGTCGGCGAAGAATCGCGTGGCTGCATCCACCGCCTGCCGGTGGGTTTTCGTCCTGGGAACCGCAGTGCTGCAGAGCTCGGGCAGCCTCTGCCCGCCGACAACGGTACAGGCCGCCAGGAAGTCGTAGTGACCCACGTCCGGCAGGCGTTGCAGCGTTGCGCGCGGAATCTGCGCCTGTGCGGCCTCACCATTGGTCTCCGGTGGCGCGACGGTGTCTGCGGCCCCCAACATGATCGATACCGGCTGCCGCAACGCGGACAGCTGCGCGGGCGCGAACGCCTGCACGATGGCGGGTGCCAGCAGGAACACGGCACGCACGCCGGGAATCGCGCGCTGTGCGTCAGCCTCGGCGATCCAGGGGGCAAGCGCGGGCGAAGCCGCAGCGGCCCGGCGCGCCTGCATCGTGTGCGTGGCCGCCTCCTGTTGCGGTTGGCAGACGCCGTCATCCGGGTGCGCGGTGCAGAAGGCCAGCAGTCGCTGCAGGCTGGGCCGTGCACCGGCTGCCAGCAGCGCGGTGTAGCCACCGGCCGAGAAGCCGACCACGCCCAGCCGTTCTGGATCGACATGCGGGCCGAGGATCGGATCGGCCTGCACGGCGGCCAGCGCAGCGCGCAGATCATCCGCGCGCAGCCAGCTCAGCATGCTGCCGGCCAGCGTCATCTCGTCGGCACCGTTGTTGCCGGGATGATCGACCGCGATCACCAGATAACCGTTCCGCGCCAGCGCCGTGCCCAGCCAGCCCATCATGCGTGCGCTGCCGCCGTTACCGTGCGACAGCAGCAGCGTCGGCAGGCGAGCCCCCGCGACGGGAGCATCCACCGCTGCGCGTCCAACCTCGAACAGCGCTGCGTCGGGCGGGCCGATGGTCAGGGCGGTTTCCCGGCTGCCGGCCAGCGCTGGGTACCAGACCGTGTAGCGCAGCGCGTCGTGGTGCTGCGCATCGCGTACAGCCGCGCTGGCCACCATGGTGGCGCCGTGGCGCTCGCCGGCCGCCTGCGTCTCGCTGCCCTCGGCGATGGCAGTGGAGACCATGAGGATCATTCCCAGCACAGCGGCCATCATGCGCATCTTCAGTTCCTTGTCAGTTGGGACGTTCGTCGACTGGCAGCCAGATCTCCACGCCGCCGTTGCCGGTGTGCTCGTCGAAGCGGGTGTCGTAGCGCTCCAGATCGGGTGCATTGGCCAGGCTGAGGCCGGAGCCGGGCAGGTAATGGTCCAGCAGCCAGAACCAGGTCGAGCGGATGGCCGAGATGTGCCCGCCGTGCCAGGCCACAAGATAGCGGCGCGCCGGCACGTCCACCCGTTGCCAGTGCGCCGGCACGGTCGGCAGCGCGCTGGCGGGCAGTGCGGCAATGTAATCGAAGCCGCCATCGTCGTCGCTGTTGCAGCACGCACCGAAGCTGATTGGAGCGGCCGTCGGCCATTCGCGGTTGAGCTGCGCCCATTGGCCGGGAATTGCACCGCCACTGTCGCGGGTATGCCGCATGCCGATGCCCGCCACCTGGAATGCGGGCGTGTCAAGCAGTCGCGGCGCCTCACCGCAGGGCGCCGGCGCATCGTCCACGCGGATCGCCTGTACCAGCGCGAGGCCATCGGTGCCCTGTTCGCGTACCCGTTCCGGCGTCTGCCCGAACTGTTCGTTGAAGGCGCGGGTGAACGCTGCATGGGTGGTGTAGCCCGCACCCAGTGCCACCTGCAGGATGTCGCCTGCGCCGGCGGCCAGCCGCTGCGCGGCCGCGGTCAGGCGCCGTCCGCGCAGGTAGCGCACCACCGAGGTGCCAGTGCGGGCCTGGAACAGGCGTGACAGATGGAACGGCGACAGCCCCGCTGCGGCGGCGATATCGGCCAGCGCCAAGGGCTGGTCCGCATGGGTTTCGATGTACCACAACGCCTTGCCTGCCGCGCTCATCCTGCCGTTCCCCGCATCCAATGCCGGCACAGTAGCGGATCGGCAGGCGCGGCGTTTAGCAGTTCTTGCGCTGCCGGGGCTTTGCGTCTGCCTGCGTACCGGCAACAATGCGTGCTTCATGGACGTGATGAGGGGCAGGGAGATGCGATCGACGACGTGGGATGCCAGGCCAGCGGAGCCCGGCCGATGATCGAGATGATCGAAATGCTGCTTGCCCTCTGGGTACTTCCCAGTCTGTTGACCCTGGCGCTGATGCTGCTGATGTTGTTCGGCGCGCCACGGTGGCGCGGCAATCCCTGGGTGTACCGTGTCGGCTTCGCGTTGCTGGGCGGGTTTCTGACACCGACGTTGTTGGGGGCCGGTCACGGTGGGTTGCCGTGCGCGACTATCGGCGGGCTGGTGATGATACTGACGCAGCTGCAATGGATCGGCGATCTGCAGGTCGACTTCATGGGGATCGGGATTCGCAACAGGGGCATCTGGATCATGTCCACCCCCGCCTTGGTGGTGTTCGCCGCCATGATGTTCGTTCCGCTGCGAACGGCACGGCCGGCCCGTTTCGGCTTTGGCGACGACGCCAACGGCTAGCCGCAGTGTGCGGGGATGGGGCGTGGGTCTTCATTGCCACCCATGCATGGCGTGGATCTACGGATGAGCCCTGGCAGGGGCCAACCTTGGTTGGCGCATCAAGCTGTCGTACTGACGTCATGCCTCCTTCACACATCGCGCCGAGACTGCGCGCCTTGTCCAGGCCCGTTGTGTCCGCACAGGTGCTGGCCCTGTCGCGTCCTCCCGGAGCCCTGCCGTGCATCGTTCGAAGCTTTCGCGTTCCATCCTCCTTGCCCTTTCCATGGCCAGCGCAGGAGGCGCGATCGCAGCGGAGGCCGATGCGGTCGATGCCGCAGGCGGCAACCGCGCCGCACCCACCCAGCTCGACGCGATGCTGGTCACCGGTACCCGCGCGTCCAACCGCACCCAGTTCGAAACACTGGCGCCGGTGGACGTGTTCACCAAGGAAGACATCACGTCCGTCGAATCCACCGACCTGAAGGACGTGCTGGCGCAGCTGGTGCCGTCTTTCGTGGTGCAGCGCCTGCCGATGGCCGACGGCCAGGTGTTCGTGCGTCCGGCCACCCTGCGTGGCCTGTCGCCGGACCAGACCCTGGTGCTGGTCAACGGCCGCCGCTTCCACCGCAGCGCGCTGCTCGGCAACCGTGGTGCACAGGCGGCCGACCTTGCACAGATTCCGACCAGCGCGATCAAGCGCATCGAGGTGCTGCGTGATGGTGCGTCGGCGCAGTACGGCTCGGATGCCATCGCCGGTGTCATCAACATCATCCTCGAGGATGGCCCAGGTACCGAGATCACCGCCGGCTATTCGCAGTACTCGCAGGGCGACGGTGCCTCCCGCGATTTCAGTGCGCGCACCGGCTGGTCGCTGGGCGACTATGGCAGCCTGGTGCTGTTCGCCGAATCGTCCAACTCCGACGCCACCTCGCGCACGCGCCAGCGCCCGGACGCGATCGCCTTCCAGGCTGCACATCCGGAGCTGGACGTGCCCAATCCGGTGCAGCGCTGGGGCCAGCCGGAACTGGAAAGCCGCCGCGTCTGCTTCAACGTGAAGGCCAATGCCAGCGAGACGCTGGAGCTCTATGCCTTCGGCCTGTACAGCCACAGCGATGGCGTCAGTGATTTCAACTGGCGCAACCCGGACACCACCACCGGCGCGTACCGCACCACCTCCATCTTCCCCGGCTGGAACCTGCGCTCGCTGTATCCGGTCGGCTTCAGCCCGCAGTACGGCAACGTCCAGAACGACCTGCAGCTGGTCGGTGGCCTGCGCGGCGAGATCACGCCGAAGCTGCGCTGGGATATCAGCGCCTCGTATGGCCGCAACGCCATCGACTACAGCTTGAAGAACTCGATCAATGCCTCGCTCGGCCCGGCCAGCCCGACCGACTTCGATCTCGGCCGCCTGACCCAGACCGAGAAGAACGCCAACGCCGACTTCAACTACGAGTGGGAGGTGGGCGCGCTGTCCAAGCCGATCAACGTCGCCTTCGGTGGCGAGTTGCGCCAGGAGACCTACCAGGTGCGCGCCGGTGACCCGGCGTCGTACGCGGTGGGTCCGGGCGCGGCCGCGGGCCTGGAAGCCAATTCCAATGGCGCGCCGGGCTTCTCGGCCAGCCAGGCCGGGCAGTGGAGCCAGCGCAGCAAGGCCGCCTACGTGGACATGGAAGTGCCGCTGGGCGAGCGCTGGAGCATCGGCGCGGCCAGCCGTTACGAGGACTTCTCCAGCTTCGGCAGCACACTGGATGGCAAGCTGTCGGCGCGCTTTGCGATCACCCCGGACGTGGCCCTGCGCGGCACCGTGTCCAGCGGCTTCCGCGCACCGACGCCGGCGCAGCTCAACACCACCAGCACCACCCAGGGCCTGGACACGCGCACGCTGCAGATCTTCACCAGTGGCCGCCTGTCGCCGAACGATCCGCTGGCGCAGCTGCTTGGAGCCAAGCCGTTGAAGCCGGAGGAATCGCGCACCGCCTCGCTGGGCCTGACCTGGCGCACGGACCTGGGTCTGTCCGGCTCGGTGGATGTCTACCAGATCAAGCTCACCGACCGCTTCAGCCAGTCGGCCAGTTTCGCCATTCCGGCCGGTACGCCCAATCCGCTGGGCTACACCTCGGTGAACTACTTCACCAACGACTTCGACACCACCACCACCGGCGTGGACGTGGTTGGCAACTACCTGCGCGACCTCGGCGCCGGCCGCATGACGCTGACCCTGGCCTACAACTACAACCGTACACGCGTGGACAACGGCAGCACCTCGGTGGCCACCAATGAGACCCAGCGCGTGCTGTTCGAAGATCGCCTGCCCGAGCACAAGGGAAGTCTGACCAGCAGCTGGGACATCGGTGCCTGGTCGCTGATGGCGCGCATGCGCTACTACGGCGCCTGGACCGATTCCAGCGGCAACGCGGTGGGCGACATCTACCAGCGCTTCGGTGCGATGAGCTTCCTCGACCTGGCCGTGGGCTATCGCATCAACGAGCACCACAGCCTGCGCGTGGGCGCCGACAATGTGTTCGATCGCTACCCGGATGAGGCCACGTTCCAGGCCAGCCGTGGCCTGGTCTACTCGCGCAACGCGCCGTACGACACCGACGGTGCCAACCTGTACGCGCAGTACCGGCTGACCTTCTGATGGACGCTCGTCGTCGTTCCCTGCTGCGCGCCGGCACACTGCTGCCGGCCGCAGCTGCACTGTCTTCACTGCCTGCCAGCGCCGCTGCGCGTTACGCTTCGCCGATGGAGATTCCCTCGACGACCGTGGCGCCGGACGTGCTGGCCCGCGATGAAGGCTACTGGGCCGCCGTGGCCAGCCACTTCGACATCACCGATGAAGTGAACCACCTGGAGAACGGCTACTGGGGCGCGATGGGTCACGAGACGCTCGCCAGCTACCAGCGCCACACCACTGAAGTGAATCGTGGCAACGCCTGGTATGGGCGCCGCGCGTTTCCGGCGCAATACATGGCGGTGCAGCGAGAGGTAGCCGAACTGCTGGGTGTGGGTGCTGATGAGATCGCACTGACGCGGGGGGCCACCGAGGCGATGCTGGCGCTGATCGGTGGCTACAACCGCCTGCAGCCCGGCGACCAGGTGTTGTATGCCGACATCGACTACGACAGCATGATCGGCGCGATGCGCTGGCTGCAGCAGCGTCGCGGCGTGCAGGTCGAGCGTATCGCGCTACCGGCCGTGCCCGACCACGCGCAGATCCTGCAGGCCTACGAGGCCGCGTTCGCGCGGTTGCCGCGCCTGAAACTGGTGCTGCTGACCCAGGTCAGCCATCGCCATGGGCTGGTGCTGCCGGTGGCCGAGATCGCCGAGCGTGCGCGGGCACGCGGTATCGATGTGATCGTTGATGCTGCCCATGGTTTCGGTCAGATCGACTACGCCGTGCCGGATCTGAAGGCTGACTTCGTGGGCATCAATCTGCACAAATGGATCGGCGCGCCGGTCGGCGTCGGCGCGATGTACGTGCGCAAGGGGCGCGTGGCGGACCTGGACCCGTACATGGGCGAGACCGATGATGGCCGTGTCGGCAGCCGCGTGCACACCGGTACGGTCAACTTCGCCGCCTACCTGGCACTGCCGGAGGCGATTGCCCTGCATCAGCGCGTAGGTGTGGCCAACAAGCAGGCGCGGCTGCGCTACCTGCGCGAGCGCTGGACCGTGCCAGCGCGGAAGATGGCGCACATCGAGGTGCTGTCTTCGCCGAACCCGGCGCTGGCCAGTGCGCTGGCCAGCTTCCGCCTGCGCGGGCGCACCAGCGTGGCTGACAACCTCGCGCTGCAGAAGCGCCTGCTGGATGAGCATCGCGTGTTCACCACCCATCGCGACGGTTTGGATTCCGGTGCCTGTGTACGCGTGACGCCATCAGTGTTCACGCGGCCGGAGCAGATGGATGCGCTGGTGAAGGCCCTCTCCGCCTTGGCCTGACCCTGCTTTGGTGGGTGCCAACCTTGGTTGGCACATTCCAACCGTGCCGGGGAATCTTCCGCCGGCCAGCGGCCGGCGCTACCGGTCGGGTGGGTGCCAACTGTTGGTTGGCACATTCCAACCGTGCCGGGGAATCTTCCGCTGGCCAGCGGCCGGCACTACCGGTCGGGTGGGTGCCGACCGTTGGTCGGCACATCCCATTCCACGGCTACCGCTCGATCGCCGGCAACGCATCGGACAACAACAACCGATCAATCCGTCGCAGCGCACTCTCCAGCTGTCGTCGGTCCGCCGCCAGCCCCAGCGACAGCCGCACGCCGCTCTGGTGCGAGACCCCTGGCGGACAGAACGCCGATGACGGTGCAATCGCCAGCCCCTGCAGCTGCGCGGTACGCACCAGGGTCGCATCGGTCCACGGCGCCGGTACCCGGCACCAGGCATGCAGGCCTTCCGCGCGCTGCAGCAGCGATGGCGCCAGCAGGTAGCGCGCCATGCGCATGCGCTCGCGTGCCTCGGTGCGCACCTGGGCCAGCAGTGACTGCGCCGAACCATCAAGCAGCAGCTGGCTGGCCAACGCCGAGACCAGCGGATGACCCATCAGCCGCGTCGCCCGCAGTGCAGCCGTCATCGCCTCGGCATGCGCCGCGCTCGGGCAGCGCACGAAGGCGGTGCGCAGGCCGGGGCTGATCACCTTCGACAGCGTCGCCACGTAGAACACATGACGCGGTGCCAGTGCCGCCAGCGGTGTAGGTGCATCCTCGGCGAGGTGCCAGTAAGGATCGTCTTCGATCGCCTGCAGGCCTTCGCGCTCCAGCACGCGTGCCAGCGCTTCGCGCCGCTGCAGCGGCAGGGTCAGCGCGGTCGGGTTCTGGCAGGTGGGGTTGAGATAGACCAACCGCGCGCCGCTTTCGCGTGCCAGCCGGGCCAGCGCATCGGGGCACATGCCGTGTTCGTCGCTGTCCACCGGCAGCAGCCGCCGGCCCAGTGCGGCGGCGGCCTGCAGCAGGCCCGGATAGACCAGCGCATCGCAGAGGATCGCATCATCGTCGCGGCCCTGGCTGACCAGGATCGCGGCAAGCGCCACCTGGGCGCCTTCGGTCAGCAGCAGGCAGGCGTCGTCCACCTTTCCCAGCATCGGTTGCAGCCAGCGCGCCGCTGCGTGGCGGTCGGTCGGGTTGCCGCCGCCCAGGTGATAGGTCATCAGGTTGGGCGCGTTGCTGCGTGCAAGCACGGCGGCGGCACCGCGGCGCAGGGTCTCGGCCAGCGCATCGGCGTCGGGCACCGGCGGCACGTTCATGCTCAGGTCCACGACCTGGTCGAAGCCGGCCTTGGGCGGTGCGATGAAACTGCCTTGTGGCCCGCGTGCTTCGATCAGGCCGCGCTTGCGTGCTTCATCGAAGGCGCGGGTGACCGTGGTCAGGTCGATGCCGAGCTGCTGCGCCAACGCGCGCTGCGAGGGCAGGCGCTGTCCGGGTGCGAGGCCGCCACGGCGCACCGTGCGTTCCAGCGAATTGACGATGCGCAGGTAGATCGGCCCGTTGTGCGCGAGCACGTCCTGCACCCATTCGCGCGCTGCGACATCCGGTCGCGGCATGTACGGAGCATGTCGGGGCGTATCGTTGCTTCCAACGGCGGGAGCCTGTCCATAACCATCGGTCGGTTCGGACAGGTGACCGCCGTTGTTGTTTGCGGCGGCCGCACCGGCCAGCGTCAGTGATGTCATTGCGCGTCCTCAGCGCTTGGCCTGCCAGGGGCAGTAGCAGCCCACGGCAAGCAGTCCTTTCGGGCGCACGGTTTCGCCGCGCACCAGTCTGTCCAGCAGCGGTTCGACAAAGCTGTTGGCCGAGTTGCAGACCATGCCGATGCTGTACGGCCCCGCATAGGCGAGGTGGCCCTGGCGATCCCAGATGGCTACGGCGGGGCTGGCCGGGATGTGTTCGATGCCATCAATGGTCGGCAGGTTGATCACCTTGTTGCGCAGCGGCTCGGGCAGCTCGCCCTGCGTACCCGGGCGGCGGATCGCATAGAAGTCGATGCCGGCGCGGCGGTACATGCTGATCAGGTAGCTCAGGTGCGCACCGGTCTCGCGGTTGCAGACCGCACATGCCGGGTCCCAGAAATGCACCACGCGGATGCGGCCGGTATCACCGGCCAGATCGGCTGGCAGGCGCAGTTGCGAGTCGTCGAAGACGATGGCCTGTTCGGTGAACGTGGATTGCGCGCTGTAGCCGAAGTACTGCCACAGTGCAGCCGCCACGCCAGCCATGAACAGGCAGGCGAGGGCGATCATCGTCGGCAGCAGCCAGCGGCGACGCGGCGCGGCTGCGCCCATCAGGAGTCTTCCCGGCCGAACTTGTGCACGTACTGCTTGCGCATCTCGCGGCAGGAATCGGCCTGCGCGCGGCGCTGGATCTCGCTACGCGACGGATCCTCGCTGCGCTGCACGCACTGCTCGATGGCGTGGCGTTCGGCGGCCTGCACGTCCACGGTCTGCGGCTGCAGGCAGACCCAGGCCAGCGCGGCCAGCATCAACACCACAAAGCCACCGCAGCCGGCCATCACCAGGTGGAACTTCAGTTTCTCGGCGCGCATCGATGCACGTCCCTTCATCCATACATTGCATACAAAGTATCATCTTGTATGGATGAAGCGCCATGCACCCGGTTCAGACGATGGCGTTGTGCCGGGCCTCGGGGGCTTCGGACAGGATCTCGTTCAGCTTGGCCAGCGCCCCGGCCAGCGCGCCCTGGTCGACCGCGCCGCCCAGCGACAGGCGTATCGCGTTGCCCGGCGGCGGCTCTTCCACGCTGAAGGCATCCGAGCTGGCGATGCCCAGGCCCTGTTCCTGTGCGGCCTGGATCAACCGGTACTGGTCCAGCCGTGGCGGCAGCGGCAGCCACACATGCAGGCCGGCCGGATGCGCCTGGGCGCGGGGCGGCAGGAACTGCGCGGCAATCGCCTGGCGCTCGCGCAGTTCCTGCTGGAAGCGCTGCACCATGTCCCGGGCCTGGCCGCTGCGGATCCACTGCGACGCCACCGCCACCATCGACTGGGTCGGCATCAGTGCGATCGCACGCAGGGCGTCCAGCACCGGTTCCATCGGCTCGCCGGCCGGCACCACCAGATAGGCGGTGCGCAGGCCCGGGGCCAGGCACTTGGACAGGGTGGAGATGTAATACACCGGGCAGCCGGCGTCGCGGTGGGCGGCCAGCGGTGGCGCGGCGTCACCGGCCAGCAACCAGTAGGGATCGTCTTCGATCACGGTCAGATCGTGGCGCTCCGCCACCGCCAGCAGGGCCTGCCGGCGCTGCGCCGACATCGTTGCCGTGGTCGGGTTCTGGATGGTCGGCACCAGGTACAGCAGGCGCGGGCGACGTAGCTGGCAGGCCTCCTCCAGCGCGCCCGGCAGCATGCCCTCGGCGTCCATCGCCACCGGCGCCACGCCCCGCTGCAGCACGCGCGCGGCGGCCAGCAGGCCCGGGTAGGTCAGCTGCTCAGCGGCGATCAGCTCGCCCGGCTGGGTGCGGGCCAGGATCAGCGCGCACAGCGCGGTCTGCGCGCCGGGACAGATCACCACCTGGTCGGCGCCGACCGTGCCCAGCATTGGCGCCAGCCACTGCACCGCGGCGGCGCGGTCCTCACGGGTGCCGGCGCCGACGTGATAGCTCATCAGTTCGCCCTGGCCCAGCTGCTGGCCCACGTGCTGGAAGCCGGCCTCCATGCCCTGTGCGAACGGCGCGCTGCCCAGCAGCGGCGGGATGTTCATGCTCAGGTCCACCGAGGTGCTGCGGTTGCCGGCCGACAGCGCGATGAAGGTGCCGCCGGCGCCCTGCGCGTCGAGCAGGCCGGCCTGGCGCAGCTCGGCGAAGGCGCGGGTGACCGTGGTCAGGTCCACGCCCACCTGCTGGGCCAGGTCGCGCTGCGGCGGCAGGCGGTCGCCCGGGCGCAGCACGCCGTCATCCACCGCCTCGCGCACCTGCTGGGCAATCTGCAGGTACAGCGGGCCGGCGCCCTCGCGGAAGGGGCGAACCCAGGTGCGATTGGGGTGTTTCAGGCGGCGGCCGGCGGCAGGTGGCGTCATCGATCAGTTTTTTCCATACGTGCAGATGCACAAGTCCATACAATGATGTATCTTGTATGGGCTTGATTGGAGTGGTTCGCCTGTTTGTAGGCGACCTCGTACCCACAGTGTAGCCGCTCCACGCCCGGGCGCTGCGCGCAGGCGAGCCGGTCAAGCACGCTTCTTCAACAGGGTTGACCTCCAATGAATATCTGCTGGAACCGCATCCGCCTGGCGCTGGTCGCCCTGGCCTGCGTCGGCCTGTCGGGCTGTGACTGGGTGCTGCTGGATTCGAAGGGTATGGTCGGGCTCGCCCAGCGCGACCTGATCCTGATCTGCATCGGCCTGATGCTGATCGTGGTGATACCGGCCATCGTGCTGACCTTCGTATTCGCCTGGCGCTTCCGCGCTGGCAACACCAAGGCGAAATACACGCCGGACTGGTCGCACTCCACCAAGGTGGAGATCGTGGTCTGGGGCGTGCCGCTGATCATCATCGCGGTGCTGGCGGTGATCGTGTGGAAGTCGACCCACGAGCTGGACCCGTACAAGCCGCTGGACGTGGCCGGTGAGCCGCTGCACGTGGACGTGATCGCCACCGACTGGAAGTGGGTGTTCGTGTACCCGGACCTGGGCATCGCCACGGTCAACCAGCTCAACTTCCCGGCCAACCGCCCGCTGGCGTTCAACATCACCTCCAACTCGACGATGAATACCTTTTTCATCCCGCAGCTGGGAGGGCAGATCTACGCGATGGCCGGCATGCGCACGCAGCTGCACCTGATCGCCAACGAGCCCGGCCAGTTCCGTGGCATGTCCGGCAACTACAGCGGGCATGGCTTCTCGAACATGAAGTTCATCGCCACTTCCAGCAGCAACGAAGACTTCGATCGCTGGGTGGCCGAGGTGCGCAACGCGCCGGACGCGCTCAGCTTCACGCAGTTCAAGGCGCTGGCCGCGCCGTCGAAGAACGCACCGGTGCAGCACTTCTCCAGTGTTGAACCGCTGCTGTTCAAGAAGGTCATCGACCAGTTCATCGGCGTCGGTGAGAACACCGCTGCTGCTACCCCGGCGGGCGCTGCCGGCGGTGCCCAGGTTTCCCAGGAGTAACGAACATGTTGGGTAAATTGACGTGGGAGGCCGTGCCACTGCACGAGCCGATCGTCGTGGTCACATTGGCGGCCATGGTGCTGGGCGGCCTCGCGCTGCTCGGCGCGGTGACGTACTTCAAGCTGTGGGGTCCGCTCTGGCGTGACTGGTTCACCACCGTGGACCACAAGAAGATCGGCATCATGTACGTGGTGGTGGCGCTGGTCATGCTGGTGCGTGGCTTTGCCGATGCGCTGATGATGCGCGCGCAGCTGGCGGCGGCCGGGCCGGGCAGTGACGGCTTCCTGCCACCGGAGCACTACGACCAGATCTTCACCGCGCACGGCGTGATCATGATCTTCTTCGTGGCCACCCCGTTCGTGGTCGGCCTGATGAACATCATCGTGCCGCTGCAGATCGGTGCGCGCGACATGGCGTTCCCGTTCCTCAACGCCTTCAGCTTCTGGATCTTCGTGGTCGGCGCAGCGTTGATGATGATCTCGCTGGGCGTTGGCGAATTCGCCATGACCGGTTGGGTCGCCTACCCGCCGCTGTCGGGCATCGAGTTCAGTCCAGGCGTGGGTGTCGACTACTACATCTGGGCGTTGCAGGCTTCGGGCATCGGCACATTGCTGACCGGCGTCAACCTGTTCATCACCATCCTGCGCATGCGTGCGCCGGGCATGACCCTGATGAAGATGCCGGTGTTCACCTGGACCGTGCTGGTCACCAGCGTGATCATCATCGCCGCCTTCCCGATCCTGACCGTGGCGCTGGGTGCGCTCACCCTGGACCGCTACCTGGACTTCAACTTCTACACCAACACATTGGGTGGCAACCCGATGATGTACGTGAACCTGGTGTGGGCCTGGGGCCATCCGGAGGTGTACATCCTGGTGCTGCCGGCGTTCGGCATCTTCTCCGAAGTGACCGCCACGTTCGCGCGCAAGAAGCTGTTCGGCTACAAGTCGATGGTCGGTGCCACGCTGGCGATCGGCATCCTGTCGTTCATCGTCTGGCTGCACCACTTCTTCACCATGGGCTCCGGTGCCAGCGTCAATGCCTTCTTCGGCATCATGACGATGATCATCGCCATCCCCACCGGCGTGAAGATCTTCACTTGGCTGTTCACCATGTACGGTGGCCGCGTCGAATTCAGCGTGCCGATGCTGTGGACCATCGCGTTCCTGGTCACCTTCACCATCGGTGGCATGACCGGCGTGCTGCTGGCCATCCCGGGCGCCGACTTCCTGCTGCACAACAGCCTGTTCCTGGTCGCGCACTTCCACAACACCATCATCGGCGGCGCGCTGTTCGGCTACCTGGCCGGCTTCGCCTACTGGTTCCCGAAGGTGTTCGGCTTCACCCTCAACGAGCGCCTGGGCAAGTGGTCGTTCGCCTGCTGGGTGATCGGCTTCTACCTGGCCTTCATGCCGCTGTACATGCTGGGTTTCATGGGCATGACCCGCCGCATGAACCAGTACGACAACCCGGCGTGGACGCCGTACCTGATCGCCGCCTTCATCGGCGCGCTGTTCGTGTTCGCGGGCATCATCCTGATGCTGGTGCAGATCTACGTGAGCGTGCGCGACCGCAAGCGCAACCTGGACCTGACCGGCGACCCGTGGAACGCACGCACGCTGGAATGGGCTACGCCGTCGCCGCCGCCGTTCTACAACTTCGCCGTGGTGCCCAAGGCCGATGAGCTGGACGCTTTCCACGAAGCGAAGAAGCGCGGCCTGCCGCCGCCGCCGAAGAAGTACGCACCGATCCACATGCCGAAGAACACCGGCGTGCCGCTGATCCTCAACATCTGGATCCTGGTGCTGTGCTTCGCCCTGGTCTGGCACATCTGGTGGATGGCCGCGGCCAGCTTCATCGCGATGATCGTCACCCTGATCGTGCGGTCCTACGACGAGGACGTGGACTACTACGTCAGTTCCGAAGAGGTGGCGCGCACCGAAGCGGCCAACCTTGCCAAGCTGAAGGAGGTACGCGCATGAACCTGTTGACCCGCCCCGAACTGGCCAGCGACACGCAGGCGCGCGAGGACCACCATGAGCACGACCACGGCCACGAACAGGGCGGCATGAAGGTGTTCGGCATGTGGGTCTACCTCATGTCCGACCTGGTGCTGTTCGGTTCGCTGTTCGCCTCGTACGCGGTGCTCAGCACCGCCTACGCAGGCGGCCCCACCGGCAAGGACTTGTTCTCGCTGCCGTTCGTGATGGCCGAGACCTTCCTGCTGCTGGTCTCCAGCATCACCTACGGCCAGGCCGTACTGGCGATGCATCGCCACGACACCTCGGCGGTGCTGCGCTGGCTGGGCGTGACCTTCGTGCTCGGTGCCTCGTTCATCGGCATGGAGATCTACGAGTTCTCGCACCTGATCCACGAAGGCGCAGGCCCCAGCACCAGTGCCTACCTGTCGGCGTTCTTTGCGCTGGTCGCCACCCACGGCCTGCACGTGGCCAGCGGCCTGATCTGGATGGCGGTGGTCATGCACCAGGTCTACCGCCGTGGCCTGACCCCGACCAACATCACCCGCGTGTCGTGCCTGAGCCTGTTCTGGCACTTCCTGGACCTGGTGTGGATCTGCGTCTTCACCTTCGTCTATCTGATTGGAGCCTTCTGACATGGCCCACGTCGAAACTTCGCGCGCCGGCAATGCGCACGGCTCCACCAAGTCCTACCTGATCGGCTTCGTGCTGTGCGCGCTGCTGACCGTGGTGCCGTTCGCACTGGTGATGAACCCGGTGCTGTCGCGGCCGCTCACGCTGTTCCTGCTGGTTGGCTTCGCGGTGGCGCAGATCCTGGTGCAGCTGGTCTATTTCCTGCACATGGACCGCAAGTCCGAAGGTGGCTGGAACCTGGCCAGCTTCGTGTTCACCTTGGTGATCCTGTTCATCATCGTCGCGTTGTCGGTGTGGATCATCTGGAGCATGCACTACCACATGATGATCAACTGAGCCTGCGAACCGTGAAAGGCATCGCGTTCCCCCAATGTGGCCTGCGGCTGGCCGCAGGCCTGCTGCTCGGCCTGCTGGCCGGCTGCAGTGCGCAGTCGCGCATGGACTTCTACTCCAAGGACATCGCCTGCGAAGAGCTCGGCCAGCAGTGGTCGATGCCCGACAGCCACGGCACCGTGCGCGGCCCGAAGGACCTGCAGGGGCAGGTGACCTATCTGTTCTTCGGTTTCACCAGTTGCCCGGACGTGTGCCCGACCACCATGGTCGAGCTGAGCCAGGTCAAGCACCTGATGGGCAAGGATGCCGACCAGCTGCAGGTGGTGTTCGTCAGCGTTGACCCGGCCCGCGACACCCCGGAGGTTGCGCGGACCTACGTGGAAGCGTTCGACCCCAAGGCAATCGCACTGGTCGGCAACGAAGCGCAGCTGGCGGCGATGGCCAGCGACTTCAAGGCGTTCTACGAAAAGGAACCCGGTCAGGTACCGGATACCTACACGATGAGCCACATTGCCGGTGGCTACGTGTTCGACCGCCAGGGACGCCTGCGCCTGTTCGCGCCCTATGGCATGCCGGTGGACAAGCTGTTTTCCGACGTGCAGCGCCTGCTGCTGGAGCCCGCTCATCCCGCCGCCGGCAACGACGCACTGGCCAGCTGCAGTCGCAAGCACAGCGACACACTCGCCGCGCGCTGACGTCACCTCCACCGCGGTGGGTGCCGACCGTTGGTCGGCACACCCCCACACCAATCCCCGGCCGGCCAGGAGAGCCAGCCGGCCGGGGGCACCACTCAACGCCTTACTTGGTCTCTTCCCACTGCACCACGTCCGGCTCGGTGGCGCGGATACCGGCGGTGGACAGCAGCCTGGTGGTCGCATCCAGTGCCGCGTTCACCGACGGATACTCCACGATGGCCTGGCCCGAAGCCTTCGACACCTTCACCACGGTGCCACCGGTGGCCGTAGCCGCGCGCTGGGCCGATGCCGCATCGGTGAAGAACACCTTGACCCGCGAGGTCGCCACCACCGGCGCTCCGTCGCGGGAGACCGCCGCCGCGAACTTGCCGGCACCGGCATCAGCAGGCGCGGCCGCTGCGCCATCCAGCGAACGCTTGGTACGCGAACTGGTGGTCGCCGCCGCCTGCGGGGTGATCGTGAACTGACCGCCGCTGGCCTGCTTCACGGTGGTCGAGGGAGACAGCTGGAAGCGCGTGCCGCCCACATCGAACGAGCGGCCGGTAGCGGACGCCTTCAGTTCCTGCGCATCCACGGTCGACAGGGTCCTGGCTGGAGGGGTCTGCCCCGAGCTCTGTGCCCAGGCAGGGGAGGTCATCGCCGCGAAGGCGAGCGTGCTCAACAGAATGGTGGTCTTCATCATCAGTGCCCCAGAACGCGGATCTTGAAGAATTCGAGGTTGCCGCGCGAAGCTGCGGTCGCGGCCTGCCCCATGTCGGTCACTTCCAGCGTCCAGGTGCCGCTGGCATTTTCATCCAGGAAGGCATTGCTGGACAGCAGGTCCCAGCTGGTGAAGTTGCTCTGCGCGCCACCCGTGCCCGAACCGATCGCGGTGAACGCCGGTTGCACCACGCTGCGGGTGCCGCTGGGCGACACCAGCACGAACTGCAGCTGGCGCGTGTTGCGGTGGTTGACCCGGAAGCCCAGCTGCACGCTTTCGATGTTGCGCGCGCCGTTGGCCAACTGGAAGGTCAGGCGTGCGGCGGCAGCCGAGGTGTTGCCGATGGCCACGGTACGCGTGGTGTTGCGCCAGCCGCTGTCGACCAGCGCACCGAGCGGCTGGAAGTTCTCGGCCACCTGCACTGCACGTGCAGCGTTGACTACGCCGAAGCCATACCAGTTGCTGTAGGCACGGCCGGCAGCATTCACCGTCCAGCCCGGCACCAGCGTGCGCCCGTCGGCCAGTGTCACCGCCGGCTGGTTCGGGTGGTTGCGGGTGGCGGTGGTGGCCAGGATGTACTTCACATCGCGATAGGACAGGTTCGGATTGGCTTCCAGCACCAGTGCGGCCACGCCCGACACCATCGGTGCCGACGCGGACGTGCCGTTCATCTTGGCGGTGTAGTTGCAGGTGCTGTCGATGGCCGACAGGTTGCTGTCCAGCGTGTTCTGGCGGTTGGTGTTCTTGTTGCTGCCCTGCGCGCACCCGGTCACGTCGGTGGTGACGATGGCCGGGTCGTAGGCGCGTGCCACCAGGCCCGGGGCGTACTGCGCCTGCAGGCCGTACTCGCCGCCAAAGGCCGACACCCACAGCGCCGAGCCGGTGGAGGAATACGACGAGCGCACGCCATCGGCGCGCACCGCGCCTACGGTGATGACGTTGAACAGGTTGTTGCGCGGGTCGCGGCCAGCCGGCACGCAGCCGGTGTTGCGGTTCTTGGTGTCGGTGGTGCAGACATCCTGGGTCTGGCTGATCGAGGCATTGTTGAAGTTGTTGCCGGCCGACTTCACGTAGATGCCGCCGCGGCCACCGCGCGTACCCGACAGGGCTTGCTCATACGAACGAATCGTGTTTTCGCTGTACGCCAACGGCAGGTTCGGATTGCCCGGGCCGGCGCCCCAGCTGTTGTTGAACACCTGCACGTCGGCCGACTCCGCGCCGTCCCACCAGGCGTACTCGATGTTGCTCTGCTGGTTGCCCAGGGCTGAGCGCGAAATCGGGTTGAAGCCCTTCAGCGTCGCCGCCGGGGCCACACCGCGCACGCCAAGGTTGTTGGCGCCCACCGCACCGGCGATGCCACCGACCATGGTGCCGTGGTTGTCGACATCCGGGTTGGTCGGGGTGGGGTTGTTCGAGCCATTGGTGAAGTTCTTGCCGGCCACCGCGGCCACGTTGGCCGCCAGGTCCGGATGCGCGATCTGCAGGCCATCGTCGACGATGGCGATGGTGACGCCCTGGCCACGGATGCCATTGCGGAACAGGCCATCCACGTTCAGATCGTTGCCGGCCACCGGCAGTGTGTCGGCCGGGACCGTCTGACCGGTGTTGAGCAGGTGCCACTGGATACCCGCCAACGGATCGGCCTGTTGGGCCTGGGCGGTGGCGGCCAGGCTGCCCAGCACCAGGGCAGTGGCGAGGGCCAGGCGCGCAGAGCGCGGTGGCGCGGAGCGTTGCGTGTGTCGCTTCATACACGAATCCTTCTGTTGTGAATCGGCATGGCAGGACGGCGGGGCGGAACTGCCCCATCGCAACGAGCCAAACGCGACACAACGAACAACCCCCTACCTCTTCACACAAACAATCTGCGAATGTGCCAATTGCGTCACAAACGCTTAGTACGTCAGGTTATGACAGGGCATTCGAATGCCTTCACGCCATCTTCGCGCGTCTGCTTCGAGGGCCGGAAACGTGGTAATCACATGCAGATGAAGACACGCATGAAGAATGGACGCCAGCGTGCACGTGCGCGCGCAGACCAGACCCCGCTCTCGGTTGCCGCCATCCGCAAGGTGGTGCTGTCCGTGCATACGCGCAGCCACGACTATGGCGACGATGCCGATATCGCCGAGTTGCTGCCCGAGCTGGCCGCATTCGGCATCACCACGGTGAAACCGCTGCGGCTGTTGATGAAGAGGCACCGACGCGCGCTGCTGCAGGAGGAACGGATCGTCATGCGCCGCGCAGAAACGCTGCATCTGCGCACCGAGTGGCGGCTCGGTGGCATAGACGTGCATGCCAACACCAGCCGCTACGCCATCGGCGGCCTGGTCCGTACCAGCATGGAACACGAATTCGGCTTCGAGACGATGCTGCCCTTCCACGAGGTGCGCGAGGACGAATCCGCGTAGCGGGGTGCCTGCGCGGTGGGTGTGGCAGCCCCGCCGGGTATCATCGCGCGCCCTCACATCGCGCTGTGTTACTACAGCCCGTGCACCCTTCCGCATCGGAGCACGATGATGGTCAACCCTCTGGCCCAGGCCCATCGCGGCCTCGGCACCACGCTGTTCAGCCTGTTGAACCCGATACCCTTCGGCTTCTTCGTCGGTGCACTGATCTTCGACGCGATCTACCTCAACGGCGCCGAGGTGATGTGGGGAAAGGCCGCCGCCTGGCTGATCACCTTCGGCCTGCTGATCGCCATCCTTCCGCGCCTGATCAACCTGTTCGCGGTCTGGCGCCGCAACGGCACGGCCACCCGTATCGACCGCATCGACTTCTTCCTCAACCTGGTCGCGGTGGTGCTGGCCATCTGGAACGCCTTCGTGCACAGCCGCGATGCGTATGCCGTTGCAGTGCCGGGCACGATCCTGTCGGCGTTGACCGTGGCCCTGATTGCCCTGGGCTTGATCCTGCTGTCACTGCAGCCGCCGGTGCTGCAGGGAGGTCGTCATGGCTAAGCACATCCTGCCCACCGTGGGCGCCCTGGCGCTGGCCGTGATGCTGTCGGCCTGCGCCGGCAAGGCTGAATACCATCCCGCCGACCAGTCGGGCCCGCAGCCGCCGCTGCCCAAGCCGGCCAACTTCCTGATGCCGCCGATGCAGGTGCCCAAGGGCGTCGGCTGGGCTGATGGACAGACCCCCACGGTGGCCGAGGGCCTGAAGATCGAGCGCATCGCCGCCAACCTGCAGCATCCGCGGCGCCTGCTGTCCCTGCCCAATGGCGATGTACTGGTGGTGGAAGGCAACGGCCCCGGCGAAGAACCGGTCACCACGCCCAAGCAGTGGATTGCCGGCAAGGTCAAAGCGCGCTCGGGCAAGGCCGGCAAGGGCGGGAACCGGGTCACCCTGCTGCGCCGCACGCCGGGAACGAACACGTGGACCCAGCATGTCTACATCGAGGGCCTGCATTCGCCGTTCGGCATCCAGCTGATCGGCGACACGCTGTACGTGGCCAACACCGGCAACATCATGCAGTACCACTACGTGCCCGGCGAAACCCGCATGTCGGACAAGGGCCGCGAGTTCACCGACCTGCCCAGCACCATCAACCACCACTGGACCAAGGAACTGCTGGCCAGCCGTGATGGCCGCAAGCTGTATGTGGGCGTGGGCTCCAACAGCAACATCACCGAGAACGGCCTGGCCGTCGAATACCGCCGTGCGGTGGTGCTGGAAGTGGACGTGGCCACCCGCGGCAGCCGCATCTACGCCTCGGGCATCCGCAATCCGACCGGGCTGGACTGGGAGCCGAGTACCGGGAAGCTGTGGGCGGTGGCAAACGAACGCGATGAGATCGGTGCCGACCTGGTGCCTGACTACCTCACCTCGGTGAAGGAAGATGGCTTCTACGGCTGGCCCTACAGCTACTACGGGCAGCACGTGGACGAACGCGTGCAGCCGCAGCGGCCGGACCTGGTGGCCAAGTCAATCGTGCCGGATTACGCCATCGGCTCGCACGTGGCGCCGCTGGGGCTGCTGTTCTACACCGGCCAGGCGCTGCCGACGCAGTATCACGGCGGTGCCTTCATCGGCGAGCACGGCAGCTGGGACCGTTCACCGCTGAGCGGCTACGAAGTGGTGTATGTACCGTTCAAGGACGGCAAGCCGACCGGGCGCCCGCAGACCGTGGTCAGCGGCTTCACCTCGAAGGACGAGAAGACCCTGATGGGCGCACCGGTGGGCATGGCGATGGATGCCGAAGGCGCGCTGCTGGTGGCTGATGACGTGGGCGACGTGGTGTGGCGGGTGTCGGCCAAGTAGCTGTGTAGCGTCGAGCCATGGCCGAAGAACATCCGGTAGAGTCGACTGTCAGTCGACTCGAGCGCGCAGCGCGTGCTTCCCCGGTAAGCAGCGAAGGGCAGTCGACACTACCCTGTCGACTCCGCCCTGCCGGTTCTGCCACCGGGTTCAGCGTGCCCGGAACCCGCTGAACACCGACTCGGCAGCAAACCCCACGCCACCCAGCAGTACGCCGAAATACACCACCGTGGCCACCACGAAGCCATAACCGGCCGCTACCGCTGCGCCGTCGCGCTGGATGAAGCCGATGGCGAAGGACATCAGCGCCAATGCGGGCAGCGTGTTGCTGAAGGGAATCGGCCCGGCCGGCGCCATCAACAGCAGGGTCGCGAACACCAGCATCAGGTTGTTCAGGCGCATCATCTTCTTCGAGCGCACCATCACCGCCAGCCGCATCGGCCGCGACAGCCGCTCCATGCGGTGCACCCATTTCAGCGCACGGCCGAGGTTGGTCTTCAGCTTGTCGGTGGCGATCTCGCGGCGGGCCAGCTTCTGTGGCACCCACAGCGGGCGGTTGCGCACCCGGCTCAGGCCGATCAGCAGGATCGAGGCGCCAAACACCGTACTCAGCCCGGGAATCGACACCGGAATGATGAAGATGGCCGAGAGCAGGATCACGATCAGCAGCAGGCCCTCATCGCCCAGCGCGCTGAGCAGGGTGCCGACGCTCACCTGGTCGCCGGGCAGCTCGTCGATCATCTGCTCGATCTGCTGGGCCAGGGGCGCGCTGTCATTGGTTTCGGGGGCACGGTAGGTCATGCGTCGCAAGGTTCTCCAGGGAAGGGCGGTCAGCGGGCCGTCCTGCGGTGGGGGACGCACAGGCCTCTGCAGTATCCCGGCCAACGTAGTCAAAGAGGTGAACCGGGCATGAGGGGTTAAACTGGCGTGCCCCGCACGAGTTGAACGCAATGGACATGGGCCGCAGGCAATCGACCATCGAACTGGTCGCTATCGACATGGATGGCACCCTGCTGGACCCCACCCACACGCTCACCGCCCGGGCCAAGCGGGCGATCGCGCAGGCGCGCGCACTGGGCGTGCACATCGTGCTGACCAGTGGCCGCCCGGTTCCGGGCCTGGCGCCGTACCTGCACGAGCTCGGCATCACCGGCAACGACGACTACTGCATCGCCTGCAATGGCGGCCTGGTGCAGCGCATCGGCACGCGCGAAACCGTGGTCGATTATCCGCTCAGCTTCGACGACTTCCTGTTCTGCGAGCAGGTGGCCCGCGACCTGGGCGTGCACTTCCAGGCGCTGGACAGCCAGCGCATGTACACGCCCAACCAGGACATCAGCTACTACACCGTGGCCGACTCGCATCTTTCGCGGATGCCGCTGTCGTATCGCCGCGTGGTCGACATGGACCCGTCCATGTCCTTCATCAAGCTGATGATGATCGACGAACCCGACGTGCTGGATGCCGCCATCGCGCGCCTGCCCACCGACCTGACCGAGCGCTTCGCGGTACTGAAGAGCGCGCCGTTCTTCCTGGAAGTGTTCGACCACCGCGCCGGCAAGGGCCCGAGCCTGCAGAAGCTGGCCGAGCACCTGGGCATCGACCGTGCCAACGTGATGGCCATCGGTGACCAGGAGAACGACCTGACCATGCTGCAGTACGCCGGCACCAGCGTGGCGATGGGCAATGCCATCGACGCGGTGAAGGCGGTGGCGCGGTTTGAGACCAGCAGCAATGCTGATGACGGCGTGGCGCACGCGATCGAGCGTTTCGTCCTGCAGTAGCCGCGCGTCCCTCTGCTCTGGTAGCTGCCAACCTCAGCTGCCCCGGTAGGTGCCAACCTTGGTTGGCACACACAAACGGCAAGCGCCGACCCAGGGGCTATACCCACGTATAGCCCACCCATCCCTTCCGCCATCGGCGCTGTACCACCGCGCAATGGCGAATGCGGCAGTGCGATGCAAGAATTCAGCACGTCGAAATCACCCCACCGAATCCCACGGCAGATGATCGTCTTCCTCTGCCACTGACCGGCACGCACCGCGCCGTCGCTCCCTCAACGCAATCGCACCGCCAGCCAGGGCGCCGACACCGGTGCTGCAACGCGCTGGGCGTGCGCCTGCGCCGCTCTCTCCCTGCACCCTGGATCTACTGCCATGAACACCCCACCCACGACGCGCCTCGCCCTGGCCATCATCGCTGCCATCACCGCACCTGCGTACGCTGCAGAAACGCACGATGCCGCGCACGACACGCCCACCACGCTCAACGCCCTGCAGGTGATCGCCACACCGCGCGGCGCTGCCGTGGCACCGACCCAGGTGGTCGGCCCCAACCGTTACATCATCAAGGCCGAAGACCTTGATGCGATGGTCACCGGCAACAACGGCCTGGCCATGCTCAAGCAGGTGCCCGGTGCCAGCTACACCGCCACCGACGGGCTGGGCCTGGATATCTCGGCCACCAGCCTGTTCGTGCGCGGCTTCCGCATGAATGAAATGGGCATCACCTTCGAAGGCGTGCCGCTGAACGACAACGGCTTCCTCTCGCTCACCGGCACCAGCGTGGTGAACGTGGGCGTGCCCGATGGCATCGGCGCGATCACGGTCAGCCCCGGTGGCGCACCGGTCAGCGTGTTCTCCAGCAGCGTCAACGGCGGCAGCCTGGAATACCGCCTGCGCGAGCTGCAGGACACGCCCAGCCTGCGCGTGAAGCAGGGCGTGGGCAGCAACAACACGCTGGTCACCACCGTATCCGGGCAGAGCGGCCAGCTCGGCGAGCATGGCCCGAAAGTGCTGGTCGACCTGCAGCGCGTGTCCGCCGACAAGTACCAGGGTGGCGGCACCCAACACTTTCTGCGCGGCGATCTGAAGTTGCAGCAGGATGTGGCCTGGGGCGATTTCACTGTGTTTCTCTCTGACAGCAAGGCAAAGGTCTGGGGCTACAACAACATCTCCTTCGACATGATCCGCAAGCTGGGCTGGAAGGCCGACATCTTCTATCCAGACTATGCGTGGGCCTGGTACGTGGCCTCGCCGGAGAATGCGGACAAGTCCTGCGGCGCCTACACCTGCGGTGAGTTGTCCGAACTGATTCCCTACGACACCGGCCAGACCACCCGCGACCGCGTGTCCTCGATCAACCATCGTTTCCAGATCAGTCCGGCGCTGAACGGCAACGTGCAGCTGTACAACGCCAACAGCCATACGCAGGCCACGCTGACCGACCCGACCGTACCGTCGCCCAACGGCGCGCCATTCTCCGAACAGGTGCAGACGCCGCGCCTCAACCGGCTGGGCGGCATGCTCAACCTGCAGTTCGAGGCGGGCGCACACACCTTCACCGCCGGCTTCTGGCAGGAGAAAAGCAAGGCCGCAGCCAAGACCGAGTGGTACCAGCAGCCGCTGCTGGGCGAGGGCCCGCCGCTGAAGGCCACCGGTCCGTTCGATGTGTATGGTCCGGCGTTCAAGACCGACAACGCGTCGAGCTGGGTGACCCGCTCGCGCCAGTTCTACCTGCAGGACGACATCGTGCTGAACGACACGCTGAAGCTGGGCGTTGGTTTCAAGGCTGTGGACTTCCGCACCAGCGGCGGTGGCCTCGGTGATGCCAAGGACCGGCCGGTGAACGGCACGCTGCGCGCGAAAAGCAACTTCCTGCCGCATGTCTCGCTGTTCTGGAGCCCGACTGAATCCACCGATGCCTTCATCGACCTGGCCAACACCATGAACGGCTATCGCGTTGCCCAGCGCGGCAACATCGGCTACACCGCCTCGGCATGGACCATCACCGACCAGGAAGAGTTCGACCGCGTGGCGGGCACGCTGCGCCCGGAGAAGAACTGGAACCTCACCGTGGGCGCGTCGCATCGCTTCGATCGGCTGACGATCACCGGCGATGTGTTCTACAACGACATCCGCAACCGACTGCTGTCGGCTGCCATCGGCACCCAGTTCGCACAGATCAATACCGTGCGGTTGATGCCGAAGATGCACGTGATCGGTGCCGACCTCGGCATCACCGCCGACCTGAGCGACCACCTGCAGTTCTACCAGGGCGTGGCCGTGGCCCGTTCGTACTACGACAGCGATTTCGTGGTGGGCGACACGGTCTACCCGATCAAGGGCAACGCCCAGCCGGGCTACCCGCAGATCTCGCTGGTCAGCGACCTGTCCGCGCACTTTGGTGACTGGCGCTTTGGTGCCACCAGCACCTCGTACCTGCGCCAGCCCTTCACCTACGAGAACGACATCCGCGTGCCGACCTTCTGGCAGGTCAACACCTATGCCGCCTACCGCTTCGGTGCGGACAGCGCGGTGCCCGGCCTGGAGCTGCGGCTGGACGTGAGCAACCTGTTCAACCGCCACAACATCGGCACCGCCACCATCGCCGGCTCGTCGTTCTCGGGGGATTACCAGACCCTGCAGCGCAGCGCGCCACGGCAACTGATGTTCAGTACCTTGATGACGTTCTGAGGCAACGAAGGCCGGGGTCAGAGCCCTTTGCTGCGCAAAGGGATCCGACCCCGCAGCCATCCCGTGATCGGGGTCAGATCCCTTTGCGCAGCAAAGGGCTCTGACCCCAGACCCAGCTTTGCGCGGCCGGCAGCGATTTTCCGGCAACGACGCAAGGTTCCCACAATGTTGCTGGGTCATGCTGTCGGCATGGCTCAGTACAACCCGCGAACCCCGTTGTTCGGCATCCGGGGCCCAGAACGGCCCCGGCAGGCGCTGTCCGTGGCGCCTGTGATCGACCTGCAGGCCGAGTACCAGTTCTGGCACGTCTACGAGCGCGTGGTCCGTCCGTTGCCCGGTGGGGGGCTGCGGCTGGCCTGGCTGGTGTGCCAGAAGGTGTACCGGGACCGGTGGCAGCACCCGGACGACAGCGACGAGGCGGCGTTGTCGCGGGTGCTGTTTGGCGGGAACATGACGGCTGACCGGGCGTCGGAGCTGGCGGAGCTGCACGCGCTGGTCAGCCGTCGGGTGGCGCTGCTGGCGAAGCGGGGGCGGGTGGATTCCGCGGCGTGATGGCGGGGGCGGCATTAGCGCCGCCAGGCGGCCATGACCCGCTCCGGCACCATCGCACCATCCGTCGCCATGACCCGCTCCTGGTAGAGTCGACTGTTAGTCGACTGCTCTTCGCGTCGGCCCACCAAGATGCCGCGCTTCGCGCGCGAGTCGACTAACAGTCGACTCTACCAACGACCACTCGGGACGGTGCTTCTAGGGCTTTCCCCGGTCCAGCTGCCGGTAGCCAATGGCCTCAGCCAGATGGGCCGTTTGGATCACCTCGCAACCCGCCAGATCCGCAATCGTGCGCGCGACCCGCAGAATCCGGTGCATGGCTCGCGCGGAAAGTTGGAGGCGTTCAATCGCCTGCTCCAGCAGATCCTGATCGGCCTCGCTCAGCTTGGTGCACGCACGCAGCGCCGCTGGCGGCAGATGCGCATTGAGCGCGCCACGCGCCTGCTGCCGGGCATGGGCGGCCTCCACCCGTGCACGCACCGCAGCACTGGGCTCACCCAGCGGCGTGCTCTCCCGCAGCTCCACCGCGTCCATCCGCGTCACGCCGATATGCAGATCGATGCGGTCCAGCAACGGACCGGACACCCGCGCGCGGTAGCGATTGATCCGTTCGTCGCTGCACAGGCAGCGGTTGCTGCGGTCACCGGCCCAGCCGCACGGGCAGGGATTCATCGCGGCCACCAGTTGGAACCGCGCGGGGTACTGCACGCTGCGTGCCGCGCGGGCGATGCGGATGTGGCCGGACTCGAGTGGCTCGCGCAGGGTTTCCAGTGCGCTGCGGTTCCACTCTGGAAGCTCGTCAAGGAAGAGGACTCCATGGTGGGCCAGTGATATCTCACCGGGGCAGGGCGGGTTGCCCCCACCCACCAGCGCCGCCGCACTGGCACTGTGATGCGGTGCCCGAAAGGGCCGCTGCCGCCACCGTCGTGGGTCCAGTCCTTCGCCACTCACCGATGCAATCGCGGCCAGCTGCAGCGCCTCAGTCTCTTCGGTATCCGGCAACAGGCTGGGCAGGCGCGAGGCCAGCAGTGTCTTGCCGCAGCCAGGACTGCCGATCAACAACAGATGGTGCCCACCCGCTGCGGCCACTTCCAACGCGCGTCGTGCGTGCGCCTGCCCGCGCACGTCGGCCAGATCGGGCAGTGGCAACGGTGTCGTGTCCACGCGCTCCACGGGCGGCAACAGGCGCGGATTGCCCAGCCCGGCGCAGCACTCCAGCAGCGTGCGCGCCACACGCACATCGGCGTGCTCGGCCAGTGCGGCCTCCGCCGCATTGCCGGGCGGCACCACCAGGATGCGCCCGGCTTCAGCGGCGGCAATCGCGGCCGGTAGTGCACCGGCCACCGGCCGCAGCTCGCCGGTCAGCCCCAGCTCGCCCAGAAACTCGTATTGAAGCAGCGACTGCGGATCGACCTGGCCGCTGGCCGCAAGAATGCCCAGCGCAATGGCCAGGTCGTAGCGCCCGCCTTCCTTTGGCAGATCGGCGGGCGCCAGATTCAGGGTGATGCGCCGCTGTGGAAAGTCGAAGCGAGCGCAGAGCAGGGCGGCTCGCACACGCTCGCGGGATTCGCGCACGCTGGTTTCGGCCAGGCCAACGATCTGGGTGACAGGCAGGCCGCCAGAGAGATGCACTTCCACCCGCACCAGCGGGGCATCGACCCCGGCGCGGGCACGGCTATGGACCAGCGCCAGGCTCATGTGTGGATTCCTGCAGAAGGGCGCTCGATGGTGCGTTACGCGACCTGCAGCGGACTATCGGGATTTGGTGTTGAGGTGGCTAAGAACATTCCGACCAACTCCGGCCCCGTTCGACTGGCCATGAGTGTTCCCCCCAGTTCCGCTTCCTCTTAGAACTGCTGGTATGCGACGCGACAGGATCCGTGATAGCTACCAGCGCTGGAGAAACGGTGATTGGCGAAGAGCTACGGCATTCATTTCAAACGCGGCAGGGCCGTATTGAGTGATCACGTCCGCGATATGACGTGTTCGGACACACTTTTCTTCTGCCTCCGACGGCCACGACACCAAGTCACACGCGCCGCCGTCGAACTTAATCCCAACCATTTCAAAGGATTGGCCAAGGAAGCATTGCCACGTTCCTCTCAGATAGAGGAAACCTATTGGATGCCTGCCGTAGACAGTGAAAGAAACGAAGCCAGATCACCCGCGAACGGAAACATCGAATTTGCCGAGCTCCGGCAGATCCCCTCGGACCAGAGAATCCGATGTGGACAATGACAGCACCATGGAGATGACATGAACGAGCTGAAAGAGCGTGGCAAAGATTGCTATCCATTCGTCTACGACGAGAACGGCCTTTGCGAAGTGCGTGATCCACGTGCCATTGAATTGCTCGGAGCCGGCGGCGTCCAAGCGTCCGGAGCAGTCTGCAAAGTCAACAGCGGAAACTGCGTTTCCGGTTGCGCGTGTAAAGCATCCTGATCGCTGATGGGAGTGCGCCGCCGATCCGGCGGCGCACGTGCTGCATGTAATCGGGGAGATGCATTGATGCGCTACGCGCTTCAGCTCGCGTTGTTGGGAATCGGAAGGTCATGGCTTCTCAGTCTGTTGATTGTCGCTTCGCTGGCAATCGGCATCAGCGCGTTTGCGACAATGCTGATGGTCAGGATTGGACTGAGTGCTGATCCTGCACCAGCCGTCAGCCGAACGCTTTATCACGTAGAGCTTGATCTTAGGGATGGCTCATCCCGGGAGTCTGACAATAGACGGCTTCCCACAATGGCGCTACACGACGTGAAAGCGCTCTCGGATCGTACTGGAGTGCCGAGCGCAGCGACCTCATCATCCTGGTTGCCCTACAGACCCTACGGTTCAGAGCGTCGAGCGGGCATGCTACCAGTAAGGGGATTCACCTATGGCGCGCAGTCAGTATTCGATCTTAACCTGATCTCGGGGAACTTCTGGCGAAGGGAGGATGATGACGCCGGCAGTCGGGTGGCCGTTATTTCCCGCTCCCTTTCCAGGGAGCTCTTCGGAACGGAATCGGCGCTCGGCAAGGAACTGGAACTCGCCACAAGGTCATTCGTGATCATAGGGGTAGTCGAGGACTGGAATCCTGCACCGCGATTCCATGACCTTCGTGGGGGCGCATATACGGATAACGAGCAACTGTACATTCCGCTGTCATCGTGGATTTCGCTTCCGACTGACTATGGAATGGGAGGGATGACCTGTTGGCAAGGTGTTCTTGACGACCCGAACCACCCCTCCTGCGCATGGCTTCAGTTCTGGGTCCGATTGGAAAGTGCCTCCACGCTTGATGCATTCCGGGTCGCGCTGAAGAACTATGCGGAAGAACAGATTGAAGGCGGCAGGTCGACTCACGCCTATCCCAATGTGACGTCGTTGTTGGAGTGGCTGGAGATCAATGACGTCGTTCCGGAGGATGTCCATACGCAACTATGGTTTGCGATAGGCATACTGATCATCTGCCTGGTGAATGCTTCCGGGTTGTTCCTTGCTGGGTTCGTTGACAACGCCAGGGAAACTGGCATTCGAAGATCATTGGGAGCAACGCGGCGGGACGTGGCCATGCAGTTCGCACTGCAATCGACCATGCTGGGAACCTTGGGCGGCGCCCTGTCCGTTCCCTTGGTACTGGTTGGATTCCATGTTGTCAAAGAGCTTGCGCCAGAGCATACGGCGCATCTCTCACTTCCCGTATGGCTTCTTCTGCTTTGTCCGGTCATTGCGTTGTTCTCTGCGATGTTGTCGGCCGCAGTGCCTGTTTGGAGGACCAGTCGCCTGCCAGCATCCCTTCTCACTGGAGAGGCGCGATGATGTTCATCAGTTCGGCATCAATGACAATCAGATCGCTACCAAAGCACGCCGCCATAGCCGCATTGCTGATCGTCCAGGTTGCCATCGCCATGGCGGTACTGTGCAATCTGTTCACTGTAGTTCTGGATGCGTCACAGCGAAGCAGGGCGCATTCAGGTCTCAGCGAGAGCCATATCGCTGTTGTCCAGAATATCGGAATCATCGGTCTGGAGGAGGCTGCGGCCAGCTCGGCTGCCGGTTTGCGCGCGATGCGCGCAGTGCCAGGGATAACCATGGCGGCGATCGGTCCAGCGCCATTTGCAGTGGAGCGGGGGGACGTCTACCTGGAGCCCTCCAGGGAGCTATCGGCGGCCAGACCCTATATCTACTTTGGAAGTGAGAGTCTTTCCGACACATTGGGTGTCTCAGTTCTTCAAGGTGTTGGTCTCAGAACGCTCCGAGCGCCTGCGGTGGAAGACGCACTGCAGGCCGGCGGATCGCTGCACGTTCCGGCTGTGGTAACCAGCAGCCTATCCAAACGTCTATTTCCCGCAGGCAATCCCCTCGGGCGGATCATTCATGCCGAGGTATGGGGTAGCTACCCGATAGCTCTGAGAATCGTAGGAGTTGTCGCCGACTTCAGAAGTGCATCCACGCGCTCCCCAAGCGACAGCGATGCCGTGATTGCGGAAGTGAAAATTGAAAGTGAGAGCATCGGCGGCCTGTATGTTGCCCGGCGAAGTTCCTCCTTTGATCATCGAGGGAAGCAAGGGCTACTCACCGCGCTCTCTCTTTCGATGCCGGGGTTTGTGCAGGAGCCAGTTCGCACAGTGGCCGAACTGAGAGTGAGAAATTTCAGTAAGGATGTGGCGAGATCACAGATGCTCCTGCTCGTCGCGACAATCGTGACAGTATCGTCGGCGCTGGGTGTATTTGGTTTGACTCATTTCTGGGTCTCCCGCAGGCGCTGGTCCACGGCGATCCGTCGCGCGCTTGGTGCGTCGCGGCGTGATGTAGTTGTCCTCTTCGCAACCGAGAGTGCACTGATATCGAGTATCGGCGTGCTGGCCGGGATGGGGCTGGCGATACTTATGAATGTACTCCTGGGGCGCCAAGTGGAACTTGTTCCGGTAAATGGGCTGGCCATGGTGGCAGGTGCGGGCGTGACGTTCTTTGGCTGCTCGGTGGCCGCAATCATCCCGGCGTTCAGCGCGGCCAAAGTGGAACCGGCGTTGGCCTTCCGGTTGCGCTGAGATCAGCATCGGTAGGGACAGAGAATGTTGACTTTCTGGAAGCGATGGAAACGAAGAAGGGTCGGCGTGGTTCTCCAGTCGGAGTCGACTGAGTGTGGCCTGGCCTGTCTGGCAATGGTCGCATCCAGATATGACAAGCGGATAAACCTTCGGTGGCTGAGGCGCCGATACATGGTTTCCCTCCGTGGTACGACAGTAGGGCGAATCTCGCAGATTGCGTGCGAGCTCGGTCTGCAGCACCGCGTGTTTGCGGGACGGGCAACAGCGCTTCGATGCATCGAGTCGGAGTGCATCCTGCTGGTCGATGGTGGGCACTTCGTCGTCATGCAAAGAGTGAGCCCGGATCGCTTCAGGTTGCTCGACCCTGCAGCTGGTGAGATTGCAGTGTCTTTTGCCGAACTGGAGAGGCGATTCTCGGGGGCGCTGCTCATGTTCACCGGCGGAAGAAGACAGTGCGAGGAGTTCGCTGTCGAGACCGGTCCTTGGCAGACATTGGCGTCAGAAGTGCATCAGCAGAAGCACAGGTATCTTCCAATAGTGCTGCTGGCCATTGCGGCAGAGATCCTCTTGGTTGTATCGCCCCTCTATCTCCAGACCATCATCGATGGCCTGCAGATTGCTGATGCGGCCTTCAATCCAGAGCGCCTATTGGTGATCTTCGTCGCCATCGCCGCTGCCAGGGTCTTGGCAGTGGCGTCCCGTTCCATGCTGACCGTGAAGCTCGGAGCTAACATCATCGGTGCGCTTTCGACGAAAGTCTTCGGGAAGATCCTGAGTCTTCCTCCAGCGTACTTCCTGCGTAGGCATCCCGCTGATGTTATATCCCGACTGAGTTCCGTGCACGAGGTGCAAGAGATCGCGTCCTCCAAGATCGTTGAGTGCACGGTTGACTCAATTGCGCTGCTCATTCTTCTGGTGGCGTGTTGGTTTCATAGCTCGCTGCTTGCGGCGCTGGCCGTAACGGGAGTGATTGCCTGCGTCCTGGCGCGCGTATTCATGTCGGACGATGCGGGCGTTGCCTGCAATGTTCTTGCAAGCCGGCTTTCTTCGCAGGATCGAGAAGTAATAGAGACCGTGCGCGCCGCTCAGACAGTCAAGGCCAACGGTGCGGAGCGCGTGAGGGAGATGCGATTCCGTGAAAGCAATGTTGGATTGATCAATGCGAGTACCACGCTTCAACGGATATCCATTGCCTCCAGCTGCGCGAGTGATCTTATTCTCGGCTTGACGAGGATTGCAGTCGTCTACATGGGCGCTCTTGCTGTGCAAGAAGGTTCGATGTCGATCGGTGCTCTGGTAGCGGTGGCGATCTATGTGGAGATGCTGGGCCAGCGTGCGAGTTCAATCGTACCCAAGGTCATGGACATACGGATGGCCCGAGCGCACTTGCAGAGAATTTCGGAAGTTCTTTCCGAGGCTGAGGAGGAGCGCACGCCATGGGAGGTGGCGGGAAGTCATCGGGATTCGCTTTCGATTAGGTGTCGGGACGTCGGCTTCCGCTACTCGAGTGATGACCCTTGGGTGATCAGAGGCTTGAATGTGAGTATTGAGGCCGGAGAGATGGTGGCAATTGTTGGTCCGTCGGGCGTAGGTAAATCAACGCTGTTAAGAATTCTTACCGGATTGATCCCGCCAACCGAGGGCGTAATGGAGATCGATGGTCGCGGTGTGGAGCGTGGCCAGATTGCCAATCTGCGTAGCCATATCGGAACAGTGCTTCAGCAGGACGCGCTGCTTTCCGGAACCGTCCTGGATAATGTAACGCTGGGTGAAGTTGCGGATGTGGATGAAGCCTGGAGCTGCCTGCGCGCCGCAGGTCTGGACGCCTTTGTGTCGGAGCAGCCAATGTCGCTCGGTACGCAGGTGGGGGATGAGGGGCGCCTATTGTCCGGTGGCCAGCAGAAGCGGCTTCTGCTCGCACGCGCGCTCTATCGCGCCCCCAAAATTCTTGTTCTGGATGAAACGCTGAGTCAGCTTGATTATGACGCGGAGCAGCAGATTCTGGTCACGCTCCTGGCGCTGAAAATGACCCGTGTCATTGTCACGCACCGGGTTCGTGCCTTGCCTGAGGATGTACGTGTGATAAGGCTGGGTTGATCAACGGAGGAGGAATGAATGGAGACGTTTCAGGAACGATTGAACAAGCGGTTGGAGCTTACGATCATGCCAACCGAGAAATGCAACTTCCGATGTGTGTACTGTTATGAGGATTTCGAGATCGGTCGCATGAGGGCCCCAACGATCAAGGGGATCAAGGCACTTGTTCAGCGGCGGGTGGAGGAGCACGGATTGAAGGAACTCCGTGTCGAGTGGTTCGGGGGTGAGCCACTTCTTGCAAAGATGGTGGTTCTGGAGCTTTCAAGGGCATTTCATGCCCATTACTTGTCGGGGGCTCTGGATCTGCTCGATTGCAGCATGACGACGAATGGGTATGAGCTGACACCTGAACTCTTCAATGAGCTTGTAGGCCTGGGTGTGAACTTCTTCCAGATTTCGCTTGATGGAGACGCATCTGCCCACGACGTGACTCGCCGATACGCATCGGGAGCAGGAACGTTTCAACGAATCTATGAGAACCTGCTCGCAATGAGGGAGTCTGCGCTGATTTTCACGGTGATGTTGCGTGTACACATCATGCCGGGAAATGAAGAGAGTCTTCGGGACCTGTCGAGTCGGCTTTGCAGCGATTTCGGCGGTGATGAGAGATTCACGATCTATCTGCGCGACATCTCGAACCTGGGCGGGCAAGGGCAATCGTTGAAGTTGATCAGCCATGCCGAGGCGGTGAGGATTTCGAGGGAACTTCAAGCCGACTTTGAGAGCGAAGGGTTCAGAGTCGAGAACGGGGTCGAGACGGAGTTCGAAAGCCAAGTATCAATCTCGGGGCTCTCGGATTCAAATGCGGAACTCCAGGCCATGAGCGTGTCGGGACTGCGGGTCAGTCATGTCTGCTATGCGGCCAAGCCCAACCATATGCTGATCAGAGCCGATGGTCGCATAGGGAAGTGTACCGTCGCGTTAGCAAGCGCAGGGAACGTGGTGGGGGCGCTGGCGGAAGACGGGACGGTGGCCTTGGACCCCGCAAAGATGAAATTCTGGGCACGTGGATTTCTTTCTGGCGACGCGACGGAGCTTGGCTGCCCACTCATGACCCGTAGCTGATGAGGGACTCCTGGCGCGCGATCTCCGTTCTGACGGAAGGTCGTGCGTCGGCTTCCGCAGGCAGGATGAAGGAGCAATCTTTGCCTACTCTGCGCCCTTCGAATTTGCGCATGGCCATATTCGGCGCTTCAGCTTCTTGCGGGTTTTCAGCAGCACGGCACGCTGTACTTTGAACCGCTCGCGTGTGGCAGTAGCAGGCGTTGCCAGGCAAGCCTGCAGGGCATGCGGAGCAGGCGCTTGCGCATGCGACCCGGCCAAGTAGGGCCGTGGCAGGAGTGGTGTGTCCACGTGCTCCACGGGCGGCAACACGATCTGCGTGACAGGCAGGCCGCCAGAGAGATGCACTTCCACCCGCACCAGTGGGGCATCGACCCCGGCGCGGGCACGGCTGTCAACCAGCGCCAGGCTCATGTGTGGTTTCCTGCGGATGGATGTTTGATGGTGCGGCAGGCATTCGGCACGGCGCCATCGGGCATTGCGGGTGAAACGGCTAGGGGGATTCCGGTCAAGGGCGATCCTTCGCCCTGAATAGCCATCGCTGCGCATCAGGAGTCGCCTCGCTGAAGCGTCAAGATCGCCCCTCGATCCCCGATGGATGCACTCAACCGGCGGTTGCATAATCAGCGTACGAGGCGGTTCTTGCTTCGGCCTGCGTCTGAGTAGAGAGGATGGAATGAAGATTGTTGCAGCACAGATGCGATCAGCCCCTGGCGACATCGATGGCAATATCGAACGGCACGTGCACTTCATTGAACGGGCCGTCTCGTGTGGCGGTGCGGCGGTCTTCTTTCCGGAGATGTCGCTGACCGGCTATGAGCCACGGTTGGCCGAACAGCTGGCAATGACCCCAGATGACGCGCATCTGGAGGTATTCCAGTCTCTGAGCGATCGGCACCAGATTCTGGTCGCAGTCGGCGGGCCGTATCGCGGCAACGACGGGCCGGAGATCGGCATGTTCGTCTTCCGCAGCGGTCAGGCACCGGCTGTCTACACCAAGCAGATGCTGCATGCCGACGAACTGCCTTATTTCAAGGCAGGAACCACGTCCCTGTCAGTAACCCTTGGAGAGGAAATTCTTGTCCCCGCCATCTGCTTCGAGTCGCTACAGATGGAAAGTGCATTGCGGGCCAAGGACGCGGGAGCGACGGTATACGTTGCCAGTGTTGCAAAGAACATGATCGGTATGGAGCGGGCTCACCGCCACTACGCAACAGTCGCGCGGGAGCTTGGGATGAACGTGTTGGTATGCAACGGCGTGGGCCATGCCGATGGATTCGAGATGACGGGAGGGTCCGCCGCCTGGGACAACAGGGGGGCGCTGAAGTGCCGCGCCGGAACTGGAGACGAGGCATTGGTGGTGTATGACCTCGCAGATCAGAGCGGTAGTGCCGTGACACTCCCAGCAATGGGCACGCTCGGGAGTGCGGGCTAACGCCCGGAAGGCTTGAGATGTTCGGAGGGAGCATTCGCCTGATTCCGTCCAGGCAGGAACCCTGGCGTTCTCATGAAGAACCCAAGCGTCACGTTGCCATCAACCCAACCGCGGCCCCTGCCGGCTCTCTTCCTGCTGCCGTTCCTGCGCTTGTGCCAGCTGCTGCGACTGCTCCCGATCCTGAGCGCCGAGGCTCCGGTTGGCCGCTGCATACTGCTGCTCCGGTGCGACCGCCAGGGCCTCCTGTGTTGGCATCTGCACCCGGTTGGCGGCGGGGTCCGATGACGCGCCCGGTCCTGAGCGCGTCACGAACAGCGTGGAGCCCGCAGCATGGGCTTCGGTGGCTTCGTTCAGTGCCATGTCAACTTTGTCGCTGGGCTTGAACCCGGCTTCTGCTGCAAGCCGGTACGCGCTGGCCAGCAGGCGGTCGCTGTTCTGGTCCCACGGCTTGTTGTTCTTCTCATCCAGCATGGCTACCGACGAGCGCAGCTGTTCCAACAGCCCGCTGCCATCTGGGCGCAGGGCCGTGCCGTGGCGCCGGTCTACGTCAGCGTCGTGCTGCGTGGCAGGCCTGGAAGTGTGTGGCGGCGATGCATTCGGTGCGGGCTCAGGTGAAGTTGGCGCGCGCGGCAAGGCATCCGCGGGCTGCTGCTCCGCGGTCGAGCGCTGCACGTGTGCCTGGGCAATCTCCTGTGGCGTGGTGACGCAGACGATCTGCATGCGCTCGTCATCTTTCCCGGCCAGTGTGGCCAGCGAGCCATCCTTCTGTACCTGCAGCATGAACGTACCGAGGTCGGGCACGGCGCGTGCGTGATCCTGGGCAACGGCGGCTACGGCGTCATCAATCTCTTCGGCACTGCGCACAATGCCGGCACTACGGTAGGCGTCCACCACCTGACTGCGCAGGCCGTATTCGGTTGGCGTGGGGTTGGCCCGGGCGATGTCGGCCATGGACGTCAGCTCCTGTACGCCGGCCTGCTGGCTCTGGCGCGTACGATTGAGCTCCTCGACGATGCTGCCCTCGGCCGGGTTGGTGCCATACAGCCAACCCGGCGTTTGCCACTGCCCGTTGGGGTCCTGCGTGTACTTCTCGCCGTTGGAAGCGCGCAGGGGCTGCGTCTGGGTCAGCGCGTTGGTGATCACCTCCGGTACCGGCTCAATGGTGGCGAACTCGTGCCAGTTGTACTGGTTGAACGCCACCTGGTAACGGGCGGCAAGCGCCTCCGGCGTGTTCAAGGCGTTCTGGGCAATGATGCGCTGCGATTCCCGTTCCAGTTGGCCCGACTTTTCCGGGCTGACAGGCACGCTGTAGTCAAAAGGGACGCGTCCATCAATCATCGAGTGGATGGAGAGGTTCCATTCGCCGTTGTGCGGATTGCGCACGTAGTGGCGGTTGGTTTCAAACGGCTCGCGCGGCGGCGTGCTCTCGCCGCCTGCATCAAGCTTGAAGGGGTTCTGCGGCTTGGGCAGGTTGGCCATGCCCAGTGAATATGAGTCGTTGGCGGCCTTGTAGTTCAGCTCATCCAGCAGCCGGCCACCGGCGACCATGGTGGTCTCGCGGTAGCTTCCGTCGGGTTGCGGCGTGCGCACGCTGCGGCTCCAGGTGCCCTTGGCATCTTCCGGATCGCGGTTCCATTCGTTGCCGCTGCGGTCCACCTGGGTGTAAACGGCTTTCTTGTCCTGGTACTGCGCCCAGTACTCACCGCCGAAGCCACCGGCCACGCCGCCCAGCAGCCCGGTAGCCAGCGCACCTGGCCCGGTCCACGATCCGGTGAACAATCCGTACCCCGCGCCCAGCAGGAAGCCGCCACCGAAGCCGCCTGCAGTGCGCCCCACGAAGTGGGTGGCCGCGGATTTTGCGCCGGCGTTGTTGCCCTCGCTGTGCAACTCGGCCACGCGGTGGCCGGTGATGGCGAAGTCCACGGCCAGTGCGGCAACACCCGCGGCCCCGAGTACGCGCGCGCCGGTGATCTGTCCGCGCGCGGCGGCAGCTTCGGCGGCGCCTTCCGCAGCGCCAGCGCGCCCAGCAGAGCCGGCCAGTTCCGGAGCCGTGGTTGTCGGGCCAGGGCGCACGATGGTCAGTGGCATCTCCGGGTTGAACGCCGTACGCACGCGGGCCGCGGTGTGCTCGCTCAGCGGCAGGCGGCCGCCCTGGTTGGCCTCCTGGATTGCGGTGCCCAACGATGTGCGGCCCCCCCAGCGCTCGCTCAGGGTGGAGTTGCCGGATTGGTCGATGGCATCCAGCGCCGCCGTCACGTTGGCTTCGGAGTGGATGACGCCGCGCCAGCGCAACTCGGTCGGGTTGAGGGTCTTCAGTTCCGCAATCTGCGCGGCGTGGGTGCGCTGGTAGCCGTCCAGATCGGCGAAGAAGGTGCGGATCCTGGCGTTGGCTTCGGCCGGGGTCATGTTCTCCGGCGTGTTGGTGACCAGGTCGCCGTTGAGGATGCCGGCGCGAAGCGTGAACTCCAGGTTCTGGATGCGGGCACCCATACGCTCGGCGGCGGCAGCGCGCACATCCGGCGCAGAATCCTTCGCCAACAGCGCTCGGCCGTCGTAGGTTTCTGCGAGGTCGTCGAGAACGAACTTCAGTTGATCCGAGTACGCACTCAACGGGCCGCCCGAGTGCGGCGATATACCCAACCGGGTTGCCAGCGCGGGGTTCGCGGGCAGGTTGAGGATGTTGTCGGAACCGTGGAGCGTGAAATGACCACTCCTGGCAAGCGACTTCAGCAGCTGGCTTTGTTCGAACGCATTCTGTTCGATCAGATGGTGTCCCTGGAAAACCGGTGTGTCGGCCATGCGCACCACCTCATTCAAGAATCCGTTTGAAGGAGCTCGTCCTAGAGATCGGCTACATCGCGCAGCCGTACGCCGGAGAAGTTGGCGGCATTCAATGCATCAAACATCGCGCGGTCGCAGATGGGCGGTGCGCCCATGCGATCCTGGCGGAAGATATGGGCATCACCCACAACGTCCTGTTTGAACACCAGGCTGGCGCCGCCGACGAGGCTGTAAAGCTTCTCGTCCTCGCCGGTCTGATAATTGTGGTCGAGCTTGATTCTCACGCGGGACGAGGCTTCATCCAGGGCGTCGAGCCTGCGCAGCACATTGCCCAGGTAGTACTGGGGCCCGGGGCTGCCGTCGGCAAGGCTGAAGTCGCAGGCCACAAAGGCAAACGCCTGGGGGTCCATCTGCTCAAACAGCTGCTTCAACGGTTCCGACACAATCCAGATGCCAGCGAGCTCTTCCAGATCGCGTGGCATTGCGCCCTTCTCGGGCACATGAACCAGGTGGGGGCGCTCCGGATACTGGCCTGGCGTTCCATCAGGACGCGAGATGACATTCATCCCCGGATCGATCAGCTTGTCTTCGTTGGCGATCTCTATACCGGGTACCCCGCCGTTGCTCAGCAAGCCTGCGTCGATCAGGAAGAATTCGCCCTTGTGAGATGCGGCTTCGGCTGAAACTTCAGTGGCGGTCGATTCGGTCACGGGGGCTTCCATCATGGATGCGTGGGCAGAACGGGAAAAACCGTTGAGCCGATGCTAGCGGGGCTTCTGCGCAGCCACAAGTTGCGCCGAAACGGTGCCGAGGGCACGTGGTTCACGCGGCTCTTTTGGAATTTCGGAGCAATGCCGAGGATGATGCTGCCATTCCTTTCACTGCCTGCAATGGTCTGCTGGATAGGCGGAATGACGAGGGAGATTCCAGCCGAGGGTGGCCTGGGTCCCTGAACACGCAGCGCTGGTCATCAGGCACCGACCTGTCAAGGCGCCCAAGCCGTGCCTCAACCCACGAAGGCCCCGCACTTTCCACCAGCAACCGCCCCTGGCTCTGGTACAGATCCAGCCACCGCTCGAAGCTGATGCGCAGACGCTCGATGTCCGGTGCCCGCCACCGTGCATCGGCAGGCATGCGGATCAGCACGCGCGAGGGTGCGTTTTCCACGTCCATCACCAGCACGCCCTTGCACCGGATCTCGAAGGACGTCGCCCCGGCATGGCGCGCGTGCAGTTCAAAGCCCTCGTGGGCCTTCGCGGTCACAAAGCCGAGCGCATCACTGTGCAGCAGGCGGTAATCGGCCGGCCGCAGCTTCTGGTAGGCCCACACCTGATCGCCCGCAGGCTCGGGCCACCCCATCTACACCGCCGCCATGATCGAGGCGCACACCGCCGCAGCGGCAAGGCCGTGGTTCTTCATTTGTCACCCCAGACACAGGCAGAAACGTACGCGCCACAAGCGCGCTCAGTCCTTGGGCCGTACCCGTTCGTGGATGAACGCAGTAAGCGCCAGATCGGCCATCACCAGCCCCTCCATCACCCGGTCGCCCACGTACTGCTCAGGCTCACCGTTCTGGCGCGTGCGTTCGGCCGCCAGCAGGATCTCCTGCACGATGCGCTGGCCAGTGAGTGCGCAGTCGGCGTCGGACAACGCCATCTGCCGGCTGCGCAGGTGATGCTGCTCGGGCCAGGGTTGGCCGTCGGCCGCAGCGCCCGCGCCGATGGCGTGCAGGATGGCGATGAGGCTGTTGGGATCCAGGGCCGGGGCGGCCGAGGGCGCTTCCTGGATCGGGCGCGGGGGAGGGGAGTGCGGCGTGGTCATGGCGGGCTCCGTGCAAGCAGGCAGAAGCCGCCACCGATAAAGGTGGCGGGCAGAGCGTGGCTCGAAAACCGGTTGCTAGACAAAGCCGGCGGGCACGAGGCCCCCACGCCCCGCCCGCCATAGCCGGCAGACGGATTGCCAGCCGGCACCACGCGCGGTGGTGCCGGCTGGCAAGCGCAAACTTACGTCTAGCAATCCGGGTTTTCGAGTCCCGACCACCGATGCACGGTGGCGCAGTAACGATTACCTGCTGTTGTTCGGAATGCCAACGGGTAGGGGTCAATGCCGCCAAAACCCGAGACGCTTTTGGCATTGTCGCATAGCCCCGGATGCGGCGAGAGCCTTGGCGTGCTTGGCGCAGCGGGACTTCTGGAACGGAGTCGTCAGAACCTTCCGTCAGAGATGTAGGGCGCGGCAAATGCGACAGCATTGGTCCGACGGTCGCTGATGGATGCCGCGTATTTCGCCTCCATGCGTGAGTGACTTTCTGCCTATTGACCCCGTGGGGCGTCACGCAGAGTCTGACTACTGCTGTAGTCACCAGGAACTGTCCTGCCCGCAGCAGGAAGGTTCTGCGGCGTTCGAACGGACTCCACCCAATGGCGCAGGCCGCTACAAGGATCACTGTACGTGTTACGCCGCAATCGACTTCTTCTGTCTGCGGGTCTGCTCCCGCTTCCGTGGTTCCTGTTCTGGATCAGCGTTGCCGCCGTGTTTGCGCCGGGCTACAACCCGCTTGCACAACACGCCAGCGAGCTGCTGCAGGCGCCAACGCTTGCAAGCATCTGCGCCAGGATCGCCGCCATCGGCTCCGGTGTGGGCTTCGTGGCGTTCTCCATCGGGGTATGGCGGGAGTCCGGCCGCCGCATTGCCGTGGGCGCGATCTGCTGGATGATCTTTGGCATCTCCATGCTGACCAACGGCCTCTGGCCCATGGGCCATCCGATGCATGGCTTCTACACCATCGGTATCGCAAACATCATTGCACCGGCGATGTCGCACATCGAGTTGAGCGCGTGGTCTGCCAACCGAAGGGCGTATGCCGTGACCGCTGTGGTGAGCATCGGGGGCATCGTCTATCTCTGGTTGAACGTGGTGGGGGCGGACCCGGAGGGGTTCAGGGGGCTGACCCAGCGCGTGTTTTCATCGATCAACTCGCTGTGGCCATTCCTGGTGGCGCTGTATCTGCTGCGCAGGGGTTCAAGCGCTCAAGCGCGTTGAAGGGGCAGCCGGCGCTTTGATGGGGGCGCGCGACCGGAACATAGAGGATCGATCAAGGGCTTCTCGATTCTCAGGCCCCAGCTCCAGGTGATCTTTTCGGGATTCATGCCAGGGGGCTCACTGTTCAAACCGTGGGCGCTCTTCAACCATCTGTTCCTTGATGCAGGCACCTCGGGTGGCAAGAGGGGAAAGGTCGTGCGCGCCTTCTGCTATAAGTAGCGCAACCGCGCCCAGAGGGCCTTTTGGAAGATTGTGGACTCATGGAGTTGTACTGGCGCTTGTTCACTAATTGCACATCGCAGCAGGCGACTCTCAAGGTCGCGGCGCGGATGTTTGAGCAAGCAGGTCTTGAAGTCAGCAATCTCCACGCCGAGCCCTATCACAAGGGCGGCTTCATGGTGAGTGCCTGCTCCCATCATGCCGCGCAATCGTGGCCTGAATTTGTGGTTCTTGCCCTGGCTTCGGCTCAGTGCACCGGCCGCGGATGGCTCTTGAGTGGCTCAATTGCAGAAGAGCTGGATGCTTGGTCCAGCCATTCCTTGGTTTCCGGTGTTTCGTCTATCCATATCCAGGCGGAAAGGCGGGAGTGACGAATCGCTGGGGTAGATGCCTAGTTCTGGCATGAAGCAGCCCCATAGACCGAGGTCGCTAGCCGGTAATCATCTTGCAGTGGCGCGGTAAGAGTCGAGCTTGAGAATCGCGGATTCAGCTGGCCTGACGGGCTCATACTCTCGCGCCGGTGTTCCGCGATCTGGAACGCTCCTGCTCTTGCGATTGCTGTCCGCTCCTGGCCGAAAGCGGACGCAACCGACGCCGCAGAACCCTACCAATGATGCTAGCGTCCGCTCTCGACCCTGAGCGGACATCCGACGGAACGTACACTCGGCACATTGTTGGACCCGGTTATACATCGGCTTGTTAGCCGGACCAGTCGCCCTAAGATCGAGTCGCATCAAGTGAGTAGCCGCCGCTGGGCCTCTGCTGCTGGCCGCGCAAGGCATTGGGTCTGGGGTGGCCTTAGGGGCGTGGGCTGCGCGCCCGGGTGGCATGCGCTGACCGTTCCCGCCGCCCGTGGCAATGGCCTGGTGGCCCCCCTATTGTGGGGCCAGTCCTTTGAGCTTGGCGTACATGAAGCCCCCCACCAGTAAGACCACGCCCACCTGCGCCGCCTTGGCAATCCAGCGGTTTCGCTCTCGTCATGTCAGTCGGCCGCAGCCGTCGCACTGCGTATCGCGCTTGAGCTGCAGGTAGCCGCAGTGGTCGCAGGCAATGGTTCGATAGCGGGGCATGGTCCGGCTTCGGGATGATGGGCTTACAGCCTCGCGCTGAGCGGTCTCACAGGTTGAGACAAATACTCGTACATTAGGAGCCACAGCCGCTCCAAATGAGAGGGATATCAATGGGACTGTATGACCAAAGGGGATACCTTTTCTCCGATATTGACCTGCGCGCAACTATGGAGCACCAGCGAAGTGCCTTGCAGGCGGAAGTCGATTCGCTGGAGCAGAACCGCCTACTGAACACGTCAGAGCAGGACCTGATCGACTACTTCGTCGAAAAGTACACAGTTGAGCCACCCATTTTGCTTCGTGATGACATGACCGCAGATCAGCGCGAAACGAAAGTTGATGCGCGCCACCATGGACATCGCTGGATAAGTGACACAAGCCGCCCCTTCTACATTCCAGGCCAGCAGATAGATATCGAGATTCCGTTCACTGGGGAGGCGAATTTATTCAAAGCCCGGGCCAGCACATTCTCCAGCGCACCCCCGCAAGGCCGAGTGTCGAACCAAACGCTGATCCTTTCCTATCAGATTCCCCACGATATGGATCAGGATATAAAGCCGCAGCTGGAGCACTAACTCCAAGAGATCGAGAAGCACCTCGAATGGATTAGAAGCGATCTAAGGGGCTACAACAACTCGATCGCCGGCGTTGCAGAAACCGCGATAAGAAAACGAAGAGACCGACTTCTTGCCAATCAAGGTCGCGTTGCAGCGATCGGGATTCCTTTAAAAGTACGTGGGGAAGCTCCCAAGACATATGCTGCGCCTGCTATTCGCAAGAAAGTAGCCCCAACACTTCCCAAGGCCTCCACAGCACCCTTCGAACCAGAACCCACCATGAGCATGGAGCACTACGAACACGTGCTAACAGTGGTCCATAACATGACTCAGATGATGGAGCGCAGCCCATCGACATTCGCAACAATGGGCGAGGAGGTCCTTCGCGATCACTACCTCGTGCAGCTCAACGGCCAGTTCGAAGGGCAAGCCACGGGCGAGACGTTTAATGCCGCTGGCAAAACAGATATTTTGCTCCGCATTGAAGGAAAGAATGCCTTCATTGGCGAATGCAAGTTCTGGAAGGGGGCGAAGGCCTACGGCGAGACCATTGACCAACTGCTTAGCTATCAATCTTGGCGAGATACAAAGACTGCAATCCTTGTCTTCAGCCGCAACCGCGACACATCCAAGGTTCTTGAGGAGATAAAGAAGGCGACGGAAGTGCATCCCCACTACAAGCGCACTATCTCTTGGAAAAAAGAATCAGGCTTCCGGTTTGTTATGCACCACCCTTCAGACGCCAATCGAGAACTAATCATGACTGTTCTCGTATTCGACATTCCTGACAACACTACCGACGACCTACCAAAGAAAGGTAGCCCCGCGAAGAAGAAGCGCTGCCCCCCTTCAAGCCCACATGATGACAGCCGTGCGAAACAATGATGGCCCATCCATCAAATAGACAGCCTTTAGCTGCCCCCGTTGTGGGCGCTGAAAACGCAGCATTGGAGCAACTTTTTCATGGGGGGCATAATCAATCCAAGCGATGACCCGTTCTTCTATTTCATCGGCTTGCTACTGCAGTTCGGAACAACCTGTCTATGCCAAGTCCTGGCATACAGTGTCTGGTCTAACCGTCCTGTTGGGGTCTGACAGATAACTAAAAGTGGCTTCGACAGCCGACTCAGCTCAAGTGTTGCCGTCCGCTTCTGGCCGAAATCTGACATCATCGGTGCCTACGCGCGGGAATGCATTCCGACAAGGAAAACTGGATTCCAATGGCAGCATTCGATCATTCCTTGGTAACGCTCAGATTCTTCTGGGACGACCTCTTGCCAGACCAGATCAGTGCTTTGCTCGGAGCGGCTCCAACCGCATCGCATCACAAGGGCCAGGAATTCAGAGGCAACCCATCAGGCACCGTGCGTATCGCCAGGACTGGAAGCTGGCAACTTGATGCGGAGCGTCGTGAGCCTGAAGATCTGGAAGCGCAGATCTTCGAGATCCTCGATCAGCTCACCGGCGATCTCGCCGTATGGCAGTCATTGGCACGGTTCCGGCCTGACCTGTTCTGCGGTCTTTTCATGTGCAGCAGCAATGACGGTGTCTCGCTTTCGCCCCGCGTGCTGCTCGCTTTGGGAGAGCGCGGCATTGAGCTCGGGCTGGACATCTATGAAGCCGATGAAGAAGTGCGCAACGCCCAACGCCAGTAGGTCATCAATTGATGATCTCCCCACTCCCCGAAGCAACAAACGCCTTCAACTGCTGGACGAACTCCGCGTCATACAGCTCCCACTCCGTAATCTCCCCAAGAACCCGCAACGGCTGCGCACTCCGATACGACCGCGTCGGGTTCCCGGGAAACTTCTTGTTGGTCACATTCGGATCGTCTTCAAACGGCCCGGTCGGCTCCACTACATACACGCGCGGCCGCCCCTCACCCTTGGCCATCTCCGCAGCCAGCCCGGCGCCCTTGGCAATCGTGGTGAAGTAGATGTGGTTCATCACCACACTGTCGCGATAGTTGGAGCGGAAGCCCGCGCTCAGCAGCTCGCCCACCGCCAGATCAGCGCGTGTGCCGTGATAGAACGGCCCGGCGACCTGGTCGCAGGTGCCATGCGAAACGGGTGTCCAATCGGTGTCCTGCGCCATCGCTGCTGCCCCCGCGTGTCCTGCCGGATCGACAGGCCGGCGAGTCTAGGGCGCCCGGTGGGCCTTGCTGCAAGGCCCCATCCGGGAAATAATCTGTAAACGGGAGGCGCGGTGCGCCTCCTTTTTTCATTCTGCGGCGCCGCGCCCTTCCAGCTCGCGCACGGCGGTTTCCAGCGCATCCAGCTTCTGGCGGGTCTTCAGTAGCACGGCGCGCTGCACTTCGAACTCCTCGCGGGTGACCAGGTCCAGCTTGGCCAGGCCGGCCTGCAGCGCGCTCTTGAAGGTGGCCTGCAGTTCCTCGCGCGATTCGCGCAGGCCCGGCGGCACCAGGTCGCTGAGGCGACGGGCGAGGTCATCGATTTGATTCAGGTCGATCATGGGGTGCTCCGTGGGGGTGGGCCCGTGCATCCGGCGCGGGCAGGCCATTCGGGCACAAGGATACTGCTGGCACCCACTGCCCGGACAGGCCGCAGCGGCTTCGCACGGGCCGCGTTCAGGCGCTATCCTCCACGCCGGAAGACAGGAGATAGACGATGAAGATGGTCATGGCGGTGATCAAGCCGTTCAAGCTCGACGACGTGCGCGAAGCGCTGGCCGAGCGTGGGGTCACTGGGATCACGGTGACGGAAGTGAAGGGCTTTGGTCGCCAGAAGGGCCACACCGAGCTGTACCGCGGCGCGGAGTATGTGGTCGACTTCCTGCCGAAGGTGAAGCTGGAAGTGGCGGTGACCGATGACCAGGTGGAGGCCGTGGTTGAGGCCATCGTGAAGGCCGCCGGTACCGGCAAGATTGGTGACGGCAAGGTGTTTGTGTACGACCTGGGCAGTGTGGTGCGTATTCGTACCGGTGAGTTGGACGCGGACGCGTTGTAAGGGGGGGGGGGACCGCTGCGCAGTCTGAGCGACGGGATGCTTGCCGCCTCTGTTGTAGAGTCGAGCAAGCTCGACTCCACAACCGGGATCGGGCGGAGCGAACACCCGTGTTCGACGAAGTACCCTCCCAGTGTGATCAACCCGGCGGAATGAGGGAGGACGACCGCCACTCCGGCAGACCGAGCGCGCGGCGGGTGCGCGTCACGGTGGCGGCGATCTCTGCCTCGAAGCCGCCATCACGTTGCAGCAGCGGCATGAGTTCGGCACAGCGTTGCTTCAGCACATCGACCCATGGCGCTGGGTGGGTCTCCGTAGCGGCCAGTGCCAAGTGCCTGCGACCCTCGTCGTAAGCGCCCGCCAGCCCGGCAGTGATGCCCGCATGGATGTGTTCGCGGATGCCCGGTTTGGGGTGGCGGTTCATCAATGCACGCACATGCCCCGGGGTGGGGAAACGGTCACGCAGGGCCAGTACCTCGGCGGCGGCCTGCTCGGCCAGTGCCTGTGCGGCCGAGGCAAACTCGGCGGTTTCGGTGAAGCGTTCGAATCCGGCAACGCGGCCGCCCACGTCGAAGGACAGGTAGTCCTTTTCTTCCCAGAGCCAGCAGGCGCCGACATTGAGGTAGCTGCCCCTGTCCCATGCCGAAGGCTGGAACTCGACCACCCCGACCCACCAGCCCTGGTCGTCAAGCCAAGTGCGCGAACGGCCCTTTTGCACGCAGCCCAAGGGGCGCAGTATGGATCTTGCGGCTGCAGTCAGCAGGCGGGTGTGTTCAGGTGTCGGCATCCCCAGCATCCTTGCGAGTGGCGTGCCGACGAGTATCGCAGAGCACATCGGGCGTGTGGCCCGGGGCAAATGCGGGGCAAACAGCAGTCGCGCAAGCAATGCAGGGCGAACAGCGCTTACCGCCGCTTGGCCCACTTGTAGAACCGCTTCCAGCCCTGCCGCACGGCAGCGACCCAGCCCGGGTCGGCCACCAGTGCGGCCTGCGCGGCACTTGGCGCCTGGCCGGTCACGCGCTGGCGGATCTTCAGCAGGTTCTTCATGTCACTGCGGCTCAGTTGCCGGCTCAGCGGGTTGCGGCGCAGCCAGCGCGGGGCGCGCCAGGCCGAGGTGAAGTCCAGCAGCACCGGCACGCCGCCGCTGATCACCACGTTAGTGCCATGCAGGTCGTTGTGGGTGATGCCGGCGGCGTGCAAGCGGCTGAGCGCGTGCTGCAGCTGCTCGAACACCTCATTGCCGACGGCCTGTGCGGTGCTCAGGGTCTGGCCGGGGATGAACTCCATGCCCAGCGCCAGGCCACCGAGGGTGCCGAGCAGCGCGGGGGCGTGCTTCCAGCCGCCGAGGCGCTGCAGCATGCGGGCCTCGCGGCGCACCATCAGTCGCGCGATCAGCGAAACGGGAGTGCCGCGGTAGCGGGAGTAGTCCTTGATGACTGCCTCGCGCCCGTCCAGGCAGGTGCGATAGACGTCGGGGGCCAGGAAGCGTTCGCCGCGCTTGAGCAGCAGCGGGGTGGCGGCCTCATCGCCGCAGGAGGAGGGGGGCAGAGCAGGAAGATACATGTCGGGGTCTCGGACGACCCGGTGGGTGGCGCAGAGCGTCAAGCGAATAGACGGGCAACCAAAGGTTTGTCGCCATCCGCAACCATAGGTTGAGCCAATTTCCTGCTTCCATTGGCGCAACTATGGTTGTCAAGCACTCATAGTCTCCCCCGCTGACCGGCAGGAACCCAGTTCCATCGAGGGAAGCGTATTCAGGTCCGATCTAGCGGAAAACCTATGCTTGCTCCCATTCAGCTTCATTCCCTGCGTTGACGTTGATTCCAGTGCCGCGTTGGGTTCCTGTCCAATACGCCCATTCAGAGGGAACCGTTGTCATGTCCGGCCGTTGGGGTTGCAGCCGTAGCGGTTGCGTCCTTGAAGCCCTTTGCTTGGAGATCGGCACGAAGGCTCTTCAAAGCTGTTGCAGGGACAGCCAACCACAGCAGATCCCTTGCCCGGGTCACAGCCACGTACCCGATTCGCCCGTCCTCGGTGGAACCTCCGCCTAGCAGTGCAGATACATGCGGTTTCGTTGCCATGTAGAGGACGGCATCCAGGCTTTCGCCTTTGACCTGGTGCACGGTACTGATTTTGACCCGCAAGGGCTGATCGGCACCTAGGTCAGGCGGGCTCATTAGCGGTGAGCCGGGCAAACTCCTCTTCGAGAGCCGAGCACCGAGCGTGGACGATGTGTGGTTGAGACCGTGGGCTGTGCTCAGATTGGTCATCAGGACCCTTATACGTTGCAACAGTGCCGGCTGCCAATCGCTAACAGCGGGCAGCGCCGCGCTGGGCAGGCCCGAGACCGGATCTCGCGTAAAAGCCCAAATGACACGACGAAGTGCTCGTTCCTCTGGGTACCTGGCAGGCTGAGTCAGGCGAGCAACGATGCCCTTGGGCGCGTTGTCGGTCAAACCCATGATGGCAGTTGCCACGAGTCTGAATGCTGTTGAGTAGTCGGAGTGGATATCGCGCGCCATCGCTGCCTGGGCAAGGATCTTGGTCGTTCCCACGCCAGGCGCACCCTCATGCCCAGCCAGCTCGTTGGCCCACTTGCGTGCGCGGCAGAGCACGGCGGAGCGTGCTGGGTCCAACCCAGCGGAGACCAGTGTTGCCTGGAAGGCCGCCATGACCTTCTTCGTATCGGCAGTCGTGTACGGAACGAAGTAGGCCCCGTGGAGCGTAGGTGGCGCTGTCCTATCCGGATCGTCCGTACGCGCCGAGATTGCGTTGGCGAGATCGAGTACGGCCGGCACGGACCGATAGTTCCGCGTCAGGGCGGCCGCAGAAACACCGGGTTTGCTGTGGTAGCTGGACAGGAACGAGCCGGTCGCGCCCATGAACTCGTAGATGCCTTGATTGGGATCCCCAATAAGGGAAATCTGAGAGCCTGCTTGGCTGAGCCTCTCAATGATCACCTGGTGCAGAATGCCGATATCCTGGGCTTCATCAATGAGGATGTGGGGATAGCGACGCGCAAGGACTCGGAGGATCTCGGGTTGTTCGCGGAGGGTAAGGTCGACCCAGTAGCGCGCCAGCTCGTGGGTGTAAGCCCCCAGTTTTCCCAATGCTGCGGCAACCTTTGGGCCATTGTTGATCCTCGCCAGCATGCCGGAGTTCTGATAGAAGAAGCCCGTTGCAGCTCCAGAAGGGCCTATGACAACGCGATGGATATGCCCTTGGGGCACTGGGTAGCTATCGGTTCTCGGCGATTCCACCCAGAAGCGATAGTCCTTACCTAAAAGGAATGACTCGCTCCCTGATAGCAAGAACGGGGTCGTGGTACACCCCATCGTCCGATGGGCGTGGGGTCGCAGAATATTTGTCGTAATGAACCCGTCCAATGTGTCGATCTCGACACGCTGGTGGGACGGGATCTTGAGCGATCCCATTGCGAGTGCCTGGTACTCGCGCCTGAAGGTCTCCACGGCGATGTTCGAGAAGGACAGGAGCGCAACCCGGCCCCGGTGATCACCGAGGCATTGACGTATGTGGGCCAGCCTACGTACAGCCGTGAAGGTCTTCCCACTTCCCGCGCAAGCAATGACCGACATCGGATGCAATGGTGCCGTGATGATCTCACCCTGTTCAACTGAAGGAGTAGTATCCGTGCTCATTCGTCTTCAGCCTTCTTCGGGCCAGGCTGACAAGCGTGCTCGACTGCAGCCTGGATATACTCCGGAACAGTGAATTCTTCCTTTTTCGCCTTGGCGATCAGGTACGCCAAAGCTTGTGCAAAGCGCCCCTTCTGGACGTTTCCGTTCTTCCTCTCGAACATCCCGCTGAACAGTACGCGAGCCTTCTCTGCATCTCCCGTAGCGGCGTCTACCTTCTTCTCCAGGTTCGCAGAAATCTTCGGGTGTAGCTCCTTAAGCGCCGCAAGCATGATCTTGCGATTGCTGGCGTACAAGGCCAAGTCATACTCAAGCGTCTTCAGCCCATGGAAGATCTTGAGATATGAATCCGCGAACCTGAGCATATTCAAGGTGTTGGCGGACGCCTGCACCTTGTCGCCGATCGAAGGGTAGACAGGGGCCGCCTTCTTCTTTCCACTTGAGGTCCCATCTTCCGGCGCATGGTCGTCTGCTTCTGCGCTGCCATCGCCCTTTTCCTCTTCCTCTTCATCCTCTTCACTCGGACCTGTTGGGTCCGCATCCGTAAGTACGGAGACAGGAATCTTCAGCGCCTTCTCGCCGAACAGTGGAATGAATGAGTCGAAGTTGAGACCTTCAACGCTGATGAGGCTTACCCCATGCTTACGTAGATCGTGACCGCACTTCTCGGCGAGCACACTGACAAGGACCAATTCCGCAGCACCCTCGACCAGGATTGCGCGGCGCGCAAAGAAAAGCTCAGCCCGAGTGACGTCCAAATAGCGCTCAAGCTTCTCACGCTTTCCGACAGAAAACTTGATGTCTCGGGGAAAGAAAGTCTCCACCTTGATTCCGGTGTCAACAAGACAGGTGAGACTGTCGAGGTTGGCGATGCTGGCAAAGTTGGGTGAGTGGCTGGTAACGAACAGCTGGACAGGCTTCTCTTTGTCCACTGCCTTGATGGTCTCAAAGTATCCCAGGAGCACAGCCTGCAATTGGGGATGCAGATGTGCCTCGGGCTCCTCAATGATCAGGCCTCGATAGCTAGCTTGCGGGTTCTTGGTCAGCTCGCTGAGAACGACCGCCATGAAGATCAGATTGTTGAATCCGAGCCCATTTTGCTCAAGCTCGAACAGATCTACGGTAAGAGAGAGACGCGAAGCCAGGCGTTGGAAATCGCTGACGCTAACCCCCAGCTCGAGCAGCTGGGACAGCTGTGGCCCCAACATCTCGGAGTGGCGAGTCGTTATCGCCTTATGGGTGCTCACAATCGGCGCTTTCGTCTTGAGCTCATCATCCAGCAGCTTCAGTGCCTTATTGATCTCGATCTTGCCATCGTCATCAACGAGCAGCTGAAACAGTCGGGACAGCTGGCTTGTGCGGCCGGGCCTAAGAGCCTGAGAAGCATCGCGCAGGGGCTGTAGATAGACGCCACGAAGGTTTTCCATCATGTCCGCTGTCAAGCCGACATCATCATGGTCTCCGCACCAGCGCTTCGCTCTAAGTCGCCCCGTCTTATCCGCCTCGGAGAAGCTGATGGTGATATGCGCCTCCATCTGCCCGTCCTTGGCAGGCTTCAGGGCAGTCATGAAGTCAGCTTCATCATCGGGGCTCAACCCTCGGAAGATGTACTTGAACACGATGTTGCCGCTAGGCGATCCTGTCTTCGGCCGATGAATATCGTCTGAGTCCAACCGCGGGTAAGGTTCATCGTGCCCGGCAAGGAGAGACCTCAGCGCATCGACAATGGCGGTCTTGCCCGCGTTATTCGCACCAACCAGGACGTTCAGTCCACTTTGGAAGTGCAGTACAGCGTTGTTGATCTTGCGAAAGTTCGAGATAGACAGCTCTGCCAAATACACCCTGATGTCTCCTTGTGCTCATGGCGGCGTAGCCGCCTCCTGTCCCAAACTGCAGCACGACGATGGCCGGCTGACAGCCCCTATCTACCTGGGCAGATTCTACTCAATTCAGGGAAATTGGACGTTCCGGCAACCCTCGTACGCCCATCGCCTTTTGGTTCCCCGGTCCCTCAGGCAAGTAAGGGGCGACGTCGGATCCATCCCCCAGCGAAGGCAGGGGGTACCACTGGTAGCAGTGCCTTTCAGCGCACCGACGCGCGATGAAGTGGCAGGCCCTATTCGGTCAATGCGGTGATTGCGCTTGTACATGGTGGCGGAGTTTGATTGGCGAAGGCCCTCATGAAGGACAACAGTTTGTTATCGCAATTCGTAACACTGATGTCCCCGGATCGCCAATTCTTTCGGGAACGACCTGGCGTAGCCTTCTCTTCCAGCAGCGCTGTCCATCTGCTGCCTTGAGTCAATCAACTTCTCATATCTGGAAACTGGGCTGTAGCCACCAATCCGAATTTGCAGTGTTCTCGGAATTTCAAAGCCTGTCATTCAGGGCCCGCTCTCATGGCTGACGGATGCGCGCCTTGTCGCCGCCGTCAGCAACGCTGGCCGGGTAGCGCGCCGGATGGCCGCCGACGGCCTGCAGGGCTGGCCACACCGCAAGCGTCGCGGGCGGCACGCAACTCCGGCCAGGACACCGCCGGGGGTGGTCAATCTGCTTGAACGCGATTTTCTCGCGCTGGAGCCGGAAACCAAGTGGGGGACAGATATTACCGAGATCGAGACCCAGCAGGGCAAGCTGTATCTGGGGATCGTGCTGGATCTGTACGACCAGCGCATCATGGGCTCGTCAATACACGATCGACAGGATCGCCAGATGGTGACCCGGGCTGTGCAGATAGCGGTGCGGCAGCGTCAAGGAAGCGATGAGGTAATCCTGCATTCGGATCGAGGCAGCCAGTTCCGCAGCCGCGACTACCAGGGGCATCTAGCGGCTAACGGGCTGATCTGCTCGATGAGCGCTGTGGGTCATTGTGGCGACAACGCGACCTGCGAAGCCCTCTTTGGGCCACTCAAGCGTGAGCGGATCTATCGAACGAACTGCGCCACAAAGTATGCAGCACGAGCGGATGCGTTTGACTACATAGAGCGACGCCATAACCCAAGGATGCGACGAAGGGTCGCCAGGCAGGACCAGAAGGTTGCAGCTCTTTTAGAACCGTCCGTGATATCGGGGTAGAACCCCGCGGTTGAACAACCCGCTCGGCTGCGCAGGGAAGTGATGTCTTCTTCTGGCCTTCTTCAGCGGCACGGGAAGGGATCACCGGAAGCTCGGAAGGCCGGAGAGCGCATGGCCTTTGTAATAACAACTGCGGTCCGGGCGCACTCTCTAGCGATCTCTGCCGAAATGGCGAATCTCTTCAGAACTTCACTTGCTACGCCCCGCTCGCGCATGCCGCTTTTAAGCAGGGTCATGGACAGGGCCATAATTCTGCTCGCCATGTTCCGACCCGCAAGAAGGTCCTGGCCAGGTTGCCTCTGAAGATCTAGGTAGACGCTGAATGACGGCGCACGGTGGATAGAACTTTTTCGTTTAGAAACCAACAATAGGCTAAGGAACTGCTGGCTAGGGAACACACGCGTATTGGCCTTGCAGAGCGCGTGGAGCACGACTTCGAATTTCCTCGCCTGAGCCCCCCAGTCCTCTAGATCAAACGCGATCTCACCGTCCACCTCATGGCCTGGAAACAATGAAGTCGATGAGGCCGGAACTGGTTCGGTCAAAATTCCGATAATGTCAACAGATTTGATGGCGGATAGGTTGAGTAGCGTTCTGAAAGTGGTGGTAGTTCGTCTGAAGCGAATTGCATCCCTCCAGAACCTGTTATGAACGATCTTCAGCCTATCCAATGTCCCATCTTGAAGGAGCCCATCAAAGAAACGTTGATAGTTCTCCGCAGGAATAACCACATCAGGGTTGGTTGCGGTCCAGCGTACGACGTCCTCGATCGAGGCGTTGGCCCAGGACTGAAGTGCGCTCGGCCTCTCGTGCGTGGTTGCGCGCGCTAGGCTGCAACCGCAATAGGCGCACGAGGCCGCGTTGCCCCTTCGCAACTGTTGACTGTTGCCGCATTCTTGGCAGCGATCAATGATTCTGACTGAGTGCAAGGAGCAATGCGAGTAGTGAAGGAAGTTCCAGATGAGCCTCTCACTTAGACCGTTACTCTCGCCAGCCTCCAGCAGGCACTCAGGACACCAGCGGCGATTGATGCCAGCAAGGCCGCCATCCCGCATCTGCAGGACATTAATGAAAGGCGAGAGCGTGCAGCCGACCAGGCGTTGGTTAGTCAGCTGCTCTAGCGCGCGCGCGCGGTTAAGGCTCACCTGCCCTGGTCCCACGAAGCTATTTCGCTCACTCAGTCCATTTCTTGGCTGACCCGCAACTTTGTCAAGCACTCCTGCGAGGTGTGTCTTTGTAAACCCGGTCGTTTCGCACATCCTCTGGAAGTACCCTCCAAGTGACTCAGTCTGGGCGGTGGCTCCGTCGATCGGTGCAATTGGCGGCAGTGCTGTCCACCGATACCGCATGTGTGCCGTAGTCATTTTCGCTCTACTCCCCCGTACCCATGCGCTTCAGGAAGTCAGCAATTCTTTTCTCACCATTCAAGGGCCTCTGATCCGCAAGCTTGTTGAAGGCCAGCACGCTGCTCCACACGGTTCCAAGCTCCTTCTCGCTTGAGGAGCTGGCGTGCAAGTGCGCTTCAGTGATGCTGTTCGCTCCCTCATTCTTTCGGCGGAGCTCAGCCCTATGGACGACGTCGATAGTGGGACCGAACACGCCAGCACCATTGGCGTACATCAAATCAGTATTCTTAACGAGGAGCTTGGGATCGGACAGGTTGAAGCTCTGCCCGATACCCTTCAGCACTGCAACGAAATCCCGCTCGTCTTGGGAATTCTTCAGGTTATACGGCCGGATGTAGACGAACCGGGATCGATTCCAGACGTCGGGGTGTCCCGCCCACAAACTCTCCGCAGTGTGGGTAGCCAGCATCACTATGACGCAGCCGATTTCTTCAATCAGTCGCACAAGGTTCGACATGTACCCATAGCTGGTTTGATGAAGATGCACCATCGTCAAGGTTGCCGCTTCTTCCAGGAAGATGTACTTAAGTTGACGTTGTTTCGCCACAGATTCGAAGCTGTGCTGCAATCTCGGCTGCGACTGCGTTGCCCTCACTCTCTTCCACAGCTGATTGTTTACCTCTGCCTCCGCCTGGACATGGTGCGCATCAGTACTGACCGATCGGTCCTTGTTCTCCAGCCAGCCGAAGTCGGGTTCCACCACGGCGTGATGGAGGCGCAGCGTGAGATCCTTGGAGTTGAACTTTCCCCGATCATTGGCCATTGCACGCACCGATATCAAAGGAAGCGTGCCAGATGGCCAGAGGCTCTGCTTCCCGGCAAGGACGGGAAGAATAGCTTTTCTGATCTCACTCTTGCCCGAGCCAGAAGGAGCCAATGCCCAGACGAACGTACCTGGGCGCGCACCTTGGATGGCATTCAAGAGTTCGGAGTAAGCCGTCCTCATGCGGCTATGATTCACAAAAGGAATTCCAGAGTTGCTGTCCACTATCGGTTCCTGTGAATTTGAATGACTGGCGCGGGCTTGCCCCCGATTACACAAGCTACGGCGACTCAATGTCGTCAAAGTCATCCATGGCTCGCTTCTTGATTCCGCGCAGAGCGATCTCGTCAAGAGCGTCATTTGATTGCGAAGGGAGGCTACTGGAGTCCGCCTCCCCCGGTTTGGGATGAGCCGCGGTGTTGGGCTTCGCGTTCGCGGCTGCCGTACGCATCGCCTGAGCGTGCCTTGCGGTCTGCTTTGCTTCGCGGAGCGATGGCGCGTAGAGCTGGTCATACATACCCCTGAACGACCGCTCAATCAGGGTGGAATTGGCTAGAGGCCCGATCAAGTTGCAGAACGCCTTGAACAGTCCACGATTCGTCCTAACCCAGATGAAGCTCGGGTCCTCCGGATCTGTTCGAAGCTGCTCAACATCGAATGACGCGTCGAGCTCCCTCAGTTCATTGGAGTGAAAATACCGACCATTCACCTCGAACCCTCGTCCGGGTACATACTTGTTATTGCTGTGCGGGATCGCGGTTCTGAAGAGGAATTCTTCGTCAACCAACGCGTGCAGGCCGGCACTAGGAAAGAGAAGATCTGCGTGGGCTGCACGTTCAGCCGGACTTGCGAAGCCTTGTACAGGAACGCTCGGGAAGTGCTCATAGAGCGTTTCCTTGGCCACCGTATGAACGGTTTCAAAGCAGTGCCTGGCAGTGTTGTAGCTCTTGAACTTCCCGTCCACGCCCCGACCCGCCTTGTCGGGATCGGTGCTGCCGACAAGCTCATGGCTGACTTGGGAATTGAACCTTTTAAAGTATCGCTCTACGTTCGAGTTGAACCTCGAACCTGCCGTTGGGCAGATATGGATTGAGAACTGATATCGCAAAGCCAGAGCTATGAGAAAGTGCGACTGATTCTCCGTTCCCCGATCGACAAAGATGCTGTTGAACAGTCGTCCATGTCTGCGGACGTAGTTCCGTATCAGGATGGCCAAACCATCGCGCCGTGCTGGCCCGAAGACAACGGAATGCGCCATTGGCAAATCAGTCGCCTCATCTGTTCCTAGATAAATCAGAGGGGACTCTGCGCTTGCACTCATTCCATCGTCGCGCACCACCCTGACGTCAACTTTGGTACTGTCGACGTGCAGGACTGCATGTTTAGCTAAGGCTGTACCCGACCGGTCGCGCGCGTCCGAGCGCGGCCGTTGCTTTTGGTAGCCACGCATTCCCTGCGTTGCAAGGACCTTACGCAGCTCCAGGCGCGGATCAGCGAGCCTGCGTTCGAAGGCCTGGCGGCTCTGTGGCGACTCGCCGTCAGATTCACAGGCCTCCTTGAGCGCAGCGTATGCGTCCTTCTTCTGTGAATACTTGCCTGCGGCGTATGCGCGAATTGCCTCAGCCGTCCGCTTCTCCTGAACGGGGGTAAGCCGGCTCATTCGGTTGCCGCTTGCATGAAATCTGGTAAGGCACTGCTCAAGTTCGTTTTCACCTCTGCTTCGCGCCTCGGCTACATTCCGCGCTACCCCACGCAGGTGTTTGGGGACGGCTGTACCCTTCGCATGCGCGGATTGAATCAATGCCAGCCGCTTTTCGGCGTGGGTGGCGTCGACTAGCGTCGCCGTTGCGAACGCAGAGTTCAGTTGATTGCGAGAGTGCCTGGCAACCTCAAAGAAGTTGCTTCCTATCTCAATAGCCTGAGCCTGACTCAAGGTTAAAAAGAAGTTGCTCGTGTCCGTGAGCGGAACATGCTCAACTGGACCGAAGGCCCAGCGGGTTCCAAGCAAAAGCGCCGCCTGGCTCAGGTTGAATCCCTCGATAGTCTCGATCATCCAATCGAGGCTCTTGGGGCCGTCGGCGAGATGCGCATGGATGCGCCTGCCCAAGACTTGAGCCGCGTCGGCAGGTACCATGCGCACTTCGTTATAGATGACCTGCAGGTTCCGAAGTGGCGTGTCGACGCGGGACGGACTGAGCCACAGGACGTGCTCCATGCCGCGCTGCCTTGCCCAAGGACCATAGGCAAGGTTCTGAAGATTTCCATCGACATCAATCCATTCACCGGACTTTGCCGTAAGCAAGCTGTCACGAGCGGAGGCGGCCTTGCATTCGACCAGCTCAACGCGACGGGTGCGGACGACCAGAAAATCCAAGGTGCCGCTCCTTACATGACTGCCAAGTCTCACTCCCTTACAGGCGACCTGCGGGAAGTAGCCAAGCACATCCGGATCCAGCTCCAGAGTCAGCGCGAACAGATGTTCAACGGTATGACTCTCCAGCGTGATCAGCTGGCCACATTTCACTGAGTTGAAGTGGGTCACAACGTTGTTCAGCGCACCCTTTCCTGGCTTCCGCGCTGGACTCGAGCTAGCCATCTCAAGGATGTGCTCTCGCTGTTCGACAGTTAGGCCCTCATGCTCCCGCAGACGCTCGGCCAGTTCTTCTTGATTCATGGAGCCCTGCCTATCTACTGGGAGGCGGGCAGCCGCCTCCCTCCCGGAATGCCTAGGGGTTGATTCTTATCGGGGTAAGGGGGTAGATTCGGCATAGCGGTACTCATCGCTGCGCCTCAAACAGACCCCGGCCTGCCAGCCGGGGTTTGTCTTTTCTACCCCAGAGAGTGTTCTTAGCTCACCTGGAGGTCCTCCATGGGAAGATTGGGATCATTGAGTGGCCTGCGGATTGCTGACGGTCTCCGCGCTGCGCGCTGCGGTGAACAGCCATTGCGCGAGATCTCTGGAGCGGATCATGCGGCCCTTCCTCCCAGGGATGGTTGAGGTCGCTACACCCAGTCGGTTGTCATATGCCGCACGCCTGGCCGCGCCGATGCTGTTGTAGCCAAGCAGCATCCAGACTTCTGAGAGCCGGACATAGAGCCCGTACTCCTCCGCCACCTGCTCGGCGAGCTGGTCAGGAGTCGTTGCGCGAAGTGCGAGCGTTTGTATCGACAAGGGCACCATGTAGGCGAGCATCACTCACTCTCCTTCATATTGCAAACAGAGAGCACATTCTCATATTTGTGGTGTACAAATTATCTGATTACGTATCAGATAATCTGATATGCATACCGCTACAGCGGTTGCCATGTCAGAAAACGCAGCACGAGATGCAGTTCGTGGATTGCGATAGGATGGGCATGCTGCTGGCCGTTGAATGGGATGACGGCGCGTTGGTAGGTGTGGGGTTTTGGCACACGACGATGTGCTTCTAAGAGAAGTCGATTGGTAGATGAGCACATGATGAGCATCCCTACAGATCAGCTCAGTCGCGAAGAGCTTTCAGGCTCGGCATTAAGAGCCTTCTTCAAACTCGCTGCGAGGTGGGATCTGTCGGGACTCCAGCAGAGAACGTTGCTTGGAGGTCCCCCTGATGCTTCTTACGAGGCATGGGTGCGAGGCGATTACGAGCATATCGATGACGACGTATTGATACGGATTAGCTATCTACTTGGCATCTACAAAGCTCTTCATATCCTTCTGCCGGACTCCATTCAGGCGGATGGCTGGATAAGGCGGCCGAACATGGCACCCATGTTTGCTGGGAACACCGTACTGGAGTTTCTTTGCCGCGGAGGCTTGAGCGAACTTAGGGATGTGCGATCTTACTTGGACGGGCAGGACGCCATCAGCTAGACAAGGGGTGCCATTCACCTTGGGCCGCGTAACAAGTCGATGAGGTTGACCGGGTTTATGCAGACCTGGACCCATCAGTCTCCGTCGTATGAGATCACGGGGGATGAATAAGAGTCGCTGTTCTTGCAATGGACCTGGATTCAACTAAGGGGAAGCTTAGACATTCACCCTACGATTGTCCTCGATGTACGCGTCGCAGAAACTTGGCTGAGCCTCTGTCCCGGCGGTTGGCGGCTGCTGCATCGTCATCAGGTGAGCATAGCCATGGATTGCTGGAGGCCTGCAAGCCGCCAGACTGTAGGCTTCCGCGTATTCGCTCTCAACTAGTTCCGCACTGCCAGACTCAGTTTCAATTGAAGGATGTCGGGTAGACGCTAGCGTTGAGTCATCTCGGTAAGGCCACTCTCAGACATCCTCTTCGAACTCGCAGTGCACTGCATACAACACGCGGGCTGGGTCTACACTCAGCATCGCGGCCGGTGCCGCGCCCAAAAGCAACGCGTGCGGCGACAAGAACCACTCGGCCTCGCCCCAACCGGTACTGCGACGCAGACCATCCGGCTCACGCTGGAAAGGACCAAAGTCCCGCAACACTGCTAGGATCTCGACTAATCGCTCAAAGGGCTGGCCATCTGGGCGGAACTGCCAGGTCGGGTAGCGGTAGCTGCCGACGGGTTGCGTGACATACACGCCCAGCAGCTTCCCCTGACGTCGCAACTCGCTTGCACTGTGGCAGCCGCTGCCGAGCTTCAAGTCTAGCCCGGCATTGACCTGTGCTGCACTGAACCACTGTGAGGCGAGACTTTCGCGCCTTGCTGCGGCGGAATCTAGGATCTCTCGTGGGGGCGCGAAGCGAGTCATGCGAGCCTGAGCTGAACCAAAGATGGATTGCGCATGGCTACGCGTCTCCGCTCCGGGCTAGGGGGCGCAAGTCAGCGTCTGCATTACGGGTGCGATCAAGCAAACGGTGGAGTACCAGGTTGAGGCCATCATCGTCTGATGAATAGGGAGAACCGAACAACGGGACCTGGACCCAAAGGTGCTCCTGCCCAGGATGGACATAAGGGCCGTGATCATCGAGTAGTATTGCCTCGCCCAGATTTGGCGAGGCGAGACGTAGGTCTTTCGTCTTTCCCGACCACCTGATGTAGGGCAGCTCCACGAACCAGGCCGGGGTACTGCCTTCGCGAGCCAACAGCGCGGCGATGCTGCGAAAGCGATCTTCGGGAACTGTTGTGAACATCGTCAGCTGATCAAACAGCGCCTGGACTTCCTCAAGGAACCGGTAGAGTCCGGGCCTGGGAATCTGGCTGATTGCGTTTGAGATGAGCGTTCCCTCAAGGTCAAGTGCCAAGATCGTCGGCTTCATATGCTGCCTCTATTGTTGGTGCGAGCGCCCAACCTTGCTCTCCTGGCTGATCGCTGTCTATCGTGTGAGCCTACTCGTAGGCACGGGAGTGCGTCTCCCGGCGCGAGCTTGGCGCGCACAGCGAACAGGTGTATCGCAGGAGCCACAAGTTTGCGGGCATCGTTGCTATTCTCATCCAGTCGTCGACATTGCTAAGTTCTGCCTGCGGCCGTGGCGCAGTTCCGAGCGGTTCGCGCAAGGTAGCTGCAGCTGACTGACGACGATCAGTTGCTCCAGAATGCCAACGACGAACATCTTTGTTGGTCCGGCCGCGGCAATGATATATCCCAGCAATTGAGCGCAGTCTGGTGCCAGTTGTGCGCATGATACCTGCAGGTATGTAGGATCTGTTTATATAGGCTTCTATTCTGCGGGAGATTTCGCGTCATTACGATGAGTTATGGAAGTGCCAGAGTTGCGCGCTTTTCCGCGCACAACGGGAGAAGACACCCCTAATGAGCACATTTGCGCGCAAATGAGTCACATGCCAATCCAGTCCCCTGAGGAAATTGCCGAGGCCCTAGGAAAGCGGATCAGGGCGCGCCGCCTTCTGGCCAATGTGTCGCAAGCAGCGTTGTCCGACAAAGCAGGGATCTCTCGCAGGGCATTGGTGCAACTGGAGAGCGGGCAAGGATCAACTGTCCACACGCTGATCTCAACCCTTAAAGCGTTGGGCTTGGAGCAACAGCTGAGTTTTCTCGTCCCTGTCCCAACCGTTAGCCCAATGGCCATGCTGAAGGCTAAACGGCTACGCAGGCGAGCGTCCTAGAGTCAGGAGAGGCACCTGGTAGCCTCCCATGACGCGAGCGTAGCCGTCTCTTGCCCACGTCCAATTCGGCAGAGGCTCAAACTTCTCGCGAAGGTGTTTTGGGCTTTAGTGCATAGCTATTCGATAGCCTACAGTAGTTGGGGGTACAGAGGGCCTGCATGTGGTGGCGGGTGTCTCCTCCCGGTATCGTTGTTAGCAACGTCACATCCGCAAGGTACGGCCTATGCCGCGTCAGCCAACCATTTCGTACAACACTAGCCTCGGAGCTGATGGAAAACCAAAGGCAATTACAGCTGATTACTACTTGGCCACGACTCAGGATGTGATGCAGTTCTATTGCTTCGATGAGCCGGCAGAACAAGGCAGCGAGGGCAAGTGGCAGCTCATCGATCAGTTGGATCGAACGCGTCTACTCGGCGCCGGCGACAAGGCGACGGCCAAGACTTGGGCTAAGCGCCTGGGCCTCAAGTCCTGGACCTATGTCCGCGTCTGACCTCATAGGCGGGCCCCCTGAGTAGTCGTCTCGCCATGGCGGCATCCGACCAAAGCGGACATCCGGCGGCGGGGGGGGGGGCTGCATCCTGCTGGATCCGGTTATACATCGGCTTGTTAGCCGGACCGAGCCGGCCTAAGATCGAGTCGTACCAAGGGGATAGCCCACCCTAAGGTGCGCTGTGTGGATAAGTCGTATAACCGGACCCAGGGATCCGGCTATTAGGTAGTTAGGTTGCACATGAGGCATTTAGCAGCATGACGTACCCAAGGAGCGCTCTTGACTATTGATATTCCTCGGCACACCTCGCCCGACTCTCTGTTCGAGTCGTTATGGCTTGATTCGCCTGGCCGCATCGGGCGCGGCACCGGCCGTGATGTGTACGAAATTGCAGGCCATCCAGACAAAGTTCTTAAAGTATCTAGCGGCCAATCTAACTTTTCTAACTGGATGGAAATACTGGTGTATAGCCAGTTCAAAGACACCGGCGAGTTGGCTAAGCTATTTTCCTGGAGCTGGTCGGGCAAGTTCTTGATCATGGAGCGCCTTGCGCCGCTCGATCCGGGCGATCTCAGCTCGCATCGCATCCCTAGCTATCTCACAGATCGCAAGCCCGAGAACTACGGCAAAGACGCTTCAGGAAAAATCAAGGCCCTCGACTATGCTGCGTTGGCCATCGCCAACCCGAGCAGCGATTTCCTTTAGGTTGCGTGTGGTGCAACCTAACAATTCATTCAAGCCGAACCCGCTTCGCGGGCCGGCTTAATTCAGGCGTTTGACCCCGCAGGAGAAATCTATGCGCAGTCGAGGAAAGGTGGCTGCTATCAATCCACGCCGTGGGATGGTGGCAATAGCTACAGAGGATGGCGGGTTTACCATCATTGAACTCTTGTCCGATTGGTCTCTAGAAGTGGGGGATGAGATCACTTGGACAGACCGCTACGGACTCGGTCACGAGATGTACCGGAACGTCACGCAACAAACCGAAGAAGAAGTGTTTGTGCAGAACCACGACGTTAGTCGGTCAAATCTACAGGCTCAGCTTCTTCTCTGAGGCGTGGGGTCTAACAATTAATTCAAACCGAACTTGCCCGCTCGCGCTGTCAAGTCGGCTTTATTCAGCCGTTGAGTGTCCGCTCCTGGCCGGAAGCGGACACTGCGCCAGTGGTCGATTTCCTGCCACCAGAAAGGTGACGTTGCGGATGAATTCTCACGGGTCTAGATCCGCATATTTAGTCCCATCGGATACAACGTGGAAGTCTTGATCAGTTGCCTTTCGATCATTTTGGCTGAGGCCTCAGGGATCCCATAAGCCGAGATGTCGTGCACACAGATCACGTTCTGGCCCTGCATCCCCCGCATAGCCTCGTGAAAGCGGCGGCTCGAGTTCTTTTCCAGCGCTTCTTCAACGTGCTCCATGTATCTTTGCTGCCACGAGCGCCGAGATCGGCCGACATAGCTCATGCCTTTGATCGTCTCGTAGCCGATACGGCTTTTGGTGAAAACAAACGCCTTAACTTGCTCTTCTGCAGTTCCACTCTTTTTGATTCTCTCAAGCTCTTCTTGAGTGAACAGTGGCCGTTTGTAGGTATGCCGATAGACGATGTGATCACCGGTAGGTGTGTACTCCGTCGAGCAGTAAAGCAGGGGCACGCACACCAGTATGCTGCCTCCGAACAAGCGATGTTTGCTTTCAGCGAAAAAACTGACCCCGCTCATATGACCGGGCTCCAGCATCAAAGTGAAAATCGAAGACCCGGTGTCCACGTCGTGATGGCCGACAAGCCGGATACCCGTGTGCGGGACACCTGTGGTCGCTGAATCACGAAGTTCGCCTTTGAGGACATTCACGCCTTGGTACCGCATGACCGCGTCCATGGCGACATCCACGTCGAAATGGGGGCCGAAGAAGAGCCGCAAAACGTCAGGGTTGAGAAAGCTCGACATGTGCGAGTGAGAAGGTTACTGAGGTGAATCAAGTATGCCTGTTGCCAAATAGTATCTGTAGTATGCCTTGTCGAAAATACGTGCCTCCGAACCGAAACACTCCGAAGTGCTCAATTAACGTCCAATCATGTGACGTCACATGAATCGGAATGGGTACGAAGCGGATCCCGCCTCAGCGAACCATGGAAGCAAGGTTCTACTCGGAGTGCGGCGGATGACTCCTTGTCGTATGCACGCCAGAAGCCTTTTGTGTCGATTCCGCAACTTCCGGTAGCGCGGGCAACCAGTCTCTGTACTGATCGAACGCTTCCTTGAAATTTGCCCTGTTCTCTTCTGCCTCGATTCGGTAGATGCTGAAGAGTGCAATGGTTCCTACTGGAACACCCTTGGGAGCTCGGCCGGCTTTACGCATGTTCTCTTCGTGGAGCACGGCACGCAGCGACTCTTTGTGATCAGTCCGCAGGTAGTTCGCCAAGTTCGAGATCTCTTGGTAGACCTTGCCTGCGTAATCGAATGCTTCGCCTGTCGTTGGAATCTCGCCTTTGTGGAGCGCCGCGTTCCGGGCAGTAGCCAGTTTCTTGTCGAACTCGTAGGGCTTTCCGGTCGCAGCAAGATAGAGAAACAAGAAAGCACCGAACTGCCGCTCAGACTGCGAGGCCACCTCCTTCCACGAAGCCTCGAAGTTGCCCGGATCAACACCGCTGGACCGGGCGAAGACACGGATCGCAAGCTCGAAAAGTCGCTCGCGCGACGCAGCCAGGCATGCGACAGCTTGAAGCGTCTGATCATGGATCAATGCGTCTGCGGCAGCGGTCAGCAGCGTTTCGAACTTTGGGTTCTGGACGATGGAGAATGCTGCGTGGCCGAGCGGACATGTGGCCTCGACCGTGTGTCCATCGTAGTAGTCGCCTACAAACAGGTACGGTTGGACGCTGCCCGACTTGGTGCACTCAACGCACTGCAACAACGATTTCATCCAGGAACCTACCTCGTAGCAGAACTGATCGACACTAATTTGGGTGATCGAATCGCGTGAGCGTGCTTAGTCCAGTACACCGTCCCGGCCGATCTCGATCAGCTCGTCCGCGTCAGCTCAGTCGGCATGATGATGCCATACGATTGCTTGGAGTTCCCCCTAGAGTCTGCTTCTGGCCGGAAGCGGACACTTGGTCGGACGCGGCGTGCCTGCAGTGCTAAAGTTCCCTTTCGGCCAGTAGGAGCCGCAATAGCAAGCTGATAGTGGGTCTTCGATGTTCGGGAAGCTCAGGAGGCCTCAGAAATCGTGTGAGATTAGCAACTCAATCCCGCTTCGGCCACTCTTTGTACTTGCTCGCAAACAGATTCACGTTCTCCTCCTTGAGCAGGGAGAGCACGGCTTGATGCCGGGGATTCGTCGACCCTCGATTCCTAACACGGAACTGCTGGAGCCAAACGTATACATCAGCAAGCTGAAGGAATCGACTGAGATGTGAATGCGTAAAGTGAACGGAATCGACAAGGTTCCGAATCTCACGACCGAAAGCAAAGCCGGTGCCTTTCGCTTTGTAATGAGAGAGAGATCCAGCATGTCTGGCTGCGCCTTTGTCACTCTCACGATCTCCGATGAGCATACCGAGATCCTTATGCTTTCGCATGAAGTCATTTGAGCGCTCGCAGAGGAACATGAACGCGATGTCCTCAGCGCTTTGGTTCTCCGTCAACAGATCGCAATTGATCTGTATGTCAATTAGATGTACGCAATCGAGACTGAGAATGCCAACAAGCCTTCGCAGCACATCAATTCGAAGATCGAAGCTGCCCCAATCCTTAAAGTTCTTCTTGCGATGATAGATCTCCGCCGCATGGAACTCGGTGTCTTGAGACAGATGCGCATTGCCAAATACGTCCGTTGCGAGAGCATTGACGATGCCCTCAACCTCTAGAAGATGTGTGTCCTCGATCACTACTGCGCCGATGTGATACGAGGGGTACTGCTGATCGTTTTTTGTCTCATCGAAGAACACAAGGCGCATAGAATTCCCCCAATTGATCAATGCGGCCAGCTCGAGATGCGTCGAATCCTCAGGATAGTTACTCTGTCAGGCAGCATCTTCTCTCATGCCACATCTTCTTTCACTTCGTCCTTTAGGCATCAGCACATGCCGCTCTCATACAACAGGCATACTAAGTCTGTGGAAAGGCCGCAGCACGTATAGTTCAGGCTGCAGTGTCAGGACGAATCGCGTGTACAGCCTAGAATACGCTCAAAGGCTCCGCACAGGGCTAATGCCAGTCAATCTGCTTACCCCTTCTGGCCGTGGGGCGTGATGCGACCGAGAGCGGTCATCGAAGACGTATCCGCATATTGTGATCAGCGCTTGTTAGCCGGGCCTACCTACCCTAAGATCAAGCTGGATCAAGGGCTAGTCGATCATTCGGTGCACTACAGATTGGTCGCACGGAGCCAGGGACCAGGTTGTTGGATAATTAAGGCGGAATAGCAAACAACACGGAGGTATTGCCAATGAGCTATTTAGCTTTCTGCACTTTCGACCTCAAGAACGCGAGCAGCCAGGACTACAAGAATGCATATGCTGACCTCGAAGAGATGGGACTAAGAAGAGTGCAAACGTCAGATAATGGTGGGGACGTAGTCATTCCAACTACCTCTGCGATGGGGGCATTCAAGGGCAGCAGTTCTGGCGAAGTGCGCGACTATGTTCGTAATAAGGTTAAGGCTGCTTTCGCAGCCCGCAGATTCAATTCTGAGATCTTTGTCGCAGTCGGTGAGAATTGGGCATGGGGTGCCGCAACGACATGAGGCGGCTTACCGTTAATTGATGCCGACGTCGCTTCGCGCGCCGGCTTAGCTCAGGCATTAGAAGGCAGAACACACATGACTCCTCTTGAAGTCTTAGATGCAGAGTTTGCCGGTGCCAGTGACCGAGCCGCGGCAATTGTCGCGGCCGCGGTCATCGATGACGCACTCCGCACGCTTCTTGCGGCTGTCATGGTCGAGGACCACCCTCCCGGACTTGACGTTTTTGCACCTGGACAGGAGCTTGGGTCTTACATGGGCCGGGTCAAGATTGCCTTCATGCTTGGACTGATTGACGACTCAGAGAGAATGCGTCTCTCACTTGTAGCTAAGGTCAGAAACGAGTTCGCGCACCTAGCTGAGGACATTAGCTTTAACACCCCACGAATCGCCGATCGCTGCCGACAGTTGGCGGCGCCAGAAGAGCTGGTGCCTCCCCGCCAGGTTCCTGACGCACTGGAGCTTGAAATGCTTCACGAGTTCAAAACTCCATTGGCAAATAGAAATAATCCCAGGGCGATCTTCGAGGAGGCCACGCTGTTCCTCCTCTACATACTAAAGGGTCGATTTGCCCAGGCAATGGTGAGGCGGCCTAGCCGCCCTAGCAAGTTCAAGAACGCGGCAGAGCCCGCCGGCGAGTTCTTGGTGCGTGCAATGGTCGCAAAAAGACATGCCATCGAAGCGGGTGACCCGCCGGACAAGATTGCTCAGCTGCGAGATGAAGTTAACCGGCTTGCAAATATTGTTGTCTTCACTGCTGCGGGTGCAAACAAGAAGTATCAGTCCGGGAACGACTAGAGCGCGGGACAACAATTCACTCGAACCGGCGCGTACGCCGCGCGACTTGATTGCATTGGTCCACGTCCGCTTCTGGCCGATAGCGGACATAGGCCCCGCGGCGAATGTCCACCTCTTCTTTGGCGATTCGGTCAGAGCTCAATTCAATCTGATCAACTGCCTACCAGCTTGTCGACTTCGCCTGCGAAATGATCTTGGGATCTGGGAAGCTACCCTTGAGAGTGCACCGAGGCGACCGCGATGGCGGGTTTCCCCTCAGGCGCCATGCCGGTCTACAATAGACCGTCAAATACCTAACGGATCGGCTAGCGATGACTCCACCCTGACGCTTGATTGAAGAAGCGATCCAGACACATAGGTCTGGAAGGGTGCCTGTTTCTTTCGTTTGGCGCGCACGGCTGTGCGCGGAGATCATTTTCTATGTCTGCAATTTATCCCCTGCGCCAGCAATGGCTCGGTAACATCCGTGGTGACCTGCTGTCGGGCATTGTCGTTGCGCTAGCCCTGATTCCTGAGGCAATCGCGTTTTCCATCATCGCCGGCGTCGACCCAAAGGTAGGTTTGTATGCCTCGTTCTGCATCGCCGTCATCACCGCCATCGCCGGTGGCCGCCCTGGCATGATCTCGGCTGCGACCGGCGCCATGGCGTTGGTGATGGTCACGCTGGTGCGCGAGCACGGCATTCAGTATCTGTTTGCCGCCACCATCCTGGCCGGCGTCCTGCAGATGCTGGCCGGCGCCCTGCGGTTGGGCTCGCTGATGCGCTTTGTGTCGCGCTCGGTGGTGACCGGATTTGTGAATGCACTGGCGATTCTCATTTTCATGGCGCAGCTTCCCGAGCTCATCGGCATGCCGTGGATGGTGTATGCGATCTGTGCTGTGGGTCTGGCAATCATCTACCTGCTGCCGCTGCTGACCAAAGCCGTTCCTTCGGCATTGGTGGCGATCGTGGTTCTCACGGCCGCTTCCATGTATTTCGGCTTCCAGGTACGCACCGTAGGCGACATGGGGGCGCTGCCTGACAGCCTGCCGTCGTTCCTGATTCCGGATGTGCCATTCACCTGGGAAACACTCCAGATCCTGCTGCCGGTTTCGGCGACTTTGGCGGTCGTTGGCTTGTTGGAATCGCTGATGACCGCGCAGATCGTCGAAGACATGACCGATACCCCGAGCCAGAAGAATCGCGAATGTGCGGGCCAAGGCTTGGCTAACACCGTAACGGGCTTCTTTGGGGGCATGGCAGGCTGTGCAATGATCGGCCAGTCGGTGATCAACATCACTTCCGGTGGCCGGGGCCGTCTCTCGTGCCTTGTGGCCGGCGTGGTTTTGCTCCTTCTGGTTGTTTATGGGTCAAACCTGGTGAGTCAGATTCCAATGGCCGCACTGGTCGCAGTGATGATCATGGTCAGCATCGGCACCTTCAGCTGGCGCTCGCTGCGCGAGCTGGCCATTCATCCCAAGAGCTCTTCGGTCGTGATGATTGGCACGGTCATCGTGACCGTGGCTACCCACGACCTCGCCAAAGGCGTGTTGACAGGCGTGATCCTGTCGGCGGTGTTCTTCACCCGCAAGGTCGGCAAGATGCTGATCATCGACGACACCCAGGTCGAGACCGACTCGCGCGTCTACGTTGTGAAGGGGCAGGTGTTCTTTGCGTCTTCTGGACAGTTCGTGAGTAGCTTCAGCTATCTGGATGTCCCCAAGGAGGTCATCATCGATCTGAAGGACGCCCACTTCTGGGACGTGACCGCCGTTGATGCGCTCGACCGGGTAGTGATGAAGCTGCGCGAGCACGGCGCGACCGTTGAGGTGTTCGGTCTCAACGATGCAAGTGAGACCTTGGTAGACCGCTTGGGAAAGCATCGTACGCCAGGCGCCACACGGTCGTCGGGCCATTGAACAGATGAGCGAAGCGGGCACCGAGGGGTGCCCGCTTCCTTTTCGGCAGTCATCGAGTTGACATATGGCAAGGCAATACTTCGATTATTCTAGATAAATGGTTGCGATGACATGCGTCCCCTGAATGTTCTGTTCCTTTGCACAGGCAACTCGGCGCGCAGCATTCTTGCCGAGGCACTGGCCAGCCATTTAGGGCGCGAACGTATCCGCGCTTACAGTGCGGGCAGTCATCCCAAGGGCGTAGTTCATCCGGTGGCCCTGCAGGTGCTCTCGGAGATTGGCTTCGACGTTGCCGGGCTGTCGAGCAAGCCGTGGGATGCATTCGCAGGTCCGGAAGCACCGCAGATGGATCTCATCGTAACGGTGTGCGATCGTGCCGCGGGTGAAGCGTGTCCCGTGTGGCCAGGCCACCCGGCTACCGCCCACTGGGGCATCCCCGACCCGGCCGCAGTGCAGGGCAGTGCTGATCAGGTCCATAAGGCGTTCCTGAGCACGCTTCACCAGCTCCAGCACCGTCTCGGATTGCTGTTGGCGCTTAAGCCTGAAGCGCTGGACCGCATGGCCCTGCAATCGCAGGTGCGGGCGCTGGGCAATGGCGCCGAGGCTCACGCGCCAGATAACACCGGAGAAGCCTCCCCGATGTAGTCGCTGATCTGCCTTACTGCCTCGCGCGCGTATCGGGTCACCCCGATCAGCGTGGCCGATGCTGCGCCATTCCAGTCGCCATAGCCAAGCAGCCAAACCGATGGCGCTGCGACCGACCGAACCTGGGTGTCATCCACGTCGATCCGACCACGAGCGTTGACAATGCCCAGTCCTTCCAGGTGCGACAATACCGGCCGGAAGCCGGTGCACCAGATCATCGCGTCGAAGTTGCGTTCGCTGCCATCTGCCCACTGCATGCCGGTGGCGGTGAAACGGACGGGTGGCGGCATGGAGACCAGTACACCGCGGCGCCGTGCGTCCACCACCGGCGGCACCATCACGATGTCGCCAAAACCATCCCGCTGAATATCCGGCTCGCGTCCTTCCTGCTGAGCCCTCCACTTCTCGGTTGCGCGTGCGAACAGAACGCGCCCGTCGACATCGTCGGCCAGGAAGGCTGGCTCCCGCTGGGTGATCCACGTGGTCTTGGCCACCTTGGAGACCTCGGCCAGAATCTGTGCGCCTGAGTTGCCGCTGCCGATGATGGCCACGCGCATTCCGGCGAAGGGTTCGGGATGGCTGTAGTGGGCCGAGTGCAGCTGCACGCCGCCGAAAGCGTCCAGACCTTCATATCCGGGCGTGCAGGGATGCCGCCACGTACCCGTGGCGCTGATCACTGCACGTGTCTGCCACTGCCGGCCGTCATCTGCTTCCACCCGCAGCCGGCTCCCCGAGCGGCTGATGCGTTTCACCTGCACGGGACGGATGACAGGCAGCGCATACTTATGCTCGTAGCGCGCGAGGTAGTCGAGCACTTCCGCCTGCGACGGGTACGGTTCCCGGGTAGCAGGCATCGGCCAACCGGGAATCGAGCTCCAGCCCGCCGGCGAGAACAGATGCAGGGATTTCCACGCATGCTGCCACGCCCCGCCAGGTGACGTTTCGGCATCAAGAATCACATAGGACAGCCCGCTGCGACGCAGAAAGTAGCCAGCCGAAAGACCCGCCTGGCCACCTCCGATCACCACGACATCGACGCTTTCCATCGGGACTTCCTCATGCTGCAGCACCTAGGCGGTTCAGCGGCTCCGTGCATCGGCAGGAAAGTAGCTTTTGCCCAGGCGCAGGGCGACGTGGACCAGCAGAATCAGCACGGGCACTTCCACCAGCGGGCCGATAACAGCCGCGAAGGCTACCGGGGAAGCCAGCCCGAACGCCGCGATCGCCACGGCGATGGCCAGTTCGAAGTTGTTGCCTGCTGCGGTGAACGCGATCGCGGTGGTGCGGGGGTAGTCTTTGGCGATCAGCTTGCCCATGAAGAAACTGATGACGAACTGGATGATGAAGTACAACGTCAGCGGGATCGCGATGCGTACCGCGTCCATCGGAATCCTCAGCACATCGCCGCCCTTCAGGCTGAACATCGCCACGATGGTAAACAGCAGTGCGGCGAGGGTTACCGGGCTGATGGCGGGCAGGAACGTCTCTTCATACCATTGCACGCCCTTGCGCGCCTTCAACCATCGGCGGGTGAGGAAGCCCGCCAGGAACGGGATACCAAGGTAGATCAGAACAGCCTCGGCGATGGTCCAGAAACTGACATCGATGACGCTGCCCTGCAGACCGAACACCGGCGGCAACCAAGACAGGAAGAACCACGCGTAGACGCTGAACAGCGCAATCTGGAAGATCGAGTTGAATGCCACCAGCCCAGCGACGTACTGGCCGTCACCACGGGCAAGCTGATTCCAGACCAGCACCATGGCGATGCAGCGTGCCAGCCCGATCAGGATCAGGCCGGTCATGTACTCGGGGTAATCGCGCAGGAACAGCACGGCCAGGCCGAACATCAGGAACGGACCGACGATCCAGTTCTGCAGCAGCGAGAGCATCAGTACCCGTTTGTCGGCGAAGACCCGCGGCAGTTCCTCGTACTTCACCTTGGCCAGCGGCGGATACATCATCAGGATCAGACCAATCGCGATCGGGATGTTGGTCGACCCTATGGAGAGGCTGTTCAACGCGCTGGGCACACCCTCGAACAACGCCCCCATACCAACGCCGAGCGCCATGGCGGCGAAGATCCAGAGCGTGAGATACCGGTCCAGGAAGGACAGGCGGGAGGTATCAGTGGTCATGGGGATTTCCGGAAGGACGGTCAGTTGATCTGTGCGATCGGGTCGAGCCGGGCCTTGAGGGCCTCGCAGTCATCCCAGGCGCTGTCGGAGATCTCCAGGAAGGCCCTCAGGCGCGCCTTGATGATCTGGTGCGCGCGATCAAAGGCTTCGGCTTTCTCTCCGTCCGAGCCTTCAACGCCGGCCGGATCGAACAGGCCCCAGTGCACCCGTACAAAGTCGCCGAACACTACCGGGCATGCCTCGACCGCCGCGCTGTCGCAGACGGTGACGATCAGATCCATCGGCGCGGCATCCGCTTCGGCGAACTCGTTCCACGACTTGCTGCGAAGGCCGTCCACCGGGAAACCCTCGCGCTGCAACTGAGCAATGGCAAACGGGTTGACACGGCCGGCCGGCTGGCTGCCGGCGCTGAAGGACTCGTAGCGGTCTTGGCCCCACTTTTTCAGGGTCGATTCGGCCAACACACTGCGAGCGGAATTACCGGTACACAAGAACAGGACGCGACGGGTCATCTGAGCGATCTCTAAGGTGGGTTGGTCAGCAGCCTGCGGGGCGTTCACAGGCCTGTTCGTCGGCACAGCAGTTTTCAGTGAGGTAGGCCACCAGCTCGTTCATTGCCACGAACTCGGCCCGGTAGCAGATGGTCCGGCCACGTTGCTCGGCGCTGATCAGTCCCGCAGCCAGCAGTTCCTTCAGGTGGAAGGAGAGCGTGGCGCCAGGCAAGCAGAGCGTCTGGGCAATGTCACCGGCCAGCTTGCCGCCGCTGCCGGCCTGTACCAGCAGGCGGAAGATCGACAGGCGGGTGGCGTGGCCCAGGGCAGCAAGAGCGTGGGTTGCAGTGTTATGTTCCATAATTCTAGAATAATGGAATCGATATCGCAGGACAACCCCGTGCAGCAGATCCCCAACGTGGTCCCAGGTGCCTTAGACATCCCGACGGCCACCAAGCTCAACGACCCGGCCGCGCGGCCGCACCGCCCGCGCATCCTGATCCTGTACGGCTCGCTGCGGCCTCAGTCGTTCAGCCGCAAGCTGGCGCTGGAGGCGCAGCGGCTGCTGGAAAAGCTCGGGGCGGAAACCCGCCTGTTCGATCCACACGAGCTGCCGATGCTTGACTCGGTGCCAGCCACCCACCCAAAGGTGCAGGAGCTGCGCCAGGCCTCGCTGTGGTCGGAGGGCCACGTGTGGGTCAGCCCGGAACGCCATGGCACCCTTACCGCGGTATTCAAGAACCAGATCGACTGGCTGCCACTGGAAGAGGGCAGCGTGCGCCCCACCCAAGGCCGCACGCTGGCCGTGATGCAGGTCTGCGGCGGTTCGCAGTCGTTCAACGTCGTCAACGCGCTGCGTGTGCTCGGCCGGTGGATGCGGATGGTGACGATCCCCAACCAGTCCTCGGTCGCCAAGGCCTGGCAGGAGTTCGACGACGAAGGTCGAATGAAGCCTTCGGCGTACTACGATCGCGTGGTGGACGTCATGGAGGAACTGGTCAAGTTCACCCTGCTGGTGCGTGGGCGCAGCGACTACCTGGTGGACCGTTACAGCGAGCGCAAGGGGGCCATCGAGGCGGCGGCGCTGGCGGCCGCTGCAGGGGTGGTGGAAACTGTTTTTAACGAGGAGGAAAGTGCGTGAACGCGGTCATCTACCACAACCCCAAGTGCGGCACCTCGCGCAACACTCTGGCGATGATCCGCTTCGCCGGGATCGAGCCGGAAGTGATCGACTACCTGGCCCACCCGCCCAGTCGCGCGCGCCTGGTCGACCTCATCAGGGCCGCGGGCTTGAGCGTGCGCGACGCCATCCGGCAGAAGGGCACTCCTTATGACGAGCTAGCATTGGGCGATGCGGCACTGAGCGACGACGCGTTGCTTGATGCCATGCTGGCGCACCCAATACTCATCAATCGTCCTTTCGTGCAAACCGATAATGGCACGCGCCTGTGCCGGCCTTCCGAACTGGTGCTGGATATCCTGCCGAAGCTTCCCGGACCATTCCGGAAGGAAGATGGAGAGTTGGTGGCCGAGCACAGGGGAAGCCCGGCGACCTAGTCTGGGTGCTGGGCCGGGCTGGCCGCCTTTGAGAACAACAGGAGATCCTGCCTCATGCCGACGCTCCATCCCGCAAAAAGCGAAAGTGCGTGGCGTGTCTTCATGGTGTTCCTACGACTGGGACTGACCTCGTTCGGCGGCCCGATCGCCCATCTGAGCTACTTCCGCCTCGAGTTTGTCGAGCGCCGCCGGTGGCTGACGGACCGTAGCTACTCGGATCTGGTGGCCTTGTGCCAGTTCCTGCCAGGCCCAGCCAGCAGCCAGGTTGGGATGGCGCTGGGCTTGGCTCGCGCCGGCTGGCTTGGCCTGCTAGCCGCCTGGGCAGGTTTTACCCTGCCATCGGCCGTACTGATGATCCTGTTCGCATTTGGCGTTGCTCGATACCAAGGCATCCTCGAATCCGGTTGGCTGCATGGCCTGAAGATCGTTGCAGTTGCCGTGGTGGCTCAGGCGGTATGGGGAATGGCCCGGACCCTATGCCCGGACCGTCTGAGGGCAGGGATGGCGCTCGTCGCCGCCGTATTGACGCTGGCACTACCCTCGGTCTTCGGCCAGATGGTGGTGATCATCTGCAGCGGCCTGCTCGGTCGCTGGGCGCTGAAAATCGAGCCTGCCCAGGGCCATTTAGCTTGCAGCTATCCCGTCTCGCGAAGAACGGGCACGGTAGCGCTGATGCTGTTGGTGCTGCCGCTTGTTCTGCTGCCTGTGTGGGTGGTAGCTAGTGGCTCCCCGTTGGCTGTGCTGTTGGAGGGTACGTACCGTGCTGGTGCTTTGGTCTTTGGCGGCGGCCATGTCGTACTGCCGTTGCTGCAGACTGGGGTTGTCCAAAGTGGCACGGTGACCACCGCGGATCTGCTCGCTGGGTACGGTGCGGCGCAGGCGGTGCCAGGCCCTCTCTTCACTTTTGCGGCGTACTTGGGAGCCCTGGCCGAGGGACCGCTGGGTGGCTGGCTTGGAGGCCTTGTGCTATTGGCAGTCATTTTCCTGCCAGCCTTTCTTGTGCTCGTGGGGGCGCTGCCGTTCTGGGAGGCCCTGCGCCACCGAAAGGCTTTGCAAGCTTCGATTGCTGGCGTCAACACCGGGGTGGTTGGGATCCTGCTGGCTGCGTTGTACGACCCGGTGTGGACGAGTGCGATCCATGACCGATGGGATGCAGCGATGGCGCTGGTTGCGTTCGGGCTACTGGCCCTCGCGCGTACACCGCCGATCCTGGTTGTGTTGCTGGCTGCCATGACGACCTGGGCCCTGCCACGGTAACGCCGCCAGGTCAATCAGGCGCGCCTCTGCAGCACAACATAACGTCTGCTTCTGGCCAGCAGCGGTCATTCACAATCCCTCGGTCAAGTCGATTCGCAGGACGCGACCGTGACAGGCCCTAGCTAGAGATATTTTCTCGCGCGGCGATTCTCTCGACCAGTGTATTGATCGCCGCCTCCATGGCGTGGGCAGTCTTGTCGCCGCTCTGGTTGGTGATGACGAAAATGCCAAGGTCATACTTCGGCATGATGTAGATATAGCACTGCGAGCGGGGCACACCACCATGATGGGCATAGTAGGTGCCCTTCAAGCGGTCGCCGCCGACGATGTTCCAGAAATAGCCGATGCTGAACTCGGAATCGAATTCGACGAGAGTACGGTGCGATTCCGTCACGACGGGCCCGCCGGCCAGCTGGAACTTGAGGTACTTCACCATTTCCGGAACGGTCGCCTTTACGTTCCCCGATGCTCCCCAAGGCAACTCCGGCATGGGCGAGGTCGGTACCGCGTTGTCACCGTGGTAGCCGACCGCAAGCCGGGGCGCCTCAGCATCGCCCAGCCTGATTCTGAGGTCCGCCATTGCCGCGGAATCGCGAAAGAATTCGCGTAACAGCGACTCATAGTCGCTCTTGTAAACCGTCTCCAGAATATGCGCCGCCAGTTGGGTTCCAGCACTGGAGTAGGCATAATCCTTTCCGGGCACTTGGTGAATCTCGACGGCATGCAGGTCCCTGAAGAAATCCGCCTTGCCATAGCCGGCGTAAATAGCATTGAGTTCACGAGGCGTACGCTGATCGGTGAAGTCCGCGAGCACCGTGTTCGCGCGTTCCGGCAACATGTTCGGAAGACCGCTCGTATGCGACAGCAGGTGACGGATGCGGATGGGGTCGCCCTTGTACTGCAGGTTCGGATAATCGCCGTGCAGATACTTCCGGACATCGTCGTCCAGCCCCAGCCTGCGCTCCAGGACGGCGTTGGCCATCAGGGTCCCTGCCATGGTCTTGCTCAACGAACCGATTTCGTAGAGGGTCGCGTCGGTCGGAGGGCTCAGCCTGCCGGCTTCCATGTTGCCGCGATGACGGATGAATTCCTGGCCCCGATATACGACTGCGATCGAGGTTGAGTGGAGCAACGGCTGCTGTATCAGTGTTGCGGCCACCTCATCGAGGTCCGCCCCAAGATCCTTTGCCGGCACATGCTCGCCCTTGCAGCCGGCAGCCAAGAGCACGACGGACAATACGAAGTAGTTGAGCCACCGCCCGTTCTGAACAATCCTCGAAATCGCTTGCATGCGTCTGTGCTTGAAGGGTTGTGGCAAGAACTCTCAAGATAGCCGAACACCGAGGGCCGCACACCTGTCCCTGTTCTCGCGGCGGCCGCCGCTGGCGCCAGCCAGAAGGCGTGCGTGTGGACGTCCGCTTCGGGTCGAAAGCACACGTCGTCCCGGGGCTTCGTCGGCATCAATGGGTGGAGTCGTTCGCCCGCGACTGGTAGAACTCGCCGATGCGTCGAACAAACCGCTGCGGGTTCGCACCGGCAAGATTGGTCAGCACGATCACGGCCAAGTCTTCGTCCGGGTAGACGACGAATGCCGCGCGGGCGCCGCCAATGCCTGCGACCTGGCGCGGGCGATCAGCCTTCAACACCGGCCAGCCTAAGGCCCAATCGCTTTTCGCCCCGCTGTTCAGTGGCTCTGGCTGCCACATGCGCTGGACATGTGCATCATCGATCAACTGGTCCTGCGACAGCGCAATGATCCAGCGCGACAGCTCTTCGGCCGTCGTCTGGATTCCGCCACCCGCCCACAGGCTGTAGGGCATTTCATAAATCCAATGCGACAGGCGCTCACCGTCGTCCGGTGCCAGCGAGCCCCGCGGCGACACGCTGTAGATCGTGGCGGCTCCGGCAACCAGGTCATAGCTGTCACCGAACGTGGTGGAGGGCATCCCCGCCACATCGAACTGTCGCTGCGTCACGAATCGCTCGTACGGTTGCCCGCTCAACTTGACGATGATCCGCGACAGCAGGCCGTAGTTGGTCTGGTTGTACGAAAACTGTTCGCCTGGCGATACCTCCAGAGGCCGAGCCTCGACCGCGCTCCATGCCTCCGGCTCCGTCGCACCGCCAAAGGCCCCCTGCGAGTCGATGATCTCCGGAAGGCCTGATGTATGCCCCAGCAGCTGCCGGATCCGCACCCCACGCCAGGTCGCGGGCACATCGTCCAAATAGCGTGACAAGGGGGCGTCCAGGTCCACCCGTCCGTCCTGGACCAGTTGCATCATGGCTACGCCGGTGAACGACTTGGTGGCCGAGTTGATCGGAAACAGCGTCTTGCCGGTAACAGGCACCCGGTTCTCGACATTGGCGAACCCGTAGTTCTCCAGCAGCACTACTTTCCCATATTGCACCACTGCCAACTGGAGGCCCGGAATCCGGTGCTCCTGCATGGCCTGCTGGATGAAGGCCCTGGCCTTGCTGTTGGCTGCCTTAAGAGAACCGGCCGCAAGCGCCTGGGCTGGAAGCCATGCCGACAGGGCAACGGTCAGCAAGGCGGTGCGCAAGAGTGCAGGCAGCATAGATTTCCCTGGGCCAGGTCGTCTGGAAAATGGATTGGCGAGTGCCGACGGAACCGATGCCGGCCGGCAACCTTAGGCCCAGGCACCCGGGCACGACAGTGCAAAGAGTCATGCTCACAATAAGGTGGAGCGCCTGCTGTTCGCCCGCTGTCACATCAACTGCGACTAGCTGAAATCTTTGATCGCCTACCTGGCAGGGTATTCCGCGCACCAGCATCCTGTTCGATCTGATGACTAATGATTCTCAGGACCTGCTGCGGTAACGGTGTACGGCTGCCCCGCTATCACTACTTGATCAGGAAGTCATTCAGTGATTTTCCGCTTGCTACCAGCTCGGCTATCCATCGCGGTTGCCGCCCTCGACCGGACCACGTCTGGCCGCGCACTGCAGGATTACGGTACTTGGGAGCGATCTTGGGCACTGTCGATTTGGCAGACCTCCGATCACCTCGCTTCTTGGCGGTTTCGGAGGGCACGATCACTGAAGCGCCGTACAGTTCCTCTATCGTGTAGCCATGATCCTTGACGTACTTATTGATCTTGGCGCGCATCGCTGTGGCCTTAGGGCGTGACAGCACTTTGGACTGCTGCTTCTCCGCCTGAGCAATCAGTGAGCGAAGTTCCTTGGCCGTAAGGCCGCTGATATCAATAGTCATGAATTCTTCCCCGGTGTCGAGGCCCTAGCCTATGCTCAAATGACATTGCGTGTCACTCCATGTCCACTATGAGTCGCTCAATCTCAGGATCGACTACTAAAAAGTGGATCGTGTTAGCTACTCTCTCACTGCACATGATTTTCACGTGGCATATGGACCTGAGGACTAAAGACGCGCCGTGAGTGATTGCTATGGCGTCGCCAAGAGTTCTTTGAGATCGCCAGTTTGAGGCATTGGATGAATCGACGTTAGACTCAAGCGCTTTCCGTAGCAGATCAGGGAGGCAAGGCGCATAACCGTGAGATCAATTCCCTTCATTGTCGCTGCCGCGTTGGCGGGAACTTCGCTGGCTGCAGATGCTTCTGAGGATAACCTCCATAGAGATCCTTACTTTGATCCAGGAGGCGCCGCCAGGTTCAACTATGGCTGGCTCGACTACGGGCCGTCCAGCCGCCTGCAGCTTGAACTGCTGCGTGCAGACCTTGACGCTGGAACCGGACCGTTCTCCTTTTCTGCCCAGTACCGCTGGTATGATGGCTTCGACGCCGTGCATCACGCGTACGCGGGCTGGCAGTTCTCCGATGCTACCCAGCTGAAGGCAGGTATCCAGCAGATCCCGTTCGGGCTGCTCCCTACCGTATCGCAGAGCTTCTGGTTCGGCTCCGGCTACTACTTGGGCATTGAGGATGATTACGATCCGGGCCTTGTAGTGATTCACCGCACCGGCAGCACGACCTGGCATCTCGGCTGGTTCTCCGGAGACGAATACGGGTCCGGGGCTCGCTATGATCGCTACTCCTTTGATGTCGCGCAGACCGAGGCGTTGCCGTATCGCGAGCGGCAACGACTGCATGCACGCGTGGAGAGTGCGCGCGCCTGGGGCGGCGGCGAGCTGTTGCTGGGCGCATCAGCGTTTGCTGGCAAGGTGCAGAACACTCAGACACGGCGTCACTACGGTCATCAGGGCGCGGCCCTCCATGCACAGTGGCAGCGCGATGGTTGGACCGCGCAGTTGCAGTGGGCGCGGTACCGGTATGACGTGCCCGGAGATCGCATCGCAATGTCGGCGTTCCAATTCCCCTTCCAGGTTGCAGCGCAGGCGGATGTGCCAAGCGCCAACATCGCCTATTCGTTCGGCCAGAAGGGCTGGCTGGATGACATCACCTGCTATAACAACCTCAGCATGACCCGCCCGGTCGGGCACCGCGCGGGCCTTCGTGATTCGTGGCAGAACGTGACCGGTTGCAGCCTGCAGAAAGGCATCATGCTCACCTATGTCGACTGGATCGCTGGCCGCAACATGTGGTTTGCCGGTGGTGATGGTATCGGCATCGACGAGGGAGGACCTTCCCGCTGGCATTCACGGCTGAACTTCAACATCGGCTTCTACTTCTGATCGGCCTCGCGCAAGCCGGAGGCTTCTTCACCCAACAACACGGAGGTATCCATGCAGAGCACGGCTCCGCAACATCCCCCCGTTCGCCAGCGGATTCTTCCGCAGGTGTTCATTCCCACGGCAGCCATCGTCATCGCGCTGCTGGCGCTTGCTGCCATCGTGCCCGATAGAGCCACGCGGTGGTTCACCGCGGCCAAGTCATGGGCTGCCAATGATGCAGGCTGGTTCACCATCCTTGCGGTGGCCGGCTTCCTGGTCTTCGTCGTCGGCGTCGCCATCAGCAGTTACGGCCGCATCAAACTCGGCCCTGACCACAGTACGCCGGACTACAGCTACGGCTCCTGGTTCGCCATGTTGTTCGCTGCCGGCATGGGCATCGGTCTGATGTTCTTCGGCGTTGCTGAGCCCATCATGCACTACGCCACGCCGCCGGTCGGCTCGCCCGAGTCGGCCGCAGCTGCCCGCCAGGCCATGCGCATCACCTTCTTCCACTGGGGCATCCACGCATGGGCGATCTACGCAGTGGTGGCGCTGTCGCTGGCGTACTTTGCCTACCGGCACAATCTCCCGCTGCGTGTCCGATCCGCACTGTATCCGCTCATCGGCGATCGTATCCACGGCCCGTTGGGGCATGCTGTAGACACGTTCGCCGCGCTGGGTACCATCTTCGGCCTGGCCACCTCGCTGGGGCTGGGCGTCATGCAGATCAACGCCGGCCTGAACTACCTGTTCGGCCTGGAGGTCAGTACGCTCGTCCAGGTTGGCTTGATCACCGTCATCACACTGGTGGCGACCGGCTCGGTCGTGGCTGGCCTGGACAGCGGCGTACGCAGGCTGTCCGAGCTCAACATGATCCTGGCGGCAGCGTTGCTGGCCTTCGTGCTGGTCTGTGGACCCACCGTGCACCTGATGCAGGCACTGGTGCAGAACACCGGCATGTACGTTTCCCAGCTGTTCTCGATGACCTTCAACCTTTATGCCTACGAACCCACGGGTTGGCTGGGTGGCTGGACGCTGTTCTACTGGGGCTGGTGGATTGCCTGGTCGCCCTTCGTTGGCATGTTCATCGCGCGCATCTCACGTGGACGCACCGTCCGTGAGTTCGTGGTGGGGGTGTTGCTTGTGCCGCTTGGCTTCACATTCCTCTGGATGACCATCTACGGCAACACCGCGTTGCACATGGTGCGGGCGGAGGGCATCCAGCAGTTGGTGCAGGCGGTCTCAACCGACAGCTCGATGGCGCTCTTCGAGTTCCTGGAGCACCTGCCGCTGACCATGCTGACCTCTTCGCTGGCGGTCATCCTGGTTGCGCTGTTCTTCGTAACCTCAGCGGACTCCGGTGCCCTGGTAATCGACATGCTTACCTCGAAGGGTGAGGAGGAATCGCCGGTCTGGCAGCGGATCTTCTGGGCGCTGCTGGTCGGCGGCCTTGCGATTGCCCTGCTGGTGGCCGGCGGCTTGGAATCATTGCAGGCGGCCACCATTGCCAGTGCGTTGCCATTTACGATCGTCATGATCCTGATGTGCTGGGGACTGCTGAAGGCCATGCATCTGGATGCAACCAAGCGCTCGATCCTGCGCGAGGCACGTATCTTGCCGGGTACCAGCGAGGATTGGCGGGCGCGCCTGCGCCTGCTGGCGCACAATCCGTTGAAGATCGAGGTGACCGGCTTCATCGAGCAGCGTGTCATCCCAGCATTGGAAGAGGTTGCGGCTGAGCTGCGCAAGCAGGATCTGCCGGTCCAAGTCTCCAAGGGGGAGGATGGTCGTGCGTGGCTGCAGGTTGGCCATGGCGAGGAGATGGACTTCTTCTACTCGGTACGGCCCCAGCCCTATGAGCCGCCGACGTTCGCCCTGCAGGATCCCCGTCGGCCGGTCAGCGAGGGTACCCGTCATTACCGTGCGGAGGTCTATCTGCGGGAGGGCGGGCAGGACTACGACGTCATGGGATGGACCAAGGTTCAACTCATCCACGATGTGCTCGATCAATACGAGCGCCACCGTCAGTTCCTGGACAAGGTGCGCTCGTAGAATCTGCACACAGATGCCGCCCGGAGTAGCGGCATCTGCCTTGGGTCGGGCATGACCCTGCGTTGACGTGGCCTCGGCGCCCGGCCGTGCTATTGATGGTCGAACTTTCCAGGAAGTAGCCCATGCTCACCAGATTGAGGCTTGCAGCCAGCAAAGTTACAAAGCGGATGTGGTTCCGCTCGACCCTGTATGGCGCCCTAGGCATCATCACGGCGTTGGCGGGCGCGTTCCTGAAGTTCCTCATTCCCGTCGGCCTTGCCGCACGGATCGGCGCAGATTCCGTCGGCAATATTCTTGGCATTCTTGCCGCGTCGATGCTGACGGTAACCACCTTCTCGCTGTCCACCATGGTCTCGGCATACGGGTCCGCGTCCAACAGCGCCACCCCGCGCGCGGCCCGCCTGCTGATCGAAGACACCCGGGCCCAAGGTGCGCTGGCCACCTTCATTGGTGCCTTCCTGTTCTCGATCGTGGGCCTCATCGCGCTCAGCACCGGCATCTACGGAGATAGCGGCCGGCTTGTACTGTTCGGGGCAACCATCGCGGTCATCATCGTCATCACAGTGACGTTGCTCCGGGCTATCGAGCAGTTCTCACGCTTTGGCCGCGTCGGCGAAACCATCGATCTGGTGGAGCGGGCGACCCAAGTGGCAATGAAGCGCCGCGCCGAGGAGCCTTCGCTCGGCGGAGCCAGTGCGGTTCGGGTAGGAGAGGGGGCGGTGCAGCTGGTCGGCGATCAGGTGGCCTACGTTGAACACGTGGATGTCGGGCGGATCAACGCCATTGCGCAGGAACATGATCTACGCGTTCATCTGCTCTGCCAGCCGGGTACGTTCGCAACCCCAACCCGTCCGTTGATAGCCATCGAGGGAAATCTACTTCCTGAAGTACAGAGTGAAGTGATCTCAGCCATTTCCTTTAGCGACGCGCGCTCCATCGAAAATGACCCACGGTTCGGGCTGGTCGTGCTTGCGGAAATTGCCCAGCGAGCCATGTCACCTGCGGTGAACGACCCTGGGACCTGCATCGACGTCATCGGGACATGTGTCAGGCTGCTCTGTGCATGGTCCAGCCACGCAGGGGACGCTGCGACAGGCGAGGTGCTGTATCCGCGCGTGCACGTGCAGTGTCTCGACGTACGCGACATGTTTGAGGACGCGTTCACTCCGATTGCCAGGGATGCCGCCGCGTCCCTGGAGGTCAGTATCCGGCTGCAGAAGGCCTTCGCAGCGTTGGCAGGGTCCTCGAATGAAGCGACAAGAGTCGCATCACAGGCGCATGCCCGCATCGCGTTGGAGCGCGGCCTATTGGCCATGGATTTCGAAGCTGATCGCGAGGCGCTTCGAGCCGTCGCATCTTATTTGACTCTGGAAGATGTGGACCACCGTTCGTAGTGTCTTCCTATCAAAGCCTTTGAAGCGCTGCGCTGGCTATCAGTGCTCGGCTGTGGTCTGGAGCACATCCGGTCAGCTCACCTTCCACAGCATGTATGCGGCGGTAATGAAGATCAGTACTGCAAATACCGTGTTCAGAGCTCCACGATAGTTGGCAAGCTTCGTCGAAATTGCTGCTCCTGCAGTACCGCCAGCCATCCCGGCAACGACGAACACTGCCGCGAGCTTCCAGTTGATCAGGCCTGCATGCGCGTAGTTCAGTGCGGTGGTCATGCCGAATGCGGCGACGGCGAGGAGCGAGCTTCCGACTGCGGCAATGATCGGCATTCCCGTCGCGGCCACAAGTGCGGGCACGATGAGGAAACCTCCGCCAATGCCAAAGAAGCCAGAAAGCCCACCGGCAGTGGCGCCCAGCCCAATCAGTGCGGGTGCATTGCGCCTGCCGAGCCGAGCGTCCGCGAAGCCAAGCGTGTTGCGCCTGCGAAGCATGGCGATGCCGACAATGACCATGACCACAGCAAACAGAGCCAGCAGTCTCTTGCCGTCGAACGCCTTGCCCAAGCTGGAACCCAGGTAGGCGCCCGCGATCCCCGCCAAGGCGAAGACCGAGGCACAGGGCCAGCGAACATTCCCTTTACGGGCATGCATCACCAGATTCGACACCGCATTGACCGCCACTGCCAGGGCGCTGGTGCCGATAGCCACATGCGGATCTTCCACCCCGACCACGTAGAGCATCAGTGGTACCGCAAGGATGGATCCGCCCCCACCAACCACGCCAAGGACGAAGCCGACCAGGACGCCAGACAGGCCGCCCAGCACCCACTGCAGCATAGATAGCGTTTCCATATGTCAGTCGGCGGACGCCGGACCTTGCTGCAGCCGTGTTGCGATGGAGGAAAGGTCGTAGCCTGCGTCCGAAGCAACAGACAGGACGTCAGCAAATGCCGCTCCATTGTGAACGACTTCCGACAGCGCCCACAGCATCGCAGCACGGGTGCCGGTTCTGCAGTACGCGACAACAGGGCGTGGCAGCGCGTCGATCAACTTGGCAAAGGTATGCACCTGATCATCGGTAATAACACCAGGCACTACCGGAAGATAGGCAAACTGCATGCCCGCCTGGTCGCAGGCAGCCTGCAGCGCATGGTGACTGGGCTGCTCCGGCTGTTCGTCGTCGGGCCGGTTGCAGATCACGCTCGCAAAGGCCTGCTCCTTCAGGGCTTCAATGTCCTTTGGCAGGAGCTGACCGGACACCTTGAGGCTGGCAGAGAGTGGCTTGAGGTTCATGGTTGTCCCGTAGTTGCGGTGGGGCGATGAATGAGGCCATGCAGGAGCACGCCAGCGATCATTGCCGTGGCAAAGATGATCGCGAAGGGCTGGCCGGTTCCCAGCAACGCGATGGCCGGGCCGGGACACACTCCGGCCAGTCCCCAACCCAGGCCGAATATCGCCGCACCGATGACCAGGCGCCGATCGATGATGCGAAGGGTGGGAATGTGCAGCGATGCGGCAAGCAGTGGTGTTCCTCGGGCGCGTATCCACAGGTAGGCTGCGCCGGAAGGAATCAGTGCGCCCAGCATGACCAGCGCCAGGGAGGGGTCCCAGGCGTCGCTCACATCCAGGAAAGCAAGCACGCGGGCTGGGTTGGCCATATCGGATACGACCAGGCCCAATCCGAAGAGTGCGCCGCACAGGAACGCGGCAAGACGGATCATGCCGGGCCTCCGGTCGCAATCTGTACCAGGGTTGCCGTGGCCATGCCCACGAGCATGAACACGCAGGTCGCCACCACCGAACGCGGCGATGCCCGGCCTAGTCCGCAGACACCGTGCCCACTGGTACAGCCAGCGCCAAGGCGAGTTCCGTAACCCACCAGCAGTCCGGCAATCACCAATACCACTGCTCCGTTTGCGGAGAGCGCCGGCAGGGGTATGGGCCTGGCCACCATTGCCAAGCCTGACGCCAGGGCAAGTCCCGCCAGGAACAGGGCAGCACTGCTGCGTCCGCCGTCACCCGGCATGCCCAGTGTCCTGGCAAGCAGACCCGAGATGCCAGCAACGCGCCCGAGAAGGAGTAGATAGGCTCCGGCCGCTGTTCCGATCATCGCACCGCCAGCGAGCGGCCAATACCAGGCCAGATGAGAGAGCGTCATAGCAGGTCCACCGGCAGCTTGAGGTAGCGCACGCCGTTTTCTTCGGGTTCGGGCAGATGGCCGGCGCACATGTTGACCTGCACTGACGGCAGGATCAGCCGTGGCATCGGAAGCGTGGCATCACGAGCCTCCCGCAGTTCCACGAACATGGCTTCACTCACGCCCTCGTGCACATGCATGTTTGTTGTCCTTTCGGCACCGATGGTTGTTTCCCATGCGAAATGGTCCCGGCCGGTGGCTTTGTAGTCATGGCACAGGAATACGCGGGCGGCGTCGGGCAGGGACAGCAGGCGCTGGATCGAGCGATACAACTGGCGCGCCGAGCCACCTGGAAAGTCGCATCGGGCGGTGCCGTAGTCCGGCATGAACAGCGTGTCTCCAGGAAATACGGCGTCGCCGATCACGTACGCCAGACAAGCCGGGGTATGGCCTGGCACGTGCAGCGACATCGCGTGCAGATTACCGATGCGGAAGGAGGCACCGTCGGCGAACAGGCGATCGAACTGGCTGCCATCCCGCTTGAATGCAGTGCCGGCGTTGAAGACCTTGCCGAAGGTTTCCTGGACTGCGGTGATGTGTTCGCCAATAGCCAGCGCGCCTCCCACCTGCTCCTGCAGCCATGGAGCCGCGGACAGGTGGTCGGCATGCGCGTGGGTTTCCAGCAACCATTGCACCTGTAGGCGCTCGGCCCGCACGTAGTCCACCAACGCCGATGCGGAGGCAGTGGAGGTGCGGGCTGCGGCCATGTCGAAGTCAAGGACGCTGTCGATGATGGCGCACGCTGAAGAAGATGGATCGCGTACGACGTGACTGGCAGTGAAAGTGGCAGGATCGAAGAAGGTCTTTACATGAGGCGAGGGGAGCAGGCCGGCACGGGCATCGTTGACGACGCGGACAGCCTGCTCCAAGGGGGCGTCTACCGCTACGGATTGGTTCACGACTGGCTCCGGGGGGATTGGTTGCTTAATCATTACATAGTTACATAAGGTGTGCAACTATAGAAGCATGCTAGACTGGGCGCCTTCCCCATGGTGTTTGCATCACATCACCCGGCCAAGTTGCCCTTACCCGTGACCAGCCCCCCATTCAGCCCGTCAGACCTAGCCACGATGAAGGAGCGCGTGCCCGAAGTGGCCGAGTTGCTGCGCTTCATGGCCACTCCCTCCCGCCTGTTGCTGCTGTGCCAGCTCGCGCAAGGTGAAATGACGGTGAGCGGACTGGAGGACGCCACCGGCATCCGACAGCCGGCGCTCTCCCAGCAACTGGCCGAACTCCGCCAACGAAAGCTTGTAGCGACCCGACGGGAATCGCGGTCGATCGTCTACCGCATGGCAGACCCGCGCGTTGCAGCACTGCTGGGCGCGATGCATGGGATCTTCTGTGCGGACGATACATCAACTTGAAGTGGCCTAAGGCGTCTAGAAGGGACGGGCTAGACTCACTGACCTAGGGGAATTTAGGCCATCGGCGTAGTCTGCCCCAAAACCAATTGACCGCAGCAGGCTCGAGGTCTGCTGCGGCCTAGGGATGTTTATCAGGGATGGGGTGGATGTCTGCTTATGGCCGCTCCTCGACCTTCGATGGGCAAGGAGCGACCCTTATGGACTCAGACATCAGTCTGCTCGGCAATCTCTAAGGCATCATCGACCTCGATGCCTAGGTAACGCACGGTGCTCTCGAGCTTCGTGTGCCCAAGCAATACTGGACAGCCCTGAGGTTTCGCGTCCTGCGGTAGATCAACGAAGCTTTTGTCCTGCGCATCGTGTGCGTGCCATAGGAACCCGACTCGAGACCAGCTTCCTCAACCCAGCGGTGGACAATCCTGGCGTACTGTCTCGTCGAAAGCTGGGGCGAGTCCGACCCGTGGGTCGCGAACAGGAAGTCCGAGGCCTTCAGGTCAGCATGAGTGATCCAGGCCTGTACAGCCTCGCGAGTCGATTGGGTAATTTCGAACTGGACAGGGCGACCGGTCTTCTGTTGCATCACCATAGCTCGCGAAGCCATCTGCCTGCCGTGAGATACATCGGACACCCGGAGTTTCACCAAGTCGCAGGCGCGGAGCTTGGAGTCAATTGCCAGATTGAATAGGGCTAGATCTCGAACCTTGTGGCCAAGCTGAAGTCTGATCCGGATGGCCCAGATATCTTTCAGCTTGAGCGGCGCCTTCTGACCGATCAGCTTTCCCTTGTTCCAGGGCTCGTGGGGCTGGTGTGTGTGAATAATTGCCATGACCTACTCCTGTTGAAGGGGGGTGGTCAGGCTTCGCCCGAGCCTAGAAGCAAGGCGTGATGCGACCGGAAGCGGACGCCTTGCCCGGCGGCTTCCGGGAGGCATCTGTCTTAGAGAAACGCTGTCTCTAGCAGTCCACCGGAGAGATAGATGCTCGACACTGCCTCGAAATCTCTGGACGCCACGGCTAGCGATGCCAGCTTCTGGCATGAAGCAGCCGTGAGATTCAACAGGGGCGAGGGCGACAGCGTACGGCCCGTGGCGGACGAAACATCTGGCGATGTCGAGCACTACTGGTCCTGAGTCGCTAACGCCAACGGCATGCTTCGTTCGACTTCCAAGGCCGCGAACCTTCGTAGGGCACCTAAAGGGTCTCCTTACTTGTTAAGGACCGACAAGTTTGGACCGACGTCAGGGCGGTGCTTGCCTCCTTGGCCGTTGGCTAGGGCCAAGGAGCCGCGGACGTCAGCTCTGCCCCTGAACCACTGCAACCATAGGTTTCCAGCTCTTGCGCAACCATAGGTTCAGCAAAAGCGCAAACCTATGGTTGCCCGTCTACGAACCGGTGTTACAGGGAGTTACTAAGTTTTCGTTAATTTTAGTACTCGCCAGTTCGCTATTCCACGATTTGTCGGAGAAATGTCAGGGGCGTGGCTGGAACAGTTCGTCGCGCTCAATCGGACAATTATGTCTCACTTGGTCGGCGGTTCTTTCCGAATCAATAGGTTGGGCGTCGCATCGGTTCGTTCATCCGCGGCCCGCTGAACGTCGCGCACGTCCGGCTTGACCCCGACGCACGGCCTGCCGACCATAAGCTGTTAATTCGCGACATCGGCGGCCGCACCCTTCGGCACGTCCCCGTTCCCTGCCGCGTTCCTTACCGATGCTGGCCACCAGGCCGTGCATCGCCCCGATTCCCGTTCCGGCCGCGGCTGGAGGAAAGTGCTTTGATCATCAAAATCGTCATTGCAGCGCTGTTCGTGGCCTGCGTGCTGTACATCCACTTCCGTGGCAAGGTCCGCGCGCGCTGGTCGCGCCAGCTGCTGGATCACTCCAGTTTCATGGCCCCGATCAACGTGGTCATGTACATGTTCTCGAAGGTGCCGACCACGCCGTTCCTGGATCCGGCCAAGGAGTTCCCGCAGCTGGAGCCGCTGCGCCAGAACTGGCAGATGATCCGCGATGAGGCGCTGGCGCTGCGCGATGCGCAGAAGATCGCCGCGTCCAGCACGTTCAATGATGCCGGTTTCAATTCGTTCTTCCGCCGTGGCTGGAAGCGCTTCTACCTGAAGTGGTACGGCCCGTCGCACCCGTCGGCGAAGGCGATGTGCCCCAAGACCACGGCGTTGCTGGAGTCCCTACCGGACGTGCGTGCGGCGATGTTCGCGCAGCTGCCGTCGGGCAGCGAGCTGCGTCCGCACCGCGACCCGTTCGCTGGTTCGCTGCGCCTGCACCTGGGCCTGGCCACGCCGAACAACGACGGCTGCTACATCGAAGTGGACGGCATCAAGAAGAGCTGGCGCGATGGCGAGTGGATGATGTTCGACGAGACCTACATCCACCACGCGCACAACGAGACGCCCGATGACCGCGTGATCCTGTTCTGCGACATCGCCCGCCCGCTGCGCTTCGGCCTGCCGGGGCTGTTCAACCGCGCGGTGGCGGCCACGTTGCTGGCCGGTGGTGCCTCGCCGAACCTGCCGGGTGACCCGACCGGTGGCGTCAACAAGGCGTTCGGCAGCGTCTACAAGGTGCGCCTGAAGGCCAAGGCACTGCGCGAGCGCAGCGTGGTGGCCTACCAGCTGATCAAGTGGGGCCTGGTGGTGGCGGTGATTGCCGGTATCTGGGCGCTCTGATCGTTGCATGAGGTTGCCGGCCAGCGGCCGGCACTACCGGAACATGAAAAAACCCGCGCTGGCGACAGCGCGGGTTTTTCTTTTGCATGGGTGGGTGCCGACCGTTGGTTGGCACGCCTTACTTCAGTGCCGCCTGCACGAACGGCGGGGTCACCAGCACGCCGGTGTGCAGCGCGGCGGTGTAGTACAGGGTGTTGAAGGTCTTGGCAGCCGAGTCGGCCTGGCGGAAATCGAAGCTGCTGTCGCCCTTGCGCGCCATGGTCACGCTCCACCAGCCGGTGGGGTAGCACGGCTGCGGGAATGGCAGGGTCTTGAACGAACCGAAGCCGGCCTTGCCCATCTCGGTGCGCATTTCGTTGATCAGGTCCAGCTGCATCAGCGGCGACTCGGACTGCTGCACCAGGATGCCGTCGTCCTTCAGGGCCTTGAAGCAGCTCTCGTAGAAGGCCTTGTTGAACAGGCCTTCACCCGGGCCGACCGGGTCGGTCGAGTCCACGATCACCACGTCCACGCTGCCGGCCGGGCAGTTGGCCATGTAGGCCACGCCGTCATCGAACAGCAGCTCGGCGCGGGCGTCGTCGTTGGAGTCGCACAGTTCCGGGAAGTGCTTGCGCGCCATCACCGTGACCTGCTCGTCGATATCGCACTGGGTCACGCTCTCCACGCCGGTGTGCTTGAGCACTTCGCGCAGGGTGCCGCAGTCGCCGCCACCGATGATCACCACGCGCTTGGGTGCGGCGTGGGTGAACAGCACCGGGTGGCTGATCATCTCGTGGTAGAAGAAGTTGTCCTTGCTGGTCAGCATGATGGCCCCGTCGATGGTCATCAGGTTGCCCCAGTCGGTGGTCTGGAAGATCTCGATCTTCTGGAACGGCGACTGCACCTCGTCCAGCTTGCCGGTGATGCGGTAGCCGATGGCCGAGCCGGTGCGCTCGAAGTGTTCGATGTACCAGTTGTTGCTGTCAGTCATTGGAAAACAGTCCTGTTCGGAGGGGTGGAGCCGGGCTGGCGGGCGGGGCCGCGTGGCACAGATGCCACATCCGGACGGATCGGCCCGTTCAGGTTGGAACCTGTCACGGGCGCGGGCGCGCATGATAACGAACCTGTGGGCATATAGGCGTTATCATGCCCCCCCTTTTACTGCCAACAAGGCCGACTGAAATGACCGATTGGTCCCTCGACCAAGCCCGCAAGACCTACTCGATCCCGCATTGGGCGGACGGTTACTTCGACGTGGATCAGGCCGGGCACATGGTGGTGAGACCGACCGGGGCGGACGGCCCGGTGGTGTCGCTGCCCAAGGTGGTCGATGCGGCGCGCGCGGCCGGTGCCAAGCTGCCGCTGCTGGTGCGCTTCCCGGACATCCTCGGCCAGCGCCTGGGCAAGCTGCAGGCGGCCTTCGCCCAGGCCCAGCAGGACTGGGAGTACAGCGGTGGCTACACCGCCGTGTACCCGATCAAGGTCAACCAGACCCGCGGCGTGGCCGGCACCCTGGCCAGCCACCACGGCGAGGGCTTCGGCCTGGAAGCGGGCAGCAAGCCCGAGCTGATGGCCGTGCTGGCGCTGTCGCGCCCGGGTGGCCTGATTGTCTGCAACGGCTACAAGGACCGCGAGTACATCCGCCTGGCCCTGATCGGCCGCAAGCTGGGCCTGCAGACCTTCATCGTCATCGAGAAGCCGTCCGAGCTGAAGCTGGTGCTGGAAGAGTCCAAGGCGCTGGACGTGAAGCCGGGCCTGGGCGTGCGCATGCGCCTGGCCTCGCTGGGCGCCGGCAAGTGGCAGAACAGCGGTGGTGACAAGGCCAAGTTCGGCCTGTCGCCGCGCCAGCTGCTGGACCTGTGGAAGTCGCTGCGTGACACCGAGTACGCCGACTGCCTGAACCTGCTGCACTTCCACATGGGCTCGCAGATCTCCAACGTGCGCGACATCGCCAACGGCATGCGCGAAGCCACCCGCTACTTCGTGGAGCTGTCGCGCCTGGGCGCGAAGATCACCCACGTCGACGTGGGCGGTGGCTTGGGCGTGGACTATGAAGGCACCCGTTCGCGCAGCTTCTGCTCGATCAACTACGGCCTGCATTCCTATGCCAGCAACATCGTGCAGCCGCTGGCCAATGCGTGCGAAGAATTCGGCCTGACCCCGCCGCGCATCGTGACCGAGTGCGGCCGCGCGATGACCGCGCACCACGCGGTGCTGATCGCCAACGTCTCGGAAGTGGAAGAGGCGCAGGAAGGCCGCGTGCCGGACCAGCACGACGACGAACCGGCGGCGATTCGGCACCTGCGCGAGATCCACGACGAGCTGGACGTGCGCCCGGCGGTGGAGCTGTTCCAGGAAGCGCAGCATTTCCATGCCGAAGGCCTGGCCAGCTACGCGCTGGGTCAGATCGACCTGCCGCAGCGTGCGCGTATCGACGATCTGTTCTACGCCATCGCCCACGGCGTGCGTGCGCGCCTGAGCTATGACGAGAAGAGCCACCGCCCGGTGCTGGACGAACTGAACGAGCGCCTGGTCGACAAGTACTTCGTCAACTTCAGCGTGTTCGAATCGATCCCCGACGTGTGGGCAATCGACCAGGTGTTCCCGATCGTACCGATCGAGCGCCTGGACGAGACCCCGGACCGTCGCGGCATCATCGCCGACATGACCTGCGACTCGGACGGCATGGTGGAAACCTATGTCGAGAACGAGAGCCTGGACAGCTCGCTGCCGCTGCACAGGATGAAGCCGGGCGAAAGCTACCGCATCGGTTTCTTCATGGTCGGCGCCTACCAGGAGATCCTGGGCGACATTCACAACCTGTTCGGTGATACCGACGCGGTGGAAGTGCTGGCCGATGCCGATGGCTACGCCATCACCCAGCAGCGCCGTGGTGACACCACCGACGTGATGCTCGATTACGTGGGTTACCGCCTGGACGAACTGCGTGCGACCTATGCGCAGCGCGTGGCCGAGGCCCAGTTGTCGCCGGAACGTGCGCAGGAGTTGTCGGAGGCGCTGGAAGCCGGCCTGACCGGTTACACCTACCTGTCCGACGAACCGCTGGTCTGATGGACGGCGCCGGGTTTGCCCGGCGCCGCCGTTGCCGATGAGCGCGCGCGCGATCTTCCACCTGTTCCTGCATGCCGCCGTGCCAGCCCTGCTGGCATGGCTGTTCTGGCGCAAGCGCTTTGCCTCGGCATGGTTGCTGATGCTGCTGGGCTGGATCATCGATCTGGACCACCTGCTGGCCGACCCGATCTATGCACCGAACCGCTGCAGCATCGGTTTCCACCCGCTGCACACCGCACCGGCGATTGCCGTGTATGCAGGCCTGTGCGTGCCGAAGAGAACGCGGTTGTTCGGCATCGGTTTGATCATCCACATCGTGCTGGACGCGATTGATTGCTGGTGGATGCATCACCGTTGATGCTTGGTGCGTGTCGACCAAGGTCGACACCTACCGGGTGCACGGCGACCGGTAGGATTGGTGCTTGGTAGAGCCGGCCGCTGGCCGGCTTCCGCAGGGCGTTTCCGGTTACTACGTGGGCGCCGGCCAGCGGCCGGCACTACCCACCGTTAGGTTGGCCGCTTCACGCCACCGGCAACCACAACGTTGCGCGCAGGCCGGGCTGCGCATTCTCCAGCGCCAGGCGCCCGCCATAACTGGCGGCGATATCGCCCACGATCGCCAACCCCAATCCACTGCTGCCCTCGCGCTCATCCAGGCGTACACCACGCTGTGTGACCTGGGACAGCGCATCCGCCGCCAGGCCAGGGCCGTCATCACGCACTTCGATGCGTAACTGCCCGTCGTGGGCTTCCGCTTCGACAGTGACCTGCTGTTGCGCCCACCGCCCGGCGTTGTCCAACAGATTACCCAGCATCTCTTCCAGATCCGCACTGGCACCGGCGAACTGCAACGCCGGATCAATGCCTTCCGCTGTGAACGCAATGCCGCGTTCGCCATGCACGCGTGCCATCAGCCGGCACAGCGCCTGTCCGACAGTCGCCACGTCGGTGCGTTGGCGATGGTCGGCGGCCAACCCAGCGGCCAGGTAGCGGTCGACACTGGCCTGCATGCGGGCGCTCTGCTCACGAACGGTCGCCCGCCAGTCCCCGCCGTCGCCGTCGGCCTCGGTGGCCAATACGCTCAGCGGGGTTTTCAGCGCATGCGCCAGATCCTGTGCGCTGGTACGCGCGCGCGCGACCATGCGTTGCTGGTGCTCCAGCAGCGCGTTGAGTTCTTCGCCCAGTGGCGCGACCTCCGCCCCAAGTCCCTGCGTCTCGATGCGCTGCGCATCGCCGCGCCGAACCCGTTCCAGCTGTGCGCCGAGGCGGTGCAGCGGACGCAATCCGAAGTGCACCTGGCTGGCCAGCACAGCCAGCCAGGCCGCGACCAGCACGCCCAGCGCGATGGCGGTGCGCTTGCGGAACGCGGCCACATCCGCATCCAGCGCGCTGCGGTCGGTGGCAACCACGGCGACGAACGGTGCGCTGGCGCGCGGCAGGCGCACCTGCTGCACGCGTGCACGCAGGGATTGCTGTAGTGGCCCAGCCAGATTGCGCGTGGCCGCACCTGTGGCCATGGCCGGCAGGGTTTCATCCCACAGCGAGCGCGACTGCAACAGCACGCGGCCATCGGCACCGGCAATCTGCCAGTAGGCACCGGAGAACACGCGCTGGAAGCGCGCGTCATTGGGTTCCTGGCGCAGACGCAGCTGTCCTTCCGGGTCCACTTCGGCCTGCGCCAGCAGGGTCAGCATGTCCTGCTGCAGTTCGTGGTCGAGGCGGTCACGCGCGCTGCGCTTGAACAGTTCGCCCAGCAGCGCGCTGGCCAGCAGCGAAACCAGCAGCAGGCCGGCGCCACCAGCCAGCAGCAGGCGCCGCCGCAGCGAGGGTTGCCGGCTCACGGCGCGGCCAGCCGCCAGCCCTGGCCGCGCACGGTCTGAATCAGATCGATGCCGAGCTTGCGGCGCACGCGTCCGAGCAGCACGTCCAGCGCATTGGAGTCCGGGTCGTAGCCGCCGTCGAACACCTGTTCGCCCAGGCGGTCGCGGCCGATCACCTGGCCGCTGTGGTGGATGAAGTAACTGAGCAGGCGGAACTCCTGCGGGCTGAGCGACAGCGGTTGGCTGTCCAGCTCGAAACGGCCAGCGTTGACGTCCAGCTGCAGTGGTCCGCAGTGCAGGCGCGGGCTGGCGTGGCCATGGCTGCGGCGGATCAGGGCGCGCAGGCGCAGCACCAGTTCGTCGGCCTGGAACGGTTTGGTGAGGTAATCGTCGGCGCCTGCGTCGAAGCCGGCCAGCTTGTCGTGCCAGCGCCCGCGTGCGGTCAGCACCAGCACCGGGAAGCTGCGGCCGTTGCCGCGCCAGCGCTCGATCACGCTCAATCCGTCCAGCCCGGGCAGGCCCAGGTCGACGATGGCCGCCTGCAGGTCTTCGATCTGGCCGATCTCCTCGGCCTGGCGGCCGTCGGCGACCACGTGCACCACGTAGCCGGCCTGTTCCAGCAGGGGCACCAGGCGCTGTGCCAGTGCGGCATCGTCTTCGGCCAACAGGATGCGCATCAGTCGTCCAGCTCCGTCTTCAGCAGCTTTCCGCTGCGCGCATCATAGTCCAGCTCCACCACCACGCCGTCGCTGCGCAGGATCTCCACTTCGTAGACGCCGTCGTCCAGCTCCACTTCCAGCAGTTGGCCCGGAAAGCGCTTGAGCGCATCGCGCACCACGCTTTCCAATGGCACGTAGCGGCCCTGCTGCACGGCGCGGCGCGCGACCTGCTGCGCCGGGTCCTGTGCGGGCGCGGCGGCGGTCGGGGCGCTGGCCAGGGCCAGCAGCAGGGGCAGGGTGGAGAGCATCGGGGCGCGGGGAGGACTGTAGGACTAGGCGTGAGTGTGGCGGAGGTGACTAACAGCTGGTTAACAGTGCCGGCTAAGGCGCTGTTAACCACGGGGTGCATTGTGGCGTTGCCGGGATGGTCCGGCCACGAACACGAACACGAACAGGAGAACCCCCATGTTGAAGTCACTCACCCTCGCCACTGTTGCCCTGCTGGCCGTCGCGCCGGCCGTACAGGCTGCGCCGCTGGGCATGGCCCAGGTTGAACAGACCCTGCGCAAGGCCGGCTACACCCAGATCCACGAGATCGAACGCGATGATGGCCTGTGGGAGGCTGACGTGAGCCGCGCCGATGGCCGCTTCAGCGAGGTCTACGTGGACCCGAAGACCGGCGAGATCTTCGATGAGCACAGCAGCCGCGCGCTGTTGACCACCGAGCAGGTGTTGGCACGGGCACAGGCGCATGGCCTGCGCGAGATCCATTCGCTGGAACGCGATGGTGCGACCTGGTCACTGGAAGCCCGCAATGCCCGCAACCAGAAGGTGGAGGTGCGCCTGAGCGGTTATGACGGCCGCATCCTGCACAGCGAGCGCGATGGCTGGCTGGATTGATTCGCGTGCGGGTAGGTGCCGGCCGCTGGCCGGCACGGAATGCAGAGCGTGTCGACCAAGGTCGACACCCACCGGCACATGCAAGGTCGACACCTACCAAGCGTACGCAGCGATAGTGGCCGACCTTGGTCGGCCCAGGCCCGACGCGGGGCGTTACCAGCCAAACGGCGGCGGGTAATCCCAATAGCCCGGGCCGCGGCCGTAGTAGCCGCCGTACGGGCCGAAGAAGCCCGGGCCCTTGCCTTCGCTCACGTGGATGTTGACGTTGACCCCGTGGGTCTTGCCCTCATCGGTGGTGTAGTTCTTGCTCAGGTTCAGCGTGGCGGCGTTGTAGTGGCTGTTGCCACCGTTCTTGGAATAGCCGATGCCGGTGGTGAAGCTGCCGGATACCTTGACCTTGTCGTCGGTGACGTCGGCGATCTTCGCGTCGTCGTGTACGCGCGGGCCGCTCTTGTCACCGTAGTACGTGCCCGGCGGATCCTGCTGCAGGGCCGGGTCGTTGAGGTAGCGCATCGGCGCCTGCGGCAGCGTCAGGTCCAGGCCGGCAGCCTGCGGCGCGGTGGCGCCGGCGGCGGACTGGGCCAGCACGGTTCCCGGCAGGGCCAGGCACAGCAGCAGGGTCAGGGGGCGGATCATGACGGTGCTCCAGCGGACAGATGGCCGCGCAACACGCGGCGGTACAGGCCGACGCTAGCAGGGGCTGCTTGAATGATGCCTGTCGGCGCCCGCTCGCGGTAGAGCCAGGCCATGCCTGGCTGCAGGCTACAAGCGCCCGAACCCGAACAGCCCCGCCAGCGGATGCGCCCGCCGCTCGATCCCGGCCCGCAGCAGCTGCGCGCCGATCATCGAATAGGTGATGCCGTTGCCGCCGTAGGCCATGGCGAAGTGCACCCGCGGCCCCCACTGATCGTGCGGGCCGAAGAACGGCAGGCCGTCCGCCGTTTCGGCGAAGGTGCCGGCCCAGGAAAACGCCGGCACCGGGTCCAGCCGTGGGAACCAATGCAGCAGCTGCTTCATCAGCTTGTCGGCCTTGCTCTGAACGCGCCGGTCGCGGCGGGCGGGGATGTCGATGGCGTCGTCCAGCCCGCCCACCAGCAGGCGACGGTCGCCTGTGGCGCGCAGGTACAGGTAGGGGCGGGCGCTCTCCCACACCATGGTGGTGCGCAGCCGGCCAAGCACGTCCGCATCGATGGGATCGGTGATGAAGGCGTAGCTGCTGCGGTCGCGTGCAACCCGTTGCTTGAGCCAGCGCTGGCTGGCATAGCCCATGGCCAGCACCACGTGGCGGGCGCGGATGGTTGCACCGTCTTCGGTACGGGCGGTCACCCCGCGCGCAGTGGCGTCGAGGCTGTGCAGCACCGTGCGGTCATGCACGTGGCCGCCGCGCCGACGCAGGCGCTGCAGCAGCGCATAGGTCAGCCGATACGGATCGACCCGCGCCGCCTGGCGCGTGAGCAGGGCACCACCGGCGTCCACGTCGAAGCGTTCCTGCAGTGCCTCCGGGCCCAGCCAACGGGCATCCAGGCCGATGCTGCGCCGCGCCTCACCTTCGGCCATCAGGCGCGGAACGTCGCGATGGCGGCTGGCCAGGTACAGGCTGTCCATGCGCTGGAAATCCACGTCCTTCAACCCGCGTGCCACGTCGCCCAGCGCTGGGATTGCTTCCGCACACGCCCGGTAGGCAAGCGCCGCGGCGTCTTGGCCATAGCGCTGGGCCAGTTCCAGCAGGTGGGTGTCGATCTCGTACTGCAGCAGCGCGGTGCTGGCAGCGGTGCTGCCCCAGCCGATGTCACGCTGCTCGATCACCGCCACGTCGTGGCCATGCCCGGACAACTCGTCGGCAATCAGCGAACCGGTGATGCCGCCGCCGACCACCAGCACGTCGCAGCGCAGATCCCGCTCCAGCGGTGGGAAGGCGTGGATCAGGCCGTTGCGCACCGCCCACCACGGGTAGCCACTCTTCAGGTCCATGAGTGGGCGGCTCAGGCTGTGGGGCGACCGGTGTGCGGAGTGTGGATCAGTTCGGACAGATCGAAGCCCTGCAGGCGGGCGGTGGCCAGATAATGATCCTGCACGGTGGCGTCCAGTTGCGGTTCGCGGGCCAGCAGCCACAGGTACTTGCGGTCCGGGCTGCCGACCAGCGCCACGCTGTAGTCCGGAGCGACCTGGATCACCCAGTAGTCGCCCTTGGCGAACGGCAACCAGCGCAGGCCCTTGGGCAGGAAGCTCACCTCCAGCCGCGCGCTGTCGTTGTCGACGGCACAGGCCTCGCCGGTGGCTTCCTCGAGGTCGCCGTCCATGCGGCAGCGGTTGGTGACGCCGACGTTGCCGTTGTCGAGCAGGGTGTAGTGCGCCGACACGTCGGTGCAGCCTTCCGGCTCGTGGCGCATCGGCAGGCGTGCGATTTCGTACCAGGTGCCCAGGTAGCGGGGTAGCTTGAGGTCGGCGACGGTCTTCAGCGGCGGGTGGTCGGTCATCGGCGGTCGTGGCAGGGGTGGGCCTCCACGATGCCGATGGCCTTGCCATGGGCGGGTGAAGCCGGGGCGATGGCCGTGTCCAGAACGTTCCGTCGCCGCTGCGGCGTGCCCGTTGTCACCGGCGTGGCGGTATGCTGCCGCCAGCGCCGTGTTTTCCTGATCCAACCGAGGTGGAGGTGCCGATGTACCAGGTAATCCTGTTGAAGAGTGAATCCGCGTTCGCACGCGAGCAGTGGCCGCAGGTTGATGACCTGGTCGACTACGAGGGCGTCAGCTACAGCCTGCGTGCCGGCCCGCGCCAGCCGCTGCCCACCGACCACGACTGGCACCCGGTGGCGGTGTATGCGCCCGATGAGATCACCGAGGAAGAGTTCCAGGACTGGTACGCGCTGCAGCAGCCGGTCGTGGAAGAGCTGCGCCTGAAGTACTGACTTCGCCGGCGTGGCGTGCGTGCGCGCGGAAACGCAGGCGGGGTGAACCGACGGGATAGAGTCGATTCGCCCGGCCACGAACACCCCGCCGCAATCGCCAGGCCGTTATCGCCCCGTCGTGACCACCCCGCGCCATCACCCCGTCGAAGCTCCCATCGCGGTGGGTGTGGTCCTCTGCCCCACCATCCGGCCTTTACCGCCTGTGCCGTATAGTCGCGCGCAGGCGCGGTGGTCCGCGCGAAACGGTGTGGCTGGCGTGTCTTCTTTCCTGCGATCGATCCGTGCACGGGGGCCTTGGCTGGCCCTGCTGCTGTGCACTGCCTTCCTGCTGTCCGCACCGGTGCTGGCCCAGGATGAGGACCCCACGCCGAAGCAGCAACTGGCGGACATCGATTCCAGGCTGAAGGAGGTCGAGCGCAAGCGGGGCGATGCAGAGGCCATCGAGACACTGGCGATGCTGTCCGAGAATGCCTCGCAGGCCCGGCGCGATGCCGAAGCGCTGGAGAAGGCGTTGCAGCCGCAGCTGGATCGGATCAGCGAACAGCTGGCGCAGCTGGGCACGCCTGCGGAAGGCACCACCGAACCGCCGGAACTGGCCGCGCAACGACGCACCATCACCAAACAGCGCGACGGCCTGGCCGCGTCGGTAGCGCAGGCCAAGGCCAGTGCCGTGCGTGCCCAGCAGCTGGCAGCCGACATCGACCAGCAGCGCACTGCGCAACGCGCCGAAGACATGGGGAAGAAGGTCGCCTCGCCGTTGTCTCCGGCGCTGTGGAGCAAGGTGGCCGAGCGCCTGCCGATCGATATCGCACGCGTTGCGCCGTTGGCCGAGCAGGGGCGCGATACGTTTGTTGCTGGTGTCCGGGCCAATGGCTGGGGCACGCCGTTGCTGGGCCTGCTGGCCGCGCTGGTGATGATGTTCCCGCTGCGGCTGTGGCTGCGCAGGCTGGGGCGGCGCTTTGCGGCGTCCGAGCGTGCGCCGGACGGTCGCCTGCGGCGATCCGGCCTGGCCATGTGGCTGCTGCTGGTCGGTACGCTGCTGCCCGGCTATGCCGTGGTGGTGCTGATGGCAGCGCTCGATGCGATCGATGCGATCGCGCCGCGCCTGCAGGTGGTGGCCGACGGCCTGGAGACGGCCACCTTCCGCGCCGCCTTCATCGCGGCGCTCAGCGCGTGCATGCTGGTACCCAAGCGTCCGTCGTGGCGTTTGCTGAATCTGGATGACACCGCCGCACTCAAGCTGCGCAAGTACGCGTGGGGCGCGGCGGCGCTGGCCTGGCTGAGCACGGTGCTGGTCGCCCTCGATCAGGCCACGCGTACCAGCGACGTCACCACGGTGGCGCTGGACGGCCTGATTGCGCTGACCTACCTCGGCCTGATCATGGCCATGCTGGTGACCCTGGCACGCCTGCATCGCCGGCAGACCGCCGAGGCCGAGGCCAAGCTGGAGGCACAGGCCGATGGCGTGGGCGCGGCCACGCCGGTGCGTCGCAGCAGCTGGCTGGTACTGGCCCGGGTAGCGGGCAACATCGCGGTGGTGGCGGCCATCATTGCCACGTTGCTGGGCTACCTGAACTTCGCCAAGTTCGTGAACCAGCAGCTGATCGGCGGCAGCATCGTAGTGCTGGCCGCGACCCTGCTGTTCAAGTTCGTCGATGACCTGAGCACCTGGATGCTCAACGCCGACAGCAAGGTTGGCCAGACCATCCTGCTCAGCACCGGCCTGAGCGTATCGCGGCTGGAGCAGGCCGGCGTGCTGCTGTCGGCGGCGTTGCGTACCATCGTCGTACTGATCGCGCTGCTGGCCCTGGTGGCACCGTTCGGCAACATCGGCGCGGTGGTGGAGCGCTTCACTTCACTGTTCACGACCGGATTCGATATCGGTGGCACCAAGCTGGCACCGGCGGGGATCGTGTTGGCGGTACTGGCGCTGCTGGCCGGCCTGGCGATCACCCAGCTGGTGCAGCGCTGGTTGACCGACACCTACCTGCCCAAGACCGAACTGGACCTGGGCGCACGCAACTCGGTCAGTACCGTTGCCCGTTACGTGGGCATCATCATCGCGGTGATCTGGGCGCTGTCGGCCATGGGCCTGCAGTTGAGCAAGCTGGCGTTGCTGGTCAGTGCGCTGTCAGTGGGTATCGGTTTCGGCCTGCAGGTGATCACCCAGAACTTCGTCTCCGGCTTGATCCTGCTGGCCGAGCGCCCGGTGAAGATCGGCGACTGGGTGAAGCTGGGCGACCAGGAGGGCGACATCCGCCGCATCAGCCTGCGTTCGACCGAGATCCAGGTGGGCGACAAGTCGACGCTGATCGTGCCCAACTCCGAGCTGGTCACCAAGACCGTGCGCAACATGACGATGGGCAACAACCAGGGCCGCATCCAGATCCAGTTCGCGGTGCCGCCCAGCACCGATGTCGGCAACCTGCGGCAGGCGTTGCTGGATGCGTACACCGCGCATACCAACGTGCTGAAGCAGCCGGCGCCGACGGTCTACATCGACAGCATTGCCGGTGGCCAGATCACCATCAACAGCTTCGCGTACGTGGCCAGCCCGCGGCAGGTCTACGCCACCCGCAGCGATCTGTACTTCAGCCTGCTGCAGATACTGGCGGAGCGGAACATTCCGCTGTCGACCCCGACCGATATCCACATCACCCGCGATCCGCAGGAGTAGGGGTTTTTGCAGGGCTGCGCCCTGCACCCGTGGTAGTGCCGGCCGCTGGCCGGCAACCTCAGAAGCAACCGGAACCGCAGGCATTCCGTGGTTTGGCGGGGCGGTGTCGGAGTGCGGGGACGCCGTGAATCCGTCCATGGAGGCTTGGCAGCCGCATCCATGCGGCTGACACCCCACACTCCGACACCGCCCCACCTCTGACAGATTCCTGCGGCTGTCGGTAGGTGTCGACCTTGGTCGACATTTCTGTCAGATATCGAAATCAATCTGGGATCAGATCCGTTTTCCTCCGGAAAACGGATCTGATCCCATCGGCATGTCCAACAGACCGCAGCAAACTGTCGAAGGCGGTGTGGGTCCGGTTGCGGGGGCGTGAGCCGCATGGATGCGGCGACCGAGCTTACATGGGTGAGGGCGCTTTGCTTGCGAAGCACTGCTTCGCAAGCGCCCGAACGCACAGCCGCCAGCGGCTGGGCCGG